>QZKI01000035.1 GCA_003598055.1 Candidatus Abyssobacteria bacterium SURF_17 | reverse complement strand
GGCCTGATGAAAAAGGTATTGCGACTACGCCACCGTCGATTGGTCAAATCTGTCAGATATTGTGGGAATCTAAGGCCTGATGAAAAAGGTATTGCGACTTTACGTCTTGAGCGCTTATAGGCGGTTGGCCCTTAGTGGGACTCTAAGGCCTGATGAAAAAGGTATTATGCTCGGCAAGGCTAAGAGTCCCAAGTTCTCGACTTCGGATTTCCGGTCGAAAGAAAGGCTGGTGCTTTAGCTCACGCTAGGCAACTTTAAGTGCTTCAGATAAGTCGGTAAGAAGGGGCTTGTGGAGGCTCTGGAAGTAACGTGAAGGGCGAGGCGTTTCAGAAAGGGTTGGAGTTTTCCCAGATACGTTGCCACATTTCGCAGTGCATGCTGAAAAGATTATAATCGTTCCCGGATTTCCTGAGCACCATAAGTGGCGAATTAATGCCGCTCTTTTCTTTCGATAGCAGACCGGCGAGAATAGTCTCGTCATCCATGATTTCCATCCAGCAGAAGGGATACTCGCTGTACTTACGGAATTCGATCCTGCCCTCCCTGCCGGGCCTCGTGGCCTTGAGTTCGTTGACACAGCCTTCCTGCAATTTCTGTTTTCCTTGCTTGTATTCGGTTACCAGCCGTATCTTCTCGGGCGTGTCGTATGGCGGCTCGAAGTTGTGTTTTTCGCGAGCCCGCCTCTCCAAATGGTGCGAGTTTGTATCAAGCAGCAGAAAGTAAAATTTGATGTCAGGATTCGTGTCCTGCTTCATCCACTCCCCGATCTCGCAGAGTAGCGTCGAACCGGTAATGCCGAGGTAGCGATACGTGGACGTTGCTTTCTCGCGATATGTTTTTGACTTTTTTAAGGATTCCTTGCTCAGGTAATCGCGCATACCGGATTGATAAATGTGGAGGACCTTGAATTTCACCAGGATTACTACAAGTCCTGCCACATAAAGTACAACCACGACTCCGACCAGAATGAGCATTGACCGAGAGCGGGAGAGATTGGAGTAAATGGCCAATGCGATAGCACCAAGCACGGGCGCCAACCCAATTATCACGGTTATTACGTCTGCAAATATCGCGAGAGTCGACCGAAACTTATCCATGCGACCGTTCTTCCTTGTATTCTTCCCAGATGCCATAAGCGCCGATGCTGAATGACTTCTTCTTAGTG
The DNA here is from genome assembly GCA_003598055.1 of Candidatus Abyssobacteria bacterium SURF_17. Taxonomy (GTDB): domain Bacteria; phylum Abyssobacteria; class SURF-5; order SURF-5; family SURF-5; genus SURF-17. The sequence goes on along the minus strand of QZKI01000035.1, from coordinate 18,994 downwards.
GTAAGGCTGCCGGGAGTCCAGTGAAGGCCCGATACGACAGTAGGCTTTTGTCCGGGACCCTTCTTTTCGCAGTATTCGAGGCTGACAATCGGCTCAAAGTCGCCCTTCAGTTCTTCGGAGCTGCATGGGACATGAGCGAGAATCGGACTTCTTTCCGGCACCTTTATTCTTCCCGAATGGGGATCGAACTCATACTGGTCGAAGAGCAATCCTTGCGGTCGGAGCGGTCCCGATTCGTCTTGTTTCAGTCGCAATCTGCCCGCACCGTATGTTCGGTCTCCACCCACATATATCGTGGAGAGAATTTCCTTGAGCCGGTAATCTCCCTTTTCCCAGCCGATGTCCCTATTGTCGAATTTGGGCATCTCACCGGTCACGAAAAGGTAACCGATGAAATAAAGCTGTTGGACACTCGAATCGCACCGAATCTTATCGCAGATGAATTCGGTCTCGTGCAGGCTGGCTTCTTCGGCTGCAAATAGCGACGGCTCAATAGCCGTCTGTCCGAAGGAGGCGATGAAGCGTGCCTCAAACTCACTTTCCGTTAAACTGCCATAAGCGAGTCGTGAGGGCTCGGCGGAAAACCATTCGGGGTCGCCCATTATCCATCTGGGAAAAAAGATTATTCTTTCACTGGATTCTTCCCGAAGGAAGCATGGATAAAAGTAGCTCAGGAATATTTCTTTGTTCATAAGTTTTTGGCCGACATCCTGGTAGTGTCCGGGTTCAGTTGCGCCGCCATGCAGTGCACGAGTGAGCAAAGCGGTGGCTGCACCCCACATGGTGCGCCCGGGGATGTAGTAGCGAGTCCGCTGAATGAAACCGAGCTTGTGATAACCGATGCGGACCGGGCCGGTCGTTTTGTAGAGGAGTTCATATACTACCCAGCTCATGAGGTTTGATCCTGTTCGCCAACGGCCTGCTCACCGCGTGGTTTCAGCGCTTTGGCCTTATACCTGATATAGACGAGTGTTCGTTCCAAGAGATGTTTAGCCAGTATAATCTGTTCGAGGTTAAAACCGGCTACTATGTCCTCAATAGAGCGAAGAATGTCCTTCTTGATCTCCAACTTCCTCATGTCGGATTCCGGTATTTCTGTGCTCATCTTCGCTTTCTTATCTGCTGTGAGCATAAAATGAAATGGTGGGTTACTTCTCAAGAGATACAGGTCCTTCCCTCTGTCGCTGTCTTTTTCCTCTTCTAGCAATTTCAGGTAAAAGGCAAAAATACCTTCCTGCTGAAGCACTCCAAGAAGTTCTGTGATGGTTCTTTCGAGTTCCTTGATATCCTTCTCATACTTCAATTTCCCCGCCACTCTGACGCATTCCAGGTCGAGGTTCGATTTCTCACGCCCGTCTGTCATTTTTGAGGCCCCTTTTTTTCATGTCTTACTCAAAGTTCAATATCTTCATCCTACCCATGCCGCGCGTGTTCATCGCGCCGATTCCCAGCCATCTAAGATAGGCAAGGCCGTCTTCGACATTTCCCATAACCCAAGTAACGGGTTTTCTTATCCCAAAAAACTCCGGCTTGTTGCAGAAGACATCGAACCAGAAAACCGTGGCGCGGGGAATAGCTTCGTAATCGAAGAGCGCTCCGCTCTCCGCCGCGCCGGTGGCCGGATTAATGGAAACGGATGTTCTGACTTCGAGATTGTCGTTTACCAGAATATGAATCAAGTCGTTGGGTACTAGGACAAGATGTTTGAGAATCGACTTGAGTTCGTCTTCTTGAGAGATAGGACCATAGTCATCAGGGGTATTAGTGAACTTTAGGGGCTTGTCGTCACATTTCTTCATCATCAGCCATCCGATATTGATATCGTTGGGGGTGGTTTGGGCGTTTTCGTGATAAGCGACCTGATTGTCCTCAAGCCCGGGGGCTTCAACAGTAAATCCGGCGTCTTCGAGGATGGACCTGCTGGTGATCCATCGAGGGCCGTACATCGTATAAACGGGGAAGAAGAGTATTCGCGCATCATAGAATTGGGCCAATCCCTGAAAGCTCAGCTTTTCTCCGCCCTTGGAGTACCCGTATGTGGCGCAGACCGGACAGTTTTCCTTATCACCGCAGTGATTGTCTCCTCCGGCACCACCCTTTCCGGCGCAATTCGGGAACTTATTCTGATTACCCTCGATGGTTACCTTCATCGCGGTACAGGCCCGTGCCACACCTGCGATACTCGTGCCCGGAATCTTGGGCAGGTTCGTCCCGGCATCCCGGACAATCATGTTATCAACCCTTCCGAGTCGTGAGCCTCCGGTACCCACGTGTATCGGATCGAGGCTGAGGGCATAAAACGTCTTTTGGAGGCCCGGCGATAAGGTTTCAATTTCATTGGCGGCCATTTGTTTTTCCTCCCGTATTGGTCGCGGGTTCGGAATTTACACTGATACAGACACTCTTTCTTTCATTATCGTGTAGTAAAGTTCCAGCGATTCAAAAAACGTCTTGTCACAAACCGCCCTGTGCAACACTTTGAGATTGGAGTCAGAATCGTCAATTCCCAGTTCCTTTTTGAGAACTATCCGTGAGAATTCTTCCCATTCGTTCCCTCCGCCATCGCGGTTCCAAGTGTGATATTTCTCGATGAGAAGAGTTCGTATCGCATGGAGTTTGGTGTCGCTCACCTTGCCGGTGTTTCCATAATCGTGCTTCAACAGGTTCCAGATGCTGGAGAGTTCTTGAAGCCTTTCCGCGTACATCGGTCGTGTCAGGGAATCTTTGAAGGATAGGTGTTTTCTCTTGAGCGTGCAGCCAACAGGCTGCAAATGGAGGCCGAACCGCCGTGAAGTAGCATCGATAAACTCGAAGTCGTAGTAATTGGGCGTTACCACAATGAAATCACCTTTCTCAAGGTCTTGGAAGTGAACGATCTCACCACAGACGGTCTTAAAATATGATTTTCGGTCGCTCAGATTCTGGCCGGAGGCAACTCTCAAGTAAGGATGATGATAATCCACAGATTTGCCAGCGCCTAGGGAGACATTCACGTTCCCCCATTTAACCGGTTCGCGTGCGGCTGTCATGAACGAGTTCGGCAATCCGTCGGCCCGCGTTACTATTTCCCAAGTTTCTTCGTGGTCGGATAACTCCTGGAAATTGCTAATCATACGGCGCGCGGCATCGAGGATGACGAACATGGGTGTCTTTTTCGGAAAAAATATGTTGCCGAGCGAAAAAGGGAATCGCCCGATACATTTGCCGAACCGCTCAACATGGCGCGCGTAGATTTTCTGGGTGACCTCTATCGCCTTGTCTGCCGGAACGAGCACCATGAAGGCATCGGGAGTGGAGGTGATTTCACGGAATGGGCGAAAATAATCATGCCCCTCGATTTCTGCATCAACCTCAATGGGAGCCCCTCCGTGTTCCCATTCGCGCTTCTTCAGACGAAACGTGAGTTTTGTACCCGATGTGAGGTCTTGTGTTTTTTCTTGAACCGCCCGACTACCTATTATATATATCTTGTCATCGCTTCTGTAGACTTCAACGCTCGAGAGTAGTGGCTCCGAATCGCCTTCCCAAACCTCGAACTCATTGGCCATTTCCGAAGGCACAAGCGTGGGCCGCAATCGTACACGAAGCCTTTCTTCTTCCAACCATGGGGCTAATCTCGGAATCTTCGTTCCCCCGTCAGAGTTACAGAGGTCTCTCAGGAATTCTTGGGTTGAGTGCCAGACATCGAGAATAGTTGAAGGCGTCGGGGTCTTGCAGCACACGAGGTTAGCAATGAATTCCTCCTTATTGGAAAAATATGGGGAGAGGTCTTTTCCGTGTTCGATCACTCCACTGCAGCCAAATCGCTCCCAATCCTCACGGGCTCTTTTCAGATCTCTGTTCAACGCATGTCCAGAAATGCGCCGTGCATAAAGAGCAAGAATGCTGGAAGCATATTCGTCGGGGTCATCTTTATAGCTCTCGCGCATGCAAAGACCGATATCATCAAGTACGCGCTTGTAATCGTATTCGTATAGGTTGTTCGTCCTCTTTTCGATTGTTTCCCTGTTCTTCAGCTCTTCCTCTCTAAATTCGGCTGAATTACCCAGGTCTTTGATCTCATTTTCGAGTCCTCGAGCATCCGTTACCATCAGTGTCCGGACCATCTCACCCGACAGCCACTTATCAAGTCCGAACTTCCCGACAATGAGCGCGACCTGGCCGTTCTTGTCGGCGATCTCCTCTATGAAAGGCGTTTGTCCCTCCTCGACGGCTTTCCTGGAAAATCCTCCTCTTCTATCAATGCATGTATTACAAGCGACCCGCTCTTTTTTCATGGGACGTTTCTGGCAGACAGGACAGATCAATGACTCTTGCGCTGATACCCAGAACTCCTCCAATTTCTGCCTGCAATATGAGGTCGTTTCCCCCGAGGGCGCGGCCCGGACGATGCGAACATCTCGTAGCGCCCGTATGATTTGAGTAATAAATCTTGTTCTCGGTACATGCGAAAAATGGGGCGAAAGTTCTCCATCGCTCGTTTTGGCGCAAACTTGCGATATACTTTCCTTCAAGAAACTCAGTAGTTTATTCGGCAAGCAGGGAACTATGAAGTATATCCCGTTGTCATCCTCATATATCCGATTTCCTATTGGGTATGTGTATTCTATTATTTCTGCGATGGATTCTTTAATCTTTTCAATCAATCCCTTCCGGCCCGTTATGTCGGTTATCTTGTGCCCCTGAGAAATGAACCGATATCCGTCCCAGCCAACGCCGAAAATATCAAACGTAACCTTCTTATAGTCGTCAAGCTGTTCTTTATGAATTATCCAATGAGCCAATATGATTTTGAATAGTGATGCGACTGCATACGAGTGTTCCCAGAGAGTGGTGTCGTTCTGCGGGCGGGTCGTGTCGGACAGACCTTTCCGAAAGACTCGCTTAATGGTTCGACGGAGCTGCGTTTGAAGACTGGATTCAAACCGTATGTTGACTTCGCAAGGACCGACAGAGTTGGTCCTGCAGATCGAGGGAAGCAATCCGCTAAATTCTTCATATAAGCCATTTCGAAGTGATTCCATTTCATGTACCGGAACGAGGTCGTCACAGGTTTCGGGCCCGAAGACATTGGTCCGGTACACAACATCATCAAAAGGGCCGGTTCTCTTGAGTCGGTCAGTTTGTTCAGCAGAGAAGAGAGGGTTGTTGCGGTCTTCTGCGCTGTCCACTACGTCGGCCGCCTTGAGCATCTTCATAAGGACGCCCTTGGGTGTGGTGTGTGTCTGAATTGCGGTAAGGGCAGAAAAATCATCGCTATCGGGGAATCCTAGCTCCTTATTGTAGATTTCAATAAGATTCGTTCGTTTCACGGGGACGGAGAATAGCTTCAACAATAAAGGGTATTTCTGAATGATGGAGTCGTGTTTCTCCAAGAACTTGTCGGAATGGGGGTCATCTTGGGTATAACCCTTTGGCCTGGTGTGCCATTCTTTTCTATATTTGTAAAAGGCATAGCTCAGTTTGCCGATGTCGTGGATCAGGGCGGCGAACTCCGACCAGAGGATGAAGCTTCTGGCATTGGTTAGCTTTTGGGCGAGGTCATTCATTGCTGTCTCCCCATATACTGCGTGCTATCTCCCTCGAATCTCTTGTGAGGTCAGCAAACTCTCGGGGAAGATATTTCCCATTTATGCCCGCTATGAAGCTCTGTTGGTCCTTTACGAATTCTTCACAAGCCACCCCGTATCCACTTGTCTTCTTGGCTGAAAATCCATAGGTTCGCATCATGTGGCAAAGAGCCTCCAGCGTCCGTAAAAGAGCTAGCTTAGCAATGGAGCGCTGAACAGTCGGCTCCAATCCGATCAGCCCTATTGGAGCGTATAAGAGAGAGAATGAACCCTTTGCCCCTGCGGGAACACATTCAAAATAGATAGGTAGGGTCCCGGTGCGAGTTTTCCTTTGCCGGGGATTTATCACTTCGAGAGCGATCCCATTGAAATGAGTCGGGTAGAAATACAAATGCCCTTTGTGGTGTGGGGATTCATCAAGGGAATTAACTCCCAGTGTTGCGAAGTGGTCTATGCAAAGTTTCTTGTAGCAGTCGTGAGCTTGCGCCCCTCCCGCTTCTTTGAGGTATCTCGCCAAGTCCTTCGCCTCAGGACCTTCGTCACCTTTCTCGGGCCCGAAGAGCAACCTCAGCTGCAGTCTCCACTCGGCAAACTGCATCGGCGTTACCTTGCCTTCTTCCATTTCCTCGGTGAGCAACTTGGTGGCAGTCCATCGAAGGTTCCCCTTCCAACTTGTCGCCGCGACCATCGGAATTTTGAAAACCTTCTCCCGCTTGATCGAATTCTCGTAATAATAGAAGCGGTCATCATCTCTAGAGATGTAAGGTTTTTCGAGAACGAACCCAATTTGGATGAAAAAAGAGTGAGGAGGCAGTCTATCGAATGGAGGAGTGGGTTGATCAAGCAGCGTCTTGTAAGGGGATCGGCTTAAGCTCCTGTTTTCGGACTCGATAATATCTTGCGCTTCAGAAGAGGCCTCTCTTGAGGAGGTCTTGCCCCATGAAAAAAGCGCTTTCAAGGCCTTGAGTCGGGTAGGATGTTGCACAGCGGAAACGACGGACTCTCCATGTGTCATTGTCCATACATAGAAGTCATACGGATGGGGCCTACTTTCAGAGTTCATCTCTTAACAGGTCCTCTCCTGTCCTGCTCTTGCCCGATATCATGCCTAGGTTCTGAATCAAGCCTGCCTTGCCCTTGGGATTCAAAAAACCTTCGAGCCGAGATTTGTTAAGAAGATTTTTTTCTATAGCGTTTACATCGGTCATGCCAAATCCATCGTCCAGAAAATACGCAACGCGGAAGTGGACTTCTCGACCAGAATTCCCTTCACGGAAGCAATGAGATACCGATACATGGCTCGCTTCGTCACCATTACGGTCGGTGGATCCAAATACATGGTGGCGCTTTGCCTGATTTGTAAAGGTTCCTCTGATGGCCCTCCTTATTTCATGCGCAATCGGCAGAACACCATAACGCCCCCATAAGTCGATTATGTTAGATTCTCCTTGTACCTCGTGGTTTGAACAGACGTTTCTGTGGAAAAGCAAGGAGCTTATCTGCGAACTGAATTCAAGAGAATATTCCCTAAAAAGAGCCTTGTTCAGTTCAAAATCCGGGTCATTCCATTGCGCATTGACAGCCTGACAGGCGCGCGCTACCCAATCCTTGAGTTCCTCGTTCGCTTTTTCCTCATCTGCTTCAATGAATTTACCCTTCAAATTCACTACTCGGAAAAGCCCGCCGCCTTGAGCAACCTTTCCCCCCATGCCTACATACTTCGCTAAGAGAGTCTCCCAGATGAATCTCAGAATCTGTCTCTCCTCTGGATCGCATTTCTTCAGGAATCGAAACTCGACGGTTAAGGGGCCCCAAAAATCGCCAATCGGAATCTTAATGGTCCTCTTCAGCTTATGATGATGGGTTGATGCGGTGATTCTTTGAATCTGAGGTTCCTTCTTGACTCTCAGAAAGAATTTTCGACTCCAACCGGTGCAGCCAAACATCCGACAGGCCGGACAAAGCTTTTCAATATCTCCTGTCCTGGTCGTCTCCAGCCCGCATTTCTTGCCCCTTGGGCTTCTGTGGTAGTCTTTATCTATTGGGCTGCAGGCCTGTCCCCCCAAAGCGCGGATAACGGTTTCATACCAGAACCTGAGACTTCCAATGATCGCAGTTTCATGGATCCTGTCACAGCCTTTAACTCCCGCAGTCCATATGGGTGTCAGCGGGACCACCTCGTATGCTACCGTTTCGTTCGCGCTCATAATACATTCTCACAAAAGGGTTAAGAAGTATGCCACAAGGCTTGCAAAGGAAATCCACGACAATCAGGAGCGGGTTGCATTAGCATTCTCCTAGAGAGAAGAATACTGCAAGAAGAAAAAGGTCCACGAATAGGGCGCAGTGTCTAAGAACGACACGCTGTCAAGGTTTACAAATCATACAATATTCAATATCCTAAGTCAAGCATTGTTTTATTTTGAGTTGTTGCTGGTCAGGATAGCTTCCTCTCGGGGATAAAGTGGTAGCGCAAGCTAATTTGAACGAGCTTTAACCAACGCAAAGACAAGCCAGGCCTATCCAAAGAGGAAAACTATTCCTCCAAATGGAGTGATTGCTCCAAGCCACTTTGCACCTGTTATTGCCAGCAGATAGAGACTTCCTGAGAAAAGGACAATCCCCACAAGAAAGCCCCATCCCGCAGGCGAAAGATTCGCTTCTTTCAACAAGTTCTGCAAGATCCCGACAGCAAGCAACGCGCACGAATGAAACATCTGGTAAAGCACTGCTTTTTTCGTACACTGACTTTCCATATTCATCCAGGACACCCTTGAGTGAATGAGCTCCGAAGGCACTGAGCGCAACACTCGCAAAACCCGAGACAGCCGCTGAAATAAGCCAAAAGCGGACCATCACATGTTTTTTCCAATGGAAAATGCTTGTCCAAGATACTTGCCGACGGCGTGATATGTGCGAACGTCAGGGCAGTAGATGATCGGCTTCACCTTTTCAACGTTGGGAAATCCCTCCGTCCCGAGCACGGATTCGTCAGCTTTGACATCCAGGATCTCACCGACGAAATGGGTGTGCAATCCAATTTCATTTGTGTGGATCACCTTGCATTCCAAGACCAAGGGAAATTCCTTCACATAAGGCGCATCGACCACGTCGCTCCTTATGGGGGTGAGCCCTGCAGCAGCAAATTTATCAACGTCTCTCCCCGTGACGATGCCAAAGAAGTCAACCGCCTTCACGTGATTTTCCGAAGGCACATTTACCGTGAAGGCCTTCCGCTCCATGAGGTTTGAATAGGTATACGTGGCCTTCCTGAGAGAGATTCCGATACAGGGAGGCTTGGAACAACAGATACCTCCCCATGCCGCAGTCATCAAATTCGGTTTCCCTTGCTTATCATAGGTGCCCACGACCCACGCAGGCGTCGGCAACACGAACGTCCTCGCACCGAGCGACTTCTTCATGGCACATTCTCCTTGCGTGCTCCACTGATATTTCAGCTTAGCTCATGCTCTCCACATCTCCCGAAAAAGCTGGATGGACCCGGGAGCACATCCCGCATTGTGGTTAGTGAAAAAGGCGTGCACTGCCAGGACGCCCTTTCTTGCCAGAAGCTCCAGGTTCGCGTTCAAAGGTGGAGCGTCAATGGAAATTCTCGCCTCACAGACCGAAAACCCTGCTTCCAGTCCCCAACTCAAGGTTTGACACAATTCTACCAGAGGCTGCTCTGTTTGGCCACCTTGACGGTTCTGAGAAAACGTACACTTTCCGCCAATTATTGCCGGGTTCTGGAGTCTCAATCGCTGGGACTGAACAAGGACTTGATTTTTTCTCTTCAATTCAGTTAAATTAAAGGCAAATCTTCGCCTTCTCCTTCCTTGAGCCGAGAATCGAGGGGATAACATCATGCCTACGAGCTTGCCACGCACAGGGAACGCGACCTCCTCGAAGAGTTTTGTGGAGAGAAGGGATGGGGGAATACCGGGACGGTTGCTTTAATATAGCTACAGTAATCTGAAAAGGGGATTGGGAAAAAATGGCGAAGCTTGAGGACTTAAGAAGAGGTGCGTCAGTTAAGGGAATTCTTCCCGATGGCCTGGTAACGATCGTTGATGTAAAGTGGCATGGCTCTGCTGTCGTGGAGGTGACCTACAAAGATGCCTCGGGACGACCAGCGAACGAGCTACTTTATCGGGACCGCGAATCTTCCCTTGAGGTTGTGACCCAAGGAACACCCTTCAGTTTTGATGGTGATGGCGCGCAGTTTCGCCTTGCTTCGGAAGCGCGCAGAATCAGCCTCGCACACCTATTCGACCCGCTCCTGGCCATTCATACGTCAATAGTCGAACCATTGCCGCACCAGATAACGGCTGTATATGAAGAGATGCTGCGGCGGCAACCCCTTCGTTTCCTTCTTGCTGATGACCCCGGCGCAGGCAAGACCATCATGGCTGGTCTTCTCATAAAGGAACTGATGATCAGGGGCGACCTTCATCGCTGCCTAGTTTGTTGCCCGGGAAATCTTGCTGAACAGTGGCAGGACGAACTCGATTCGAAATTCCATCTTCCCTTCGACATTGTTGACCGATCTGCTATCGAAGCATCAAGAACAGGCAATCCCTATGCGGAGAAGAATCTCGTCATCAGTCGCCTCGATTTGATGAGCCGGAATGAGGACATCATAGCCAAATTGGATCAGACGGATTGGGATGTCATCGTGGTAGACGAGGCCCACAAGATGCATGCCTCATTCTACGGCGGCGAAGTGAAAGAAACTAAGCGCTACAAACTTGGTCGGGGTCTGGCCCGGTTGTCCCGCCATTTCCTGCTGATGACTGCAACTCCTCATAACGGCAAAGAGGAAGATTTTCAGCTATTCATGGCGCTTCTTGACGGAGACCGATTCGAGGGTAAGTTCCGTGACGGCGTCCATGTCGTGAGTGCCTCTGACCTCATGCGTCGCCTTACAAAAGAAGGCCTTCTCAAATTCGACGGGACACCTCTATTTCCCGAGCGGTGGGCCTATACGGTCACCTACAAGCTTTCTGACTTGGAAGCAAAGCTCTATGCTGCGGTGACGGAATATGTCCGTGAGGAGATGAACCGCGCCGACCGTCTATCAGCAGAGGGTGAGGGCCGCCGCGGAAATCTCGTTGGCTTTGCCTTAACCATCCTCCAGCGTCGGCTGGCTTCTTCTCCAGAAGCAATCTATCAATCCTTGAGGCGCCGTCGGGAGCGGTTGGAAAAGCGCCTGCGCGAGGAGAAACTTCTCAGGCGAGGCTCCGAGATCCCTCTTGATACCACACAGGAACTACCTACTATCACGCAGGATGATATCGATGACCTTGACGATGCCCCCGACGCGGAGGTCGAGACCACTGAGGAAGTGGTGGTTGATCAAGCTTCTGCTGCTCGAACCATTGCGGAGCTTGAAGCGGAAATCGCCACCCTGAGACGTTTGGAGGAACTAGCGCTCAGGGTGCGGTACAGCAAGTTGGACAAGAAGTGGGAAGAACTCTCCGAGCTCCTACAGAACAACTCTGAAATGTTCGATGCACGTGGCCACAGGCGAAAGCTTATCGTCTTCACCGAACATCGCGACACACTGAACTATTTGTCAGACCGACTCAAGGAGCTGCTAGGCCGTCCTGAGGCTGTGGTTTCAATCCACGGCGGTATGGGCCGCCAAGACAGAAGGAAAACACAGGAAACATTTACGCAAGACAAAGACGTACAGATTCTGGTAGGCACAGATGCAGCCGGGGAAGGCATCAATCTGCAGCGTGCCCACCTCATGGTCAATTATGACCTTCCCTGGAACCCAAACCGTATCGAGCAGCGATTTGGACGTATCCATCGCATTGGCCAAACCGAGGTCTGCCACCTCTGGAATCTCGTTGCCCATGAAACGCGGGAAGGTGAGGTCTATCATCGACTCCTTAAGAAAATCGATGAACAGAGGAAAGCCCTCGGCGGTCAAGTCTTTAACATCCTTGGGAAGCTTTTTCAGGAGAAATCGCTTAGAGAACTTCTCATTGAGGCAATCCGCTATGGCGAACAACCGGAAGTCCGTGAGAGGCTCTTCCGCGTCGTCGATGCGGTTGTTGATCGCGACCACCTTGAGCAACTGCTGGCCGATTATGCTCTATCGCATGAAACTTTGGATGCCGCCGCCGTTCGTCGCATCAAGGAAGACATGGAGCGTGCAGAAGCACGAAGGTTGCAGCCCCACTTCATCGCCTCCTTCTTCATTGAAGCGTTCCGACTGTTGGGAGGGACTATCCGTGAACGCGAGCCCCGCCGATATGAAATCACGCATGTCCCGGCGGCAATTCGAAACCGAGACCGACAAATTGGAACAGGGCAGCCCGTCTTGACTCGCTACGAGCGCGTCACTTTCCACAAAGAGTTGATCAGTGTCCCCGGAAAACCGTTGGCGTCCTTTGTTTGCCCAGGCCATCCGCTCTTGGATTCAACGATAGACATCATTCTCGAACGTTACCGCGACCTGTTGCGGCGAGGAGCTCTCCTCGTCGACCCCGATGAAGCCAGCGGGGAAGACCTGCGCGTGCTTTTCTATATTGAGCATTCAATTCAAGATGGGCGCGCGGACCGTCAGGGGAATCGCCGCATTGTGTCGCGTCAGCTGCAATTCGTGGAAATGTATCCCGATGGCCACACCCGAATGGCCGGGTATGCGCCTTACCTTGACTACCGACCCGCAACTGAAGAAGAGCGAAAGTTGGTTGATGCCAAGATTACCGACTCATGGCTTAAGGAAAATGTGGAAGAAAGGGCCGTTTCTTTCGCAATCGAGCATCTTGTCCCCAGGCACATGGGAGAAGTAAGACGATTCCGCGAAGAGCTTGTCGCCAAAACCATGGCAGCCGTGAAAGACCGCCTCACGAAGGAAATCAACTACTGGGACCATCGGGCTGAAGAATTAAAAGCTCAGGAACAGGCTGGCAGAGCGAATGCCAGAATCAATTCTGCCAAAGCGCGTGAACGTGCTAACGAGTTGGAGTCCCGCCTCAAGAAGCGCATGGAGGAATTGGAGCAGGAGCGTCGTCTCTCGGCGTTACCGCCGGTTGTCGTCGGAGGTGCAATAGTCATTCCGATTAGCCTCCTGCGAAGACTTAAAGGCGAATCGAGTACCGAACTGACTTTGTTCGCCAAAGAAACTACACGTGTGGCAGGGCTGGCAATGCAGGCAGTGCTTGCAATGGAGCAAGAGCTTGGACGCGAACCGCTTGACGTGAGCGACCAGAATCTTGGATATGATGTGGAGTCCAGAATTCCGGGTGCCGGTCGATTGTTATTCATCGAGGTAAAGGGGCGCGCCAGCGGTGCGACGACAGTCACTGTTACCAAAAACGAAATTCTGACGGCTCTCAACAAACCGGACGACTTCATCCTGGCCATCGTCGAGGTGGAGGCCGACAAAACCAAATCGCCCGTCTATGTGCGGCAGCCATTCAAGAAAGAACCGGATTTTGGCGTCACAAGCGTCAACTATGACCTGAAGAAACTTCTTTCCCATGGAGAGGCGCCTTCATGACCGGATTATCGGGCAATCCATCTCTGAAACCATACGGGAGGGCTCCCGATTTCTTTGATAAGGTGCGGGAGCGTGCTCGGAGAACGTGGAACCAGCTTGACTCCGACCCGGATTTGGCGGGACCATGGAAGCAGCTTTTCGCCCAGGTGCAAAGTCCGCGGCACGTTTTGTCTGAGTTGTTGCAGAACGCGGATGATGCTGGTGCGAAGCACGCGCGAGCGTCCATTGTTGATGGAAGTTTCGTATTTGAACACGACGGCGAAGACTTTGATGAAGAAGAGCTTTCCTCCCTTTGTAAGTTTGGGTTCTCCAACAAGCGCAAGCTTCACACCATCGGATTTCGCGGGATTGGCTTCAAGTCCACTTTCAGCCTTGGCGACACGGTGGACGTGCTGACGCCGTCACTGGCGGTGCGTTTTCACAAGCGGCGCTTCACCGAACCTGTGTGGATTAACGACACAAGCCCAGTAAACGTCACCAGGGTCACTATGAAAATTCAGGACCCTAATAGGGAGCGTGAACTTAAGAAGAACCTTGAGGAATGGGTCGGAAGTCCGACTTCGCTCCTTTTTTTCAACAGCATTTGTGAACTCACCATTGGCAACGTCACCTTGCGGAAGGAAATCCTTGGCCCCGGGCCGGTCATGGATTCCGAGAGGGTCAGACTGACTACCTGTGGAGAACGGGAGCTTCTTATTATCCGCTCACCGGAAGAGGTTATCCCGGAGGATGCGATAAGCGAGATCCGTCAAGAACGTAATACGTCGGACCTGCATCTTCCACCCTGCCGTGTGGAACTCGTCGTCGGACTTCCGGGCGAACAACGGCTTTACGTTGTGCTTCCAACCGGTGTCAAGGTAGGATTGCCCTTTTCGTGTAATGCGCCGTTCCTACAGGACCCCGCCAGAACTGCGATAAAGAATCCGTCAATGTCTCCTACCAATCGCTGGCTTCTGAGTCGTCTTGGCAGACTTGCAGGAGACACGCTATGCAACTGGCTTCAGAACGCCTCGTTACCCCTCGATGTTCGCGCTCGCGCGTATTGCCTTCTGCCGGAGAAGGCAAAACCAGGTGATTCCATAGAGGCTGATGCCGTTACAGCCATCTGCCAAGGATTCATCGAGGCAACTGGCGACACAGCGCTTCTCTTGACCACCGCTGGCAGCTTGGTCAAGAAGGAGGAATGCTTAGCCCTGCCAAAGGAAGTGTATTCTGTATGGCCTCCCAGCGACTTGCTCAATGTGTTTGGACATGGTCAGAAGCATGTCCTTTGTGAGACGATTGTTGAACAGGCGCAGAGGAGGCTTCAGTCATGGGAAAAGCTCGACCTGCTCGATGCGAACGCAATTGTCGATGGATTAATGAGCGGACAACGAGTGCCGCGTCCGGATACATTTGACCGTTTGCTACATCTTTGGTGTCTTGTCCAGAAGGCCTTTCGTAATGACTACGACACATGGAAACGCCGTCGGTTGGCCATTATTATCCCCGTCGAGGGACAGGACACCTTGTCCCCTGCAAGGGATGTTATCCGCCTTTCTTCAAAAAAAGAGACAGTTAGCGACGAAGGTTGGGAGTTTTTGTCAAAGTTGGTTCTAGTCATTGACCGGCAGTGGGTGGAATATCTGGGTAAAGCCACTAACCAGAACGCAGACTTTGACGCAGGCCGCCAGTTATTGTCCGACCTCAATCTTGAACGGCCCAGCGATGCGAATGAAGTTGCTCGAAATGCTTGTCGCCGACTCTTCGCTCGCTCTAATGTGGAACTTGAAGATTGTGTTCGGATTGCCCACGTCATGGCGGCTTTAGATGCCCGGACACCGGACGAGTTCCTGTGCGTAACCATGGATGGCAAACAGCGAAAGCCATCGGAGGGAGTAATCGCCGCGCCTGACGCCGGTCTTGCAGACCTATTTCCGCAAGAGTGGCGCGAGTCACATTTCCTTCACAAGGACTACTTCTCTGAATCAAAGGTGTGCACTAAATGGGCATGGCAAGATTGGATGAATTCTCCGAAGAGCAACTTTGCGCCATTTTCGGTGTTGCGGGATAAAGTCACAACCTACTGGAGCCGAGGCTCGGTCGAAAGGCTTCTCCAATCACGACAGGCCGAAAAACCCCAGAATTACCCTTATGTTCGGGGGGCTTTTGAGTTCCATGACTTCGATTTTGATGATATTCTGTTGAAGAATTGGGAGGAAGCAGCTAGAGAGGAACCGGGAATATGGGGACGGGTGCTTGAGAGAGTTGTTTCAGCACCCTACTGGTACTGGAAGGATCGCACGCACGCAATATTGAAACAGCACGGCAATGTCTACATCCGGGAAGTTTCATGTGGACCTATTCTATCGACCTGGATTATGCGGTTCTCAACATTGCGCTGCCTACCTGATACGCAAGGAGAAGTCCGTGCTGCCACTGAACTCTATCTGCGAACACCGGAAACTGAGCCTCTGCTGGGAGTCGAGCCATTCGTCCGCGCTGAACTGGATACGGAAGCAACAAAGCCATTGCTCCGGCTTTTAGGTGTTCGCGATACTCCAGCCGGCCTTGACAAATTGATAGGCAGAATCCGGGCCCTCGCCGGAGCGCCTGACCCGCTCCCGCTTTTGCATGAGATTATCAAGTGGTATGGAGCGCTCGACCGGGTTCTTGCTCGATGCAGTTCAACCCAACTAAAAGAAGCACGTGAAATTTTCCAAAACGAAAGATTGATTTTAACCAACTCCGGAGAGTGGACTACGTCTTCAGAAGTTTTTCAACGAGTCGGTGATGAGGACCTCCCCGATTTGCCGATGTTGCACTCCAGCATTCAGGATTATTCAATGTGGTCACGGCTTGGCGTAGCCGAACGCCCTTCAGCTCAGCTCGTCCTCGACTGGTTGTATGGCCTTAAGTCTGGTGGGGTACTCGACCCGGCAGACCTCCGTTATGTTCGTTCGGCGCTCCAGCACTATCCGATACAGATATGGGAGAGCTGCCATCACTGGCTAGCACTGGATAATTCTTGGGTTCCTGTTGACCAGCTTCGCTACCGTCTAACAATGCACAGCCTAACCAAGTGGGGAGACCTGTTTCCCGCAGTCAAATCTCGTACAGCTAATATGCAAATGCTCTCCGCGGAGATATGCAACCGCCATCCTCTCTCCTCGCTTCCAGATTTGAGCGGGAACATTGAATATCGTCTCCCGGAGCTGCCACGTAATTTGGGCAGTCCAGTGGAAAAAACCTGGCTTGCTGCTATTGCCCGTTTCCTGCAGCGAGTGAACACGGGTGACGAGGCAGAAACAAACCGCATCCGCGAGATTGCATCCCGCATGAGTCAATCAGTTTGGCAGCCGTTCAAGACCATAAGCGTGACTCCATATATTGATGGTGCGCCTGCTGGTCAGCCTCACTCACCCGACGTGCTTTGGCATGAGAAGACAATTTTCGTTCGGGACGGGCGCCTAGCGAGGTCTTTTGGCGCGCTCGTCAACGAATTGTCAAGACCGTTCGCAAACGCGGCGGTGTCCGAGGCAATAAAGGCTTGTATCGAACGTGATGAGGATTTTATCACCGACTACATGGAAGAGCACTTCGAGTTGGAAGAAGCGGTTGCCTTGGCGCCAAGTACAACTTCCACTGGGCAAGAGCAACCCGAGGATGACGGAAACGGCGAGATGGAGGGTCCTGGAGACAAAGAAGATGGAACTGAAGACATCACTCCGGATGAAACACAGGAACCTCACCCACCCGGCAGTGATGAAGATGAGAAGCCTGAGACCGAAAGGTCTGGTCGAAAGCCGCGGCAGCCTTTGCTATTTGAGCGTTTTACCGCAGCCCATGGTTACAGTTGGACCGAGACGAAGGGTCGCTTCGTTCACCCGGATGGTTCATGGATCGAGCGGTGCGAAAGCCCATTTCACTGGCGGCGGTTCGACGTTACGGGAAATATTACGATTTGCTACTGGGCTTCTCAACAATGCCTATCGCGCGGTGGCGTCGAGATCGCGGCCGAGCTTTGGGATCTGATTCGTGCCAACCCGGAGGGATGCTGTCTCATTCTTGTGGATGAAGACGACCGGCCCAAGGAAATCTCCGGGGTTGATATAATCCAAATGGTCAAAGACAAGAGAATCACGCTGTACCCAGCGAAGTACCGGATTCGAGAGGACGCAGGAACATGACGGCGAAGGAGCACTACCGCAAGAAACTCATTGAGGTAGCCTTGCCGCTGGCGGCCATCAACGAAGGTTCCAAGCCGGAAACGGAGAACCCATTCCTCAAAGGCCACCCGCGTGCCATCCATAACTGGTGGGCGCGAACGCCGCTCTCTGTATCGCGTGCCATCTTATTTGCTCAACTCATTGACGATCCCGGCGAAGGTCTGAAGCCTGAGGAAGCGCGAAAGGCGCGTGAAAAACTCCTCGATTTTGTCGCCAAACTCGCCACGTGGGAGGCGACCACCGACGAAAAACTCATGGGAAAGGCGCGTGAGATGATTCGTGCCCAGTTCAAAGGCAAAATGCCTGAGTTCTGGGATATGTTCGCAGGACGGGCAAGCATCCCGCTTGAAGCTCAGCGGCTCGGACTGAAGGTCACGAGCAGCGACCTCAATCCCGTAGCGATAACTATACAGCGAGCACTCTTAGAGTTCCCGTCCAAGTTTAAAGATCGCCCACCGGTTCACCCAGAGGACAATAAGAACTTGGTAAGGCAGATGGAATGGAAAGGAACATCTGGTCTCGCCGAGGATATCCGCTGGTATGGTGAATGGATACGTGCACGGGCGGAAAGAAAGCTGGCAGAACTTTATCCCAAAGGACCAAACGGGGAGCGGGTTGTCATTTGGCTCTGGGCGCGAACCGTCAAGTGTCCCAACCCTGCTTGCAAGGCGCAGATGCCCCTAGTGCGTTCATTCTCGCTCGCGACAAAGAAGGGAAGAGAAACTTTTATCTCCGCCAAGATTGATAGGCGCAAGAAAGAGGTCACTTGGGAGGTTCGGTTAGGCGATGGCCCCGCCTCGAAAGGTACTGTCGGCAAGAAGGGCGCCCACTGCATCTTTTGCGACAGTCCTGTGGAACTTCAATACGTTCGTGACGAAGGAAAAGCAGGGCGCATCACCCTAACAATGATAGCTGCCGTCGCGGAAGGCTCCCAGCAAAATATTTATCTTCCGCCCTCGGCAAAGCAGGTCCAAGCAGCTGAAAGAGCGAAACCGGAGTGGGCACCGGAAACGGAACTGCCGCACCAAGCACTTGGCTTCCGAGTCCAGCTGTACGGAATGAAGAGGCATTGTGATCTGTTTACGTCCAGGCAGCTAACAGCTCTTTCAACCCTTTGTGACATCGTCAAAGAAGCTCACGAGCAGATCGAAAATGATGCAAAAGGAGATAAAGCGTACGCAGACGCAATGGCGTTCTACTTAACATGCGCCTTATCTAGGCTGACAGACTATATGAACAGCCTCTGTACATGGAATCCGACAAATGAGAATGTTGGGCATTTATTTCAGCGACAAGCTATCCCCATTGTCTGGGATTTCGTAGAAGCCACGCCTGTTTATGGGAAATTATCCTATGCCGTTGCGGCAGATTGGATAGCGGGGGCCTTAAACGCTGTTCCGCGCGATTGCTCGCCTGCAAGGATTATTCAGCTTGACGCAAGACAACCTCCACCTGAATTTCAATCGCAACCAGTGGTTTCCACGGATCCGCCGTATTACGACAACATTGGTTACGCTGACCTTTCAGACTTCTTTTATACTTGGTTGCGAGCCGTGCTAAAGCAAATCGATCCCCAGACTTTTGCCACCTTGCTCTCACCCAAGGAATCTGAACTCATCGCGTCACCACATCGTCACAATGGTTCTTTCGAGTTAGCAGAGCGCCATTTCCGCGAGGGGTTCGCGCAGATATTTGAGATC
>QZKI01000097.1 GCA_003598055.1 Candidatus Abyssobacteria bacterium SURF_17 | reverse complement strand
CATGGTCTGATGGCCTTGTGCCACGAAACTGGAAACGGTGGAGACAACGGAAGTCATTGACCTAAACATAACGCGCCTGCTTTCCACTCAATGGTGAAATCTTATTATGGCGATTCTTATTCAGTACGCCTTGATGACGTGGCCGGTCTGGTTATCGAGCTGGAACAGCGGCGTGCTCAGGTATTTCTCGCCGCGGTCGGGGATGATGCACACGACATTGCCGCTTCGAAGCTTTTCGGTTATCTGAACGGCGGCATAGAACGCGGCTCCGGCGCTCATTCCGGCGAAAATGCCCTCCTCGCGCGAGAGCAGCCGGCTGTATTCGTGGCAGGTGTGGTCGTCCACGCTCACCTTTTCGTCCCAGCCGTCCTCGTGATAGATGCCGGGCACAATCGCTTCCTTCATGTTCTTGAGTCCCTGAATCCGGTGGCCGAGCATCGGCTCGACGGCGACGATGCGTATCTTCGGATTGAGTTCGTGCAGCCGCTTGCCCGCGCCCATCACGGTGCCGGACGTGCCCAGCCCGGCCACGAACACATCCACCTTTCCGTCCAGGTCGTGCCATATCTCTTCGGCGGTCGTGCGGTAGTGGATGTCGGGATTGGCGGGATTATTGAACTGGTCGGGCTGCCAGTACTTCTTAGGATTTTCCTTGAGAAGCTCGCGCGCCTTCATGATTGCGCCGTCGGTGCCCTTTGTCGGGTCGGTGAGGATGAGCGTCGCACCGAGCGCGAGCAGCATGTTCCTGCGCTCCTCGCTCATTCCGGCAGACATCGTTACGTGGAGCTGATAGCCCTTCATGAGGGCGACGATTGCGAGGCCGATGCCCGTGTTGCCGCTCGTCGGCTCGAGGATGATTTTATCCTTTGTGAGCGTGCCGTCGCGCTCGGCGGCCTCCACCATGCTGAGCGCGATGCGGTCCTTGACCGAGCCGCCCGGGTTTTGCCCCTCGAGCTTGACGTAAAGCGTCGCCTTTTTGTTTTTGACGACGCGGTTTATCCGAACCAGCGGCGTTCTGCCGATGGTCTCCAATATGCTTCCATACACACGCATGAAATAGCACCACTCCTTCGTCCCTTTGACTTGTTCAAAAAGCTAATTAAATCAATATTATAGCACGGGAACCAGAGTTGAGCCAAAAGTCTGAGGGTGGAGGAATTCATCTGTTTTCTCTGGTCACAGGCTTCATCCCCAAGAGATGTCCTGCTGAGCATAACGAAACACCTGTTCTTGCTAAACACGATAAGAGATTCTTCGCCCGCCAAAAAGGCGGGCTCGGGATGACGTGCGGCCATTGATGTTTCGGCGACAGACCGTGTAGATTTGATCACTTGGTCTTCTTATATCTCCTTTCACCTCACCCGCTTGATTTTATCCATTTCTCGCGGTATATTGGGCGGGAGCAAGGATATTGGCGTTGTTCCGGGGACATACTAATACTTGCTGTTCCATCTTATGTCGAGGCTGAGGAACGAACCATACCTTTCCCTTGGTTCTTGGAGGAAAGATAAGTATTATGTCCCCGCAACGGCCTGTGTCTTGCCTGAATCCATAGGTGCGAACTCATTCGCACGGAGACCGTGGCCGTCTCGACGCTGAGGATATTCACACGTGCGTGCGCTCAAGCTCGTGCTTCAGTATGACGGCACCAACTACGGCGGTTGGCAGGTGCAGGACAATGCCCTCACCATACAGGAGCTTTTGGAGAAGGCGCTTGCCACCGTGTTGCAGGATAAGATTCGCGTATCCGCGGCGAGTCGAACCGATGCCGGCGTCCATGCGCTCGCGCAGGTGGGCGCCTTCAGGACATCCGACCCGTTTCCGGCCAGGAAGTTGTTTCGGGCGCTCAATGGGATTCTTCCTTCGGACATCCGCGTGATTGAAATAGCCGAGGTGGATGAGGGATTCGTGCCTCGCTATGCAAAGCAGAAAACGTATCGGTATGCGCTCGGCTGCGGGGAATATCTGAGTCCCTTCCAAAGCCGGTACGCGTGGCATGTGCGTGAGAAGCTCGATTTCGAGGCGATGCAGGCGGCGGCAAAAGCCTGTATTGGGAAACACGATTTCACGTCGTTCACCGCTGCGGGCGGTGGCGAAAAATCGCACGTGCGCACCATCCTCGGCATTGATTTCGGCAGCGGCGGAATCGTGAGCACGTGCGCGGGCGACGAAGAGGTCTATCACTTCGACATCACGGCCGACGCATTCCTCTATAAAATGGTTCGCAACATTGTGGGAACGCTTGTTGAGGTGGGCCGCGGCAAGATAGAGCCTGCGGAAATACCGCGCATCATCGAGGCGAAGGACCGACCGCTCGCCGGCCCCACGGCGCCCGCCCACGGGCTTTGTCTCATAAAGGTGGAGTATTGAAGAGGCGGTGATGAACCGCAAAGGCGCAGAGAGCGCAAAGGGGTAATAGGCGAAAGGCGAAAGGGATAATCCCTCCATCCCCCTTTAGAAAAGGGGGAGGAAGAAGGGAAAGGGCGAAAGGATAGTCCGTCCTCGCGACTGTTCCACAATTATCAAAAAATGCGCACCTGTAGGGGCGAACCTCGTGTTCGCCCGCAGAGAAAATGGGGATCTTGGCGGCCGCACGGGCACGGCGCGCCGTGCCCCTACATTCCATCCCCAATTGCGGGACGATTTCTCAATCCCCCTTTGGAAAGGGAGAGGAAAAGGGAAAAGGGCTTGAAACATATGGCGGAAGAGACAAGACGGCCGGTTATAGGGATCAGCACGTGCATTGACGTCGGCAAGCGCATCAATCCGGAGCGCACGTACCAAATCCTCGAAATCTCGTATGCGGATGCGCTTGCTGAGGCGGGCGCAATCCCGGTCATTGTGCCGTATCTTCGCGACGCGAAACACTACGATGCGCTGCTCTCCGGCATCGATGGGCTTGTGATGTCCGGCGGGGAAGACCTGCCCTCGAACGTGCCCGGCGAAGCTCCGAAAGTTCCCCTCGTGCTTGCGCCGCAATGCCGTCTCGAGCAGGACCGCGTTTTGCTCGAACGCGTGCTCGAACGCAAACTTCCGTTTCTCGGCATCTGTTATGGGATGCAGTTCCTCAATCTTCATTTCGGCGGCACGCTTTACTACGATATCCCGCATCAGCTATCGGCATCTGTCAATCACCGGCCGGGCGACATGGCGCACCTGCACACCGTCAAGATCAAGGACGGCACGCGTTTGAAAGCGATCCTTGCGTGTGACGAAGTGAGCGTCAATTCGAGCCATCACCAGGCGGTTCGAGCGGTCGGCGCCGGCCTTAAGGTTGCCGCGGTGTGCGAGGACGGCGTCATCGAGGCCATCGAGCCCGAAGACGATCACTTCATCCTCGGCATACAATGGCATCCGGAGAAAATGGCTGACGAGAACCGCCGGAAGATTTTCTCCGCGTTCGTGGAAGCATGCATGAAAAAACACGATGAATAAGCTGCGCTTAGCCATCCTCTTTGCTGCGGTTCTGGCTGCACTTACGCTCTCGTGCGGCGGTGTGCAGAGAGATTTCTCCGCGCTTGAGCTCACCCTCACTCAGGATCCCACGAGCCTGGACCCCGCCATGATCGTGGACGTCGCCGGCGGCTCCGTCGCCGCGAAGCTGTTCAATGGTCTTGTCAGGTTTGACGGCCAGATGAACGTTGTCTCCGACATCGCGTCAGCATGGAAGATTGCGGACGACGGGCGTACCTATGTCCTTTCGCTCAGGCGCGATGTTCGTTTTCACAACGGCCGGCGCGTGACTGCGCATGATATCAAATATTCATTCGAGCGCGTGCTCTCGCCCGATTCCGGCTCCCGCCGGAAATGGCTTTTCGAGCCGGTTCTCGGCGCGCGTAATTTCATGGAAGGCCGGGCCGATTCAGTGGCCGGCATCCGCGTCATTGACGACTTCACGGTGAAAATCACCCTCGAACGCCCGCTGGCCGTGTTCCTCGGGTTCCTTGCAATGCCCAACGCTTATATCGTTCCGCAAGAGGAGGTCGAGCACTGGGGCAAGGATTTCTCCGACCATGCCGTCGGCACCGGTCCGTTCGTGCTCGCGGAATGGAAACACGACGACCTCATTCGGCTCAGGCGGAATGAAGACTATTTCGGTGAGCGTGCCCGCGTGGAATCGGTCAACTACCGCGTGCTGCCGGAGGAGTTCACGCGCGTGGCCGAGTTTGAGGCCGGCAACCTCGACATCATTGAAGTGCCGACCGCAGAGTTCGCGAGGCTTGCAAGTGATCCAATGTGGCGAGGGCACATGAAGTCGCGCATTGGCCTAAACACGTATTATCTTGGCTTCAATTGCCGCAGACCACCCATGGATAATCCGGCATTTCGACGAGCAGTGAATATGGCGATTGACCGACAGAAAATCGTGGACGTCGTGCTGCAGCGACGCGCTCGTCTGGCAGCCGGCCCGATACCGCCCGAGCTGCCCGGCCACAATCCCGAGCTTGCGGGATATCCATACGAGCCCGAGACCGCGCGGCAGATGTTGGAGTCGCTTGGAGAGGCCCGCCACCCATTGAAGCTCTTCCAGAGCGCTGACCGACGCGCCCTTGAGATAACCGAAGCAATCCAGTATTACCTCGAAAAAGCCGGGCTCGACGTGGATATCGTGCAGCTTGAGTGGACTGCGTTTAAGCAGGCGGTCAATGACGGCGAGGCCGACCTCTTCCTGCTTTCATGGTATGCGGATTATCCTGATGCCGAGAACTTCCTCTTCCCCGTCTTCCACTCGTCGAACTGGGGCGCTTCAGGCAACCGCTCCTTCTATCAGAACCCTGCGTTTGATGCACTTATTGAACGAGCTCAACGCGAGCCCGACGTGGATAAGCGTCTCTCGCTGTATCAAGAGGCCGAGGCGATGGTGTTTCACGATGCGCCATGGGCGTTCTTGTGGCATCAGACCGATTATTTCCTCGCGCAACCATGGGTGGAAGACTATGAGCCGGTAGCCCTATACAATGCAGACAAAGGCGCCGAAGTGATTCTCGCGCGGCCAAAACAGGCGTACGCGGGAAGGGGGGGCGCGTTGGGTTGGCTCCTGCTTGCGCCGATTGCCGCATTGCTCGGCCTCGGGCTGCTGCACGTAGTAACGAAGCCAGCGCTTCTCCTGTTTGTCGCGCGCAGGGTCCTGCTTGCGATTCCCACGCTCATCGGAGTGGCGCTCATCATCTTCATAATCCTGAAGATGGTGCCGGGTGACCCGGCGCTGGCGATGGTCGGCGAGCGAGCCGACGCGGCTACACTCGAACAGATACGCCGCGATTTGGGACTGGATGAGCCTTTGCCCGCCCAGTTCCTCAGGTATCTCGCGCTCATCGGAAGGGGCGAGCTCGGCCGCTCGTACTATACGAACCGGCCGGTTGCCGCAAGCTTGATCGAAAAATTTCCGAACACGTTGAGATTGGCGGGGGCGGCGATAACCGTATCAATCCTGCTCGGAATCACGCTTGGAATCATTTCAGCCGTGAAACGCAACACACTCACCGACCGGCTCGTGGGCGTTGTGTCCGTGCTCGGAATCTCGACGCCCGTGTTTTGGCTCGCGCTCCTGCTCGTGCTCGTATTCGCGTACCGGCTCGGATGGTTGCCGCCTTCAGGAATGGGCAACGGCGCGCTGGCGTACCTCGTTTTACCTGCGATAGCGCTTGGAACGAATTCGGCTGCGTTTATCGCACGCGTCACGCGCTCGAGCATGCTCGAGGCGATGTCGCAGCCGTTCATCACTGCCGCGAGGGCGAAGGGTTTATCGCGAGGGGCAGTCGCGCTGAAGCATGCGCTCCGCAATGCGCTCATACCGGTTGTCACGCTCATCGGAATAGATATGGGCAGCTACCTGAACGGCTCGGTGCTGACAGAGACGATTTTCGGATGGGACGGCATCGGCCGATATGCGATGACGGCCATACTAAAACATGATTATCCGGTCATTCTCGGGACGGTCTTGTTCGGGGCCGCCGTGTTCGTCATCGTCAATCTGTTCGTGGATGTTCTCTATGCAGCGATCGACCCGCGCATACATGTCGGTGGACAATAGTGACTGCAATGACTGACACAGGGGCATCCGGTCGCACGGACTGGAGGAGGTTCTTCCGGCTCAGCCGATTGAGCGCGGTCGCCGCGGTTCTGCTGTGCTCGATCATCCTAGCGGCGCTGGCCGGTCCGATCCTATGGCCGCACGCTCCGAATGAGGTGAATCTCGACGAAGCGCTGGTGGCTCCGAACATCTCGCACCCGTTTGGGACGGACAATCATGGGCGTGATGTGCTTGCTCGCACACTCGCCGGCGCGCGTATCTCGCTCGGCATCGGAGTGAGCGCAACGGTGCTCTCTCTCCTGCTGGGCACGGCGCTCGGGCTTGCCGGCGGCTTTTTCGGGCGGCCGGTGGATTCCTTTGCGATAGGCCTTACCGATATCACGCTCGCTTTCCCGAGCCTGCTGCTCGCGATAGCGGTCAGCGTGGTCGTGCCGCCGGGGCTCATGGCTGTCTTCATAGCGCTTTCGCTGGTTGGCTGGCCCACGTTCGCGCGGCTCAGCCGGAGCGTGGTGCTTTCGATACGGGAAACGGAATATTTTTCCGCTGCAATCGCTGCGGGATGTCCGAGCCTGCGGCTCATGCTCCGGCATATTTTGCCCAACTGCGCGCCCTACCTCATCGTTGCGGCCAGCCTGCGGTTGGGTGGCTTCATGCTGGGCGAGGCCGCTCTGAGCTTTTTGGGACTGGGTGTTCAGCCGCCGACCGCCTCGTGGGGCTCGATGATAAGTCACGGCCGCGATTTTCTTCATGCCGCCCCCTGGATAACCATCTTCCCTGGCATAGCACTTGCACTCACTATTATTTCGATGAATATCCTCGGCGATTCGTTCCGGGATTATCTCGACCCGAAAATGCGCGGGTGATGTCTCGTCCCGTCGGGCAGATTGTGCTGTAATATGTTGATTGCTAGATAGTTGCGTGTTCCATATGGTCTGGATAGTGGCTACGTGGGGAGGCATGGACTTGCGGCGGAACGCGAGGCGCACACGGTTCAATTCTCGTAATCCGTCCCTCCGAAAGTGTCCGCAGTCAGCCGCTGGTGACGGAAAGACGGGTGTGGGGATACCAAAGGACGCTGCACCCGGCGTCCATGTGAGGTATCGCAGACATGCGCAGATTTCGGTGCTCAGGCTTCTGGATTTTGCTTGCAATAGCGCTTCTCGATGTGATAGTTTTTATGGTACCTCTCACAGCATTGGCGATAGTGTTCTGTATCTTACTATATCCAGCCGGGATTGGGTTTGCCGGCCGCTGGCTCTGTCGGCTTTATGAAGAGATGACCGGCGAGAAGCTTCCCGATAAGGGAAACAACAGTCCCCGGATTTGAGCCGGCCGGAGGTGCGTGATGCCGAGAAAGAAAGTGCTCGTTGTTGAAGACCAGGCCCCATTCCGGGAATTCCTCCAGATGTCGCTTACCAAGCTCAATCTGGATGTGTCCACTGCGCTCACCGGCAAGATCGCTCTGAATCGGGCAAAGGAACAGAACTTCGACCTCATCCTGCTTGATGTTATGCTCCCCGACATGGATGGATACGAAGTATGCCGGCAACTTCGTGAGCAGTCGGAGACCTCGCTCACGCCTATCGTGTTTGTATCCGCCGTAAGCTCGGAGAAACATATCCAGAAGGCCATGGCGGCGGGCGCAACGGACTACCTCGTCAAGCCGCTGGGTATGGAGAGCGTGAAAACCCTCGTCGATCACTACCTGGGTGATTAATCCGTGTGAGAAGGCCCCTCGTATGGTTCGCGGTTGCCCTCGTCGGCGGGGCGGCGTGTGCCACCATCTTCGAGGTTCCCTTTCGGTTCCTCATCGCCGCGTTTGTGTGTACGTGGCTCCTCGGCGTTCTGTCCATAATCCTTAAGAAGCGGCTGCCCGCCACAGGCCTCGTGCTTATGTCTTCTTTTTTCCTCGGCGCGTCCATCTATCTCCTCGATGCATATGTCTCTGAGATTCCGGACTCACTGGCGCAACACTATACAGGCGACGCGCAGCGACCTGTCAAGCTGTTTGGCGCTGTCGCAAAGGTCAATCCGGCAGCCGAGGGCGAGCGCATCGGTTTTACGCTCGACGCCGAGGCCATCGAATGGAATGGCGCCTATGCGCCGACAGAGGGCAGGACACAGGTGAACTGGCACGAGCCTGACCTATCGCTTCAACCGGGCGATAGCGTGGAAGTGACGGGTACGCTGAGAGATTTGAAGGGATACAAGAACCCGGGCACGTTCGATTATGAGAGATATATGCACCGTCGGGGAATTTTCACAAGAATGTCCGTGCAAGGGCCTGGCTCGGTGACTGTGCGAGGCAGTGGCGCCCTGAGCTGGCTCGCTTCGTTGCAGCAGGCGATTCGCAGCCGGGGCCTCGAGGTGCTTTCCCGCTCGACACGAACGAAAGACGCGCGGGCGTTCGTATCGGCGCTCGTGCTTGGCGAGCGAACTTCCCTGTCAGACGAGATGGAGGATTGGTTCAAGCGGACGGGCACGTTCCACATTATCGCGATATCCGGCATGAACGTTGGACTGGTCTATCTTATTGTGTCGCTTGCGCTCACGCCACTGCTGCCGCGCACGCGCTTGCGCGTGGCGGTGTCGATTCTCGTCGTATGGCTCTATGCGTTCATCACGGGCGGGGATGTGCCGGTGGTGCGCGCATCGCTCATGCTCACGCTTGTCCTGACGGGGTATTATCTCAGTCGCGAGGGCGATTTCCTGACGGCCATTGCGTTTGCCACGCTCGTGGTCGTCGGACTCGACCCGGTCGTGATCGAGGATATCGGTTTTCAACTGTCATTTTTCGCCGTCGTGCTCCTGGCCACCTTCGAGCCATTCTTCGAGTGGTGGAATTCATTCGTGCAACAAAAAGTGAAACGGATTCCCCGGCCGATTGCTCGCGAACTATCGCTGACGCTGTTCGCTTCGTTTCTGGTGGGCGTCGGCATGTCTCCACTGGTTGCGTATCACTTCAACCTGGTTTCGCTCGTGTTTCCCATTGCTAATATGATTGTGATTCCCCTCGCTTCTCTCGTTCTCGCAGCGGGTTTTGCCTGCTTGATTGTCGGGTTTATCTGGCTCAAGGCAGCGGTCGTGTTCGGCCTGGTCGCCGAAGCGTTCTCATGGATGATCTTTGCAACCGTCAAATTGTGCTCGATGGTTCCCATGAATTCGGTGCACGCCTGCTCTCCCCCTCTGTGGGTGCTCGGTCTCGAGATGGCGGCAATTGTCCTCGTGTGGTGGAGGATTTCCCGAGGCCGCAAGCTCGCTGTCTTCGCTGCACTCTCGGTCCTCATGCTCACAACCGCGTTTGTTGATAACCGGCTTGAACGCCCGATCCTTCGCGCTACCTTCCTCGACATCGGAGATGCCGATTCTTGTTTCCTCGAGTTTCCCAACGGCGATACGATGCTGGTCGACGCAGGATTTTCCACTCGCGGGTTCGACTGCGGCGAGATGGTCATCGCCCCGTTTCTGTGGAAAAAAGGGCTGAAGCGAGTGGACACGCTCCTCCTCACCCATCCGGACAATGACCACACCGGCGGCGCCCCCTTTCTTATGAACAATTTGAAAATTGGGCGTCTTGTGCTCGCGGATATCTCGCAGACTATGGCGGAGTTCTCGGATATTCTTGTGCTTGCAGACGAGCGAAGGGTGAGCGTGCACACGGTCCGCGCCGGAGCGGTTCTTCAGGATGAAAAGGATATCCGAGTCGAAGTGCTCGGCCCGCCGCCGGAGGCCGCCAACGGACGATTCAGGAGCAACGACACGTCAATCGTGTTACGAATCGTTTATGGCCAAACCAGCATGCTGCTCACCGGCGATGCCGAGAGGAAGGCGCTTCGGTTTCTCTGTGGCCTCGGCCCGGACTTGGGGAGTCACGTGTTGAAAGCCCCACATCACGGTCTGGTAAGCAGTTTCAGCAAGAAATTTGTTGAATTCGTCCAGCCGGAATTCGTGGTGATTTCCGGAAGGACGCAGCGGGAGAGGTGGAACATGCGCGAACGGCTCTCGCGGTACGCCTCGATGTGCGATGTGGCGGTCTCCACCCAGTATGAGGGAGCGGTCATTCTCGAGAGCGACGGGCATTCATTCAGGCTGAAAACAGCACGGCGCGAGCCCAGCCCTCTGTTATAACCGTCGCCCTTCAGGCCTGATCGCAGTGGCAATGACAGGTTAAATTCGAGGATCTCCATCGTGCCGAAAAGGGGTAAAACTCTTCTTCCGAAATCGTTTGCAAAGCTCTTGACCTGTTGTTATAATGATGTTGCTTTACTCGTGATGATGGATGTTCGGGGCGGACACAACGGCGTTTCTCCGGGAGACGGATTATGAAACAGGGCTGCCGAACAACGTTGCTGATACTGTTGCTTGTGTGCTTCATTGTCGGAATGGGGATTGTCGCAATCATCTTGTTCATGGCGCGCGGCCGGACTGAAATGTTGATGCTTCCATCGCGCGACAGCGTCGCTATCATCGAGGTCGAGGGCCCGATCTTTGACATTGAAGAACCGATGAAACAACTGGAAAGATATGTGGAGAACGATTCCGTTAAAGCGCTTGTAATCCGCATGAACAGCCCGGGCGGCGCGGTGGCGCCTTCGCAGGAGATGTTTGAGGAACTCAAGAAGGCGCGGGGCAAGGGGAAAAAAGTGGTGGTCTCGATGAATTCTGTCGCCGCGTCGGGCGCATACTATATCGCGTGCGCGGCCGATGAGATTTACGCGAATCCGGGCACCATCACCGGCAGCATCGGCGTGATTGCCGAATTTCCCAACATTCAGGGCTTGATGGACAAGCTAGGGATACAATTCGAGACTATCAAGACGGGCAAGTTCAAAGACAGCGGCTCGTGGCACCGACCGATGAATCCCGAGGAACAGCAGTTGCTCCAAGAAATGCTCATGGATGTGTACGAGCAGTTTGTCGAGGCCGTTGCGGAAGGCCGGAAGATGCCGATTGACGAAGTCAGGAAGTATGCGGACGGTCGCATTTTCAGCGGGCGACAGGCTCTGGAGTACGGGTTCGTGGATGCGTTGGGCACGCAGAATGACGCGGTCAAGCGCGCAGCGGCCCTCGCCGGCATCAAAGGCGAACCCCGCGTGATAAAGAAAGAAAAGCGTACGTTCCCCTTCGGCGGTTTCGCCGAGGAGATGCTGCGCCAGTACTTCCCGGCAGCGCAGCCGACGTACGCACCGGTCCTGTACCTCCTTCGGTAACCAGAAACGCAATGAGCAATTTGGAAGAACACGAAGAGGAGTTTTCCGAAACCGCTCCTCGACCGAAGCCGGTGCGAGCTCACCCCTATAGTGATAGCATGAGCGCCTACCTGAAAGAGATATCGCGCCAGCCTTTGCTCTCGTACCAGCAAGAGATTGACCTCGCCAAGCGCATCGAAAAAGGCGACCAGGATGCGCGGAAAGTGCTCATCACCTCGAATCTTCGGCTCGTTGTCAGCGTCGCCAATAAGTTTCTCCACTATGGTCTCCCCCTGCTTGACCTCGTCGAGGAAGGCAATCTCGGCCTCATCAAGGCCGTCGACAAATATGATTACAAGAAGGGATATAAATTCAGCACATACGCCACGTGGTGGATACGGCAGTCCATCTCCCGGTTTCTCGCCAACTACGGCCGCACCATTCGCATCCCCGTCTACATGACCGAGAACGTAATCAAGTATAAGCAGGCAACGCAGAGGCTTTACAAGCAATCGGGCCGCAAGCCGAGTGTTGAGGAAATCGCGGCCGAGCTCGAGATGACGCCCGAAAATGTGGCCGAGCTCCACAAATATTCGCAAAAGATCACGTCGCTCGAGGAAAATGTCGGCGCCGAGGACGGAGCCGAACTCGGCGACCTGATAGAGGATACGCAGGCGATTGACCCGGTCGACCTCGTCGCCAAGGTGTTCCGCGACCAGAAGCTGATGCAGATGCTCGACCAGCTCACCGCGCGCGAGGCCGAGATACTCCAGTTTCGCTACGGCCTTGTTGACGGCGACCCGCACACGCTGCGCGAGACCGGCGAGCGATTCGGGCTCACGCGCGAGCGCATCCGGCAGATAGAGGCCAAAGCAATCAAGAAATTGCGCAAATACATTGCCATACACCAGATCGATTTCGAGGAACTCTGAGAACAGGGAGGAGCGATGCCGGAAAAACTGAAAGAATCGATACGCAACATCCCCAATTTCCCGAAGAAAGGAATTCTCTTCAGGGACATCACCACGCTGCTCAAAGACAAAGCTGCGTTCGCCGACGCGGTCAACACGCTCGCGGCGCGCAACAAAGGGAAGGGCGTCAAGAAAGTCGTTGGGATGGAATCGCGCGGCTTCATCCTCGGCGCCCCCATCGCCTATCTGCTCGGAGCGGGCTTCGTGCCCGTTCGCAAGAAAGGCAAGCTGCCCGCCGACACGTACAGCGCGAAGTACGAGCTCGAGTATGGCACCGACCACCTCGAGATTCATAAGGATGCTATCGAGAAAGGCGAAAAAGTGCTCATCGTCGATGACCTGCTCGCTACGGGCGGCACAGCCGTAGCGACGATCAACCTCATGAAGAATTTCGACGCGGAGATTGTCGGGTTGGATTTTCTTATCGAGCTCACCGAACTCGCCGGACGCGAGAAGCTCAAAGGCTACGAAGTCTTTTCTTTAGTACAGTTTTGAGATATAATAAAGCTGTCAGAATCTGCGGGCCCGTAGCTCAGCAGGATAGAGCAGCGGTTTCCTAAACCGCGTGTCGCTGGTTCAAGTCCAGTCGGGCCCTCCAATATAGGTTGGCGTATATCAGAGGGTTACGCATTGAGCGTGATTCTCTCGTTTGGCGGGAAAAACGGCGATTGTGCCCGAAATTGTGCCCGTCGGTGTTACTTTTTCTCCCAAATAGGCCGCGTGCTTCTCCGCCGCAACCCTCAAGTCAGCGTCGCTCACGATATTGTATCTGTCGAAGACCGACCGCGTCTTGTGGCCTGATACAGCCATTGCCACACGCTCAGGCACTCCGGCCCTCACCATGTTCCGGCAAGCCGTTCGCCTGAAATCATGAAACAGCTTCGGCCCGATTCCGGCATTCTGGTAAGCGTGCTGCCAAGTTTTCCTGAACTGTTTTATCGTGCCCGTATCCCTCTCATTCGGGAAAACGTAAGGTGAAAGCGTTCCGCTCTCTTTCCGCTTTTCCCATTGCCGCCGGACAACTTCTTTCAGTTCATCGTCAAGATAGAGCGTCCGAGCGGCATCGTTCTTTGTCTCTCCCACATTCAGCGTCACTATTCCTTGTTGCCGGTCAACCTGCTTCCATGTGAGGTTCGTTATCTCTGAAAGCCGCCAGCCCGTCCGATAAGCAAATGTGACAAAGCCTTTGAGATAATCCGGCAAAGCCTCTCGCAAGGCCGCAAATTCATGATGCTCAAAGAAACCCTTCCGCGTATTACTCTCCCTCACCAACGGGATATGCGGAACACGGTCAACCTTTGGCGGACTGCATTTCACGCCAAGATTGAACATCCGCTTCAACGCCGCAAGCTCACGGTTCACGGTTGCATTGGCCACGCCCTCGGAAAGCCTTTGCTCCCTGTACTTGTTCGCAAGCGACGTGTCAATCTGGCTTGCCCGAAGTCCGCCGAAATGCTTCGACAGATGCTCGACAAACTGCTTTGCGCGAAAGATGCTTTTCTTCCGGCTGTTCCGGTAGTCTGCAAGATAATCTTCCGCCAGTTCATCAAACGTCACTCTGTCGAAGTAGAACCCTGGCACTTTCCCTTCTGCAATGTGCCCCTCGCGTTGCTCAAGAAGCCGCTTAGCTACCATCTTCTTTGTGCTCCCGGAGCTTTCGCGAATCGGCTTGCCGTTGTGGTAGTATTTCAGCCACCACACGGCCCCCCTTTGGTACAGCGTTCCCATAGGCTCACCTCCTGAAAGTAAAAGCCCGTTCCGAGGGGTTGGTGATGGACGATACAGCCGCGAAACGGCTCCACGTCGCGCCCCTACGAGAACGGGCAAACTCAGTCCAAAGATAGAAAAACCGTTTCGCCTTTCCCGCATCATCCATCACCGAACGAATTTTACCACGAGAGGCTAACATCGTCAATAGGGGTTCGCGACTTTTTCCAATCGACACGCCTTTTCTCCACTCACCGGCAAGCCTCAAAAACCCTGACGCTCTCAGACATCGCCAAACATCGCTCAAAACCTCACAGATGTGCCTCAAAAGCAGCCAAATGAAGCATTAGTTTTCTCACAAGGCTTTCCGGTCTATCCCTCGCGACTTCGGTGATTCTGGACTCTGAGGGTAGGTGTTTTTACAGGAATTTCTTAGCTCAATCATCTGCTCACGCCGCCGCTGCAATTCCGCGATTGGCAACTGAGGCTTACGATACGCTCGCATGAATGCGGCCAGCTTCGGAAACAATCCATGGTCGAAGACAAAGTTTGTTTCAGTGTCCCCGTTTTGGATGAGCCGAATCGAAAAGTGTTTCTGTATCCGCTTCAGTCTGTCGTTGTGTTGGCGTCTCGATGCGGATGAAACATGGCACCCCATTTCGGCTACCGAGTAGGCGAAGAAATGGCCGACCGAAGATACGCGGTCGGGCCGCTTCCTGAACACTGACCGCAGAGACGGCCCCCACTTATGCGGAATCAGTTGGTCTCCGCATTCATCCTTCAACACCTTGTAGGTATTGCCCCAGTTGGCTTTCAGGTCTATCATCGGAAAATCATCTGCCGTCAGAGCAAGGTCATTCTGTTTTAGTTCACCACGTGTCATGCCTGTATCCTTTCTCCAAAACCGGTTGTGACCATCACCCCGCCGCTTTTCGCTCGCACACCTTATTCCTCTCGATGTAAGCCTCCATGTCGCGCACATCCACAAACTGTTTCCGGCCCGACCTCACGACCGGCAACTGTCCCGACCAGATAAGCTCGCGCACGCCCCACACCGTCCGGCCCAGATATGTAGCCGCATCTTTCAGGTCATAGAGTCTCTGTTTCGGATGATCTTGTCGGTCAGCGGTTCGCGGCATCGTCTTTCATTCTTCTGTCATGGCAGCGTGTCTGCACGTCGGCCTCCGACCCGTAAGGCACAGGGGGGTAGGGCGTCCCCAGACCCGACCCCCCCGGGGGCATATGTTTCTCCCCGCATAAAATTTGGGATGGAAAAAGGCGTTTGTGTGTCTTTGCCATAGCCTGATACCACACGCCAAGCGAGTCGGCTCCCAAAGCGACCTCCAATCAAGAAAACCGGCCACTTAGGTTAAGGCTTTTTGTGGAAAAAGAGATGGGCATAACCGTCGCTCATCTCACCAATTCCAGGATTACCTTCAATTCGCGCTGCACGATTTCCAAATCCTGCTTCCGAAGGGGTCTCAGTTTCAATGGCTTCTTGAGTTTGCCGCTACCGTCTAACTTCCAAATCCGACGCTCAAGCATTGGTTTGTCGTTCCACGAAACGACCGCCAGCACATCCGCGAAGTCGCCGCTGTCGTGGTTCTCGCGATTGAGAACGCGAATGACCTTCCATGTGATGTCGGGTCTGTTGTTACGGCCCAAATCCCGCGGAAAATTCCCCGTCGTGCGAACCAGGGCTTCAGGTTCCTCAAAGTCGAACACGGTCTCTCCTCCTCCCTCTTCACTGCAATGCCTTGACGGCTTGGCATTGTATGTTCACGTGCCCACTCAGAGCCTTCCTCGTTCCCTTGAAAAATGAATTCGATGTCACCGCGGTCGGCAAGTCGAGGTTTCGTAATACCAATCCCCGACCGGTACCAATTTTGCTCCGCCGATGATCTTAAATCGCAGTTTCTTGTGATTCGGGTTGTTCAGTTTATCTGCCCATTCCTTGGCCTTTCTGATGGTAAGCAAATTGCCTTGTGGCGGGTCTTGGTCGAGATTGAGGTAGAGCCTTGGTTTCTCAAGTCCGAAATCACCTCCGCGGCCTGCATCCTTGCCTTGAGTCTTCTGAAGGCAGACAACAGCAACGCCTGTCTCCAATTTTTCGTAAATCTGTTTCAGTTCCTCGGCCACTAACCAGAACTTGTCGGAAATTTCGAGGTAATCAATGATCGTAAGGCCGTTTGGCAAGACCATGGGCGCAAAACTACTGGCTCGGTCTATGAATTCAATTTTTCGCCAATCATCGAGGTTCGCCTCGAAAGCCCCGAGCCGATTCCTCAATTCGTTTTCGCCCATTTCGCTTGTCAAGTAACGTATCGGATATCGATTGATGTTAAGCCGGGCAGTGTTGAGGCCAATAGTGGTTTTCCCCGCATTGGGCGCACCAGCGATAACGGCGATGTTCTTCGGATAGAGCGTGACGAGCTTCTCAAGCTCAAAAGGCCACGCGATGGCAAAAGGCTCTCCCGTAGCTTCCCACCAGTTGAGAACCTGCAGTCGATTGTCAACCCTCCGATAAACACCGTCCTGCGAACCGTGCTTTTCTATGACACCGTCCGCGCGTAATCTATGAAGTATTTGCCTGACGTTGTCACGGTTTGTCACGCTTGTCACGGATTGAAGGGCATTGAAGCAGTCTGAAACGGAGAAGTAACCATCTGTCACGGCCACCCACTGTCTTACCGCTTCCGCTAGGTTGATTTCTCGCCTCGCGCTTCGGTCAAAGGCACTCTTGACCTTTGCCGCAACCTCGTTTGGCGGAAAAGGCGGATTGCAATTTTTCGCGAGAAATTCGAGGGTTTCAGTTGCAAACTCCTTGGACGCCCCTCCCTTAGCCAGACAATTTGCAGCGTGGAAGAGGTCCTCGTCGCGGCGTCCCATCTGAAACGCCTTGTCACAGTTTTTGTCACGCTTTAGATAAGAAGAACCTTTATAAATACTGATGATGGCAGCAGGCAGGGCTGGTGGCTCACAGTCATTAAGGCTGGTAACCCATTCATAGGCTTTTCCAGTGTTATTCACGCTAGGGGGCGCAACTACGTATCCCCCTTCTCCTCGGAAGTCACAGCCGGGAATTGCTCCTGCATTGTTTCCGATCAATTTCTCGGGCATCCTAAAGTAAAGGTGTTGGCCTCCCCTAGGTGTGCTTGATATGGGGATGTCAACGGCGTCAGGCAGGTAGGCTTCGATTTCCGCCTTGCTTAAATCGTCTCGGTCTATCACGCAAATCCCGGATATGCCGCCCGTGACAATTCCGATCATTGCATCGGGCCATTTACTCCACCAGGCCCGTATTTCTTGTTCTGTGGCCCTTTGCTTCTGGTATTTCTGCCAAGAGATGTATGGCTTCTTATCACGCCGGAGAGGTATGACCGATAAACCTCGTTCGGCGTACTGAAGCGCAGAACCAAGAACTAAAGAGGGGTGACCATTTGACCTGTCTGGAACATTACTCATGACATTTTTCGCCCGTAGTCGTTCCTGAATTCTTTTTCTGCTCCAGCTGCCGACGAAGCTCCGGCATGTCGCTGGCGAGATAGAATGCTGCTTGTCCTGTGATGGTTTCTCGGGGCCGCTTCAGATGACCAGCATCGATATACTCACGCAACTGCAAGGTGGAAATCCCCAGAATCCGCGATGTCTCAACTAAAGTAAGCACTACATCATTCATTCTTATCACCTGCCCTCAATGGGTAGGGCGCTACTTTTCGCGTGGCGGATTGCTAGAAACGGCATGGCGGGTGAAGTGAAGGTATGGATGGTAGGGTGGGAATAGGTGGATTCTTAGAGAGTCCAGTCAACCGGAGAATCTGGCGAGTAACAAATGGTTTTGCCAAGATTGAGCGCATTTTTCAGGTGGGCGAATAAAGCTTCGTTATCCTTCTTGATGTTGTCCAAGCATCTATCAATTGCGTTCCACACTGCTTTGCGGGCCTTTTCCTGAGAATCAGAAAACGTGCGACTTCGATTAGTGATAGTGGTGGTTTCCCTTAAGGCTTTCTCGATCGATTCCAATTCTCTCTCGATTTCCCCCACTTGCTCAGGATCTTTCCATCTTACCTCTTCCAATAGCTGGTTTAACTCAGCTTTCCTCTGTCGGATTTGCTTGAGAGCTTTCTTGTCAAGTATCTTTTGTTCCGATAACCTACCTTTGGTTAAACCTTCTTCTGTAAGTATCTCTTTGTCCATCTTCTCGTATGGCATCTGAGCAGATGTCGGAGCAACAACACCTTGCACTTCGTGAACTAAATCGAGGGCCTTGATTACCTTTTGGGGATGCGCGAGGAGATACCCTATGTATTGCATCCCTCGGCTGTCTCGGTATCGGTGAGTTTCTCCGGCATAGGTTACAGTCCAGTACTCACCTTCTTTACAAAACACATTCCCTTTGGCAGTTTCTGTGATACCTTGCGTGCTCGGCGCTGCGCTGCGTATTTCCGTACTTGGGGGTTCGGGTTGGGTTTCAATAGGCATGAATATGTCCGCCAGTTCGGTTTCTCTTTCAGGCAGGGGAAACATGTCCTGCACTTCAGCGACCGTAACAACTTTCTTCAGTTTTCCGAATGGGTTTGCAACGCCCTCACTTTCGTCCTCAAGAATTTCTGAGAGACACTCCTTTCGCCATTGTGTCGAAGTCTCGTAATACTGGGGATCGTACAATCTGAAAAGCTCAGGCTGCGGCTTTTCATTGGGCTGAAAGAAAAGGTCAGGGAAACGGTCGGCAAGCAAGACGATCTTCGCAAAAGCTCCGTCCGCATGCTTTTTCAAATGTTCAGCGTAAGCGGAGAATCTTTCCCGGTCAATTTTTCCAATAGTCTGGTCCTTACTTCGCAGATAATTGAGGGTTAGGGCCGCGTATTCATCCATTGTTTGCCAGTAGTCCGATGCGAGACATCGGAGTGCCTCAGCGACTGTTGTCCTACTGAATATTCTGTGCAGGCTCGCTCCGCTGGAGTTCCTGAAAGAACGGTGAAAATCATCTTCCACCTTTCTCAGCAGCGTCTCCAGGCAAGATATTCTAAGTGAGTCCTTTCGCGCGCGTGCTTCGGAAAGCACTTCAGCATAGGGCCGGCCTTCGGAATCTTTCAAGTAAGAGACGAACCAGTTTGTGTCTGGATGGTCGGCTTCTATTTGCCGAAAAACCTCTGAATCGATGGCCGCGTAAGAATCGAGTTTCTTGCACGTGGCTTCATAATATGTCTTTGCCTTGCCGGAGAGTGCCGTGAGTCCTAAGAAATCGTTCCAATGTGTCGGTTTTTCGTGCCTGACCTGAAGCACCCATCGAATATCATCAACGAACAGAAGCGGGAAATTATTCAAGCGTATGGCCCAATCAACGCGTCGCAAAGGCGGCAAGATTCCGCCTTCCACGATCGCTTTAATAAGCACCGAGACCTCGGTCAGGAGTTCATCTCGCGTGGGCAATTCGACTTCGCCAAGGTACCCACTAAACTTCGCAAGAAGCTCCTTGCAGACGCCGGTCGGGTTAAGCTTGCCAAGTTCGTCTCTGAGTATTGTAAGGGATTCCCGCAAAGAGGGAGCGTCCTCACATTCGGGACAAAGACAGACAACAGTCAGTTCGACCGCGGCCCAGTAGACGCGGAATGCCTGAACGAACGGGGTGTGTTCTGAAAATTCCTGCACCGGTTTGCCACGCTTTTTCGTCATTTGCCCATAAGCGGGTTGAGGTAATGTCGGCCCCTCAGTACTCAACCATTTTCCAGCAAGGCGTATCATCTTTGGCGATGCCAGATTTTGAAATTCTTGATCTGAACCGTGGCTGGAGTTCGTGGGTTTGTTCATCGGCGTCCTTTTCAATGCGTTCCACGAGTAAAAATTGCATGCATCCACGCAGTGGAAGCTGCCGCTTTCGGGAGCTACTCTAGCTCTTGTCCCGAAATAATTCTATCATGTGTTGAGTAGTCCTTCAAGCATGGTTTACGGGAATTTAGGAAGCGATGTGACTACGACTGGCTGGAACTGAACATATCCTGAGCACATGAGCACATATGCTCTTTGTTAGGTCACAAGAGCCACCGTCTGTACACAGCCGAATAGAACTCCATTTCCGGGCACATCCGCCTTTATGCGGGTCCAGAAAAAGCAAATCGTTCTCATTTGACTTTCTTAAACCATCTGGATAGGATTGCGCATCATAGGGGTGCTCCGGCAGGGCTTATGATCTGCACTGTATCGCGCAGTTTAACCGATAAGAGAAAGCCGAAATGGAGCCAATTGAGCGTTATCGAGGATGTCTAGTGGGCTTGGCTTGCAGCCCATAGGGCCGCGTGTCTAGCCGGTGCAAGTCCGGCCACGGGAATTGACTGTATGCCGTGTAGCTATATCCGACGCCTTGCTGAGG
>QZKI01000048.1 GCA_003598055.1 Candidatus Abyssobacteria bacterium SURF_17 | reverse complement strand
GCTCCCCTCTGCTGGAACGCGAGGCGCGGGATCATGATGACCATCATGAGCGCGATGATGGCCACGACGACGAGCATCTCAGCGAAGGTGTACCCGTTCTTTCTCATAAGAAGAATTTTTCTGGAACCACGGATTACACTGATTTCACAGATTAAAGAAAAAACTCTTGCAGTAATTCTTCCCTTCCATGCAAATCTCTCCGCGATTCGCATTCATCTTCTTCTTTCAGAAATCCGTGTAATCAGTGTAATCCGTGGTTCCCAAGCCCTTTTTCTCTTTTTCTTCTTTGTTTTCTTGTTAATAATACACCGGGTCCGGCGCGGGAGCATCGCCAATGTGATGCTCAGCTCGCCCGGACCCGGTGTTACCCGGGGAAAGGGCTCTTTGGAAATCTATTCTGGATTCTCTATTTTGGATTCTGGATTCCCCCCATTCGCAGATTATCGCAGATAAAGGAGCATTCTAACCACAAAGGCATAAAGTCACCAAGAATGTTTTCTTCCTTCTCTTCTTTCTGCCTTTGTGGCTTTGTGGTTAAGATCTTTATCCTTCTAATCTGCGCCGACCTGCGCAATCTGCGGATTCCTGTTTCTTCTTACCCCCGTGCGCTCTTCGCGTCTCGGGTCCGCACCCTTTGCGGTTCCGTACAACCCGAAACCCGGAACTCGGAACCCGAAACCCATCTTTTATCCGCCGTAGCTCGAATGGTCGCGCCACGGCTTCTTCTTGTTCCAGCTATTGATGTCATCGCCACCAATGTCGAACCTGTCGTTGGCGTTGTAGCTCCCGCTGGCCGACCCGAGAAAATCTTCGTTAGCCCCGAGCTCGCCATCGTCCTCGCTGAAGTCCTTCGTGCCCGGAATGCCGTCATTGCCGGTGTCTTCGTAGCCGGTATCGAGCGTGGTATCCGTATTGATGTCCTCGGAAAATTGTGCCAGCGA
This sequence comes from Candidatus Abyssobacteria bacterium SURF_17, assembly GCA_003598055.1. Classification (GTDB taxonomy): domain Bacteria; phylum Abyssobacteria; class SURF-5; order SURF-5; family SURF-5; genus SURF-17. Next base: position 19,452 of record QZKI01000048.1, on the reverse strand, counting down.
GCCACCGGGCCTGAATGTGTAGAGACGGTCGTCCGTCCCTCCGGTGGCGGTGTAGTCCTTATTCAGGTAGCTGTCGGATTTCCCATCTCCATTAAGGCTTCCAATGTCTTCATAGCCCGTTGCCGTCTCGTCTATCTCATTCCTGCCGACGCAGTAAATGTAATACCCAAGATTCCGCGTAAGTCCATCCGGCGACATGTCGGCATTACCGAATTCCAACGCTTGCTCTTGCTGGGGCGCCGGGCTTGCTTGGACGGGATAATACGTTTGTATTGTTCCATCCTTATTATCATCGTCGCCGTGGTCGAGGATGCCGTTGTCCGCTCCGGCATACTTCGTGGTGAAGTTGTCGCCGAGCTCGCTTGCATCGGCTGTTGTCGAATACAGCCCTATGCCTGCATCCTCGGTCCCTTCGGCCACCGTATCAATTCCATCACGGGGTTTCTTATTGCCGTCAAGGCGGCCATTGGGCGTGCCGCCGATAAGGCCGTCCTCTCTCCGCATGGTTTCCGGGGCAATATAGAGATAATCGGCAGTATTGGTTGGCCTCGTGAGCGGGGCGTAGTACACGAATCTGTTGCCCCACGGGTCAAGCGGGATGCTGTCAAGGTACGGGCCGTTCTTGGCCGTGGTCCTGAGAGCCCACTCGAGGTCGTCAATGTTCACGACTCCATCGCCGCGGTCGAGCCGATTGTTCCCCACAGGAGGCGTGCCTGTCGCTTTCGCATAGTCAATGTCTCCGTTACCGTCTATGTCCACCCCAATGTCTTCCCCCTGGTCGAGCACTCCGTTGTTGTTCTTGTCCTCCGTCGGGAACACGTCGCCGGGATAGGTACCGAAGTCAGCGTGGTAGGCGGCAAGCGCCGTCTCGAGCTCGGCAATCTGGTCTTCGGCGGCATGCATGCGCGCGAGAGTGAGCCGGCCGGCCAGGTTTGGTACGACGATTGAAGTAAGGAGAACAATGATCGCAACGACAACGAGAAGCTCGGTCAGCGTGAATCCTCGCATATCCTTGAGCGCACGAGGCATGTTGGCTCTCCTTTCCCGCATAATCTTTCAGAAAAAACGGTCTTCTCCCTTAACTCATTGACATGAGATTATTTGAGGCGCTAAAACCCATTTCAGGGCCCCGTGTTCGAAAAAAATTAGGCTCGGCGTGATTCACTCCTCTCACTGACTGGCCTGGGGAATGGATGTATGTCATTGGCAAAAAACAGCTTACGCAATCACACCGATTGTCGAGACACATCCCCGCCATCTCCCCATCTCCATTTTTTTTGAGCAACTACACATATCGAGCAATTCCTGTGCCACGATGTAACGGGTATAGGCGACAATCTCACGAAGACCGTAACCATTTGATGGTTCTATACTTAGAGTGTTCTCTCCCCTTGGCTTCGGCCTCGAGAACTCCCGCGCTTCCTTATAAATGTAGCGTTTCGAGCATTCGCCCTTGTAAGCCTGCCACATAACCAATTGAAATACAAGGTGTTACATGATATTGTAAAATCGACATGGCATTGACTCATTCTGCTGCATTCCGCAGAATTCAAGTCCGTATTGGGGTGCAGTGCGGCTGTTCGCTGTCGCTTCAGAAAAGGAAAACGCTCCCCTGAAGGCCGTCAAGGGCCTCGGGGAGCACTCAGGCGTCTCCAGACTGAGGGCGTTTCTCATAAGGCGATTTTGTGGGCTTCTATTTTTCGGTCCAGCGTTGAACGAGAAATACCAAGTAAGTCCGCCGCCTTCTTTTTTACTCCCTCCGCACGTTGCAGCGCCGCAATGATATGCATTCGCTCCAGCTCGCCGAGGTTGGGGAATTCTTGCGCGCCGGCAATGGCCGCTCGTTCCTGCCCGGGCTGCACGAGCAGCGGAAAATGCTCACACCTGATTTCTTCCTCGTCGCACAACAGGACGGCCCGCTTGATCATGTTCTTGAGTTCCCGTACGTTGCCGGGCCAGTCATAATCGAGCAAGAAATTTTTTGCGGGCACGGAAAGCGCCACAACGTTCTTTTCGAATTGTCCGTTGAACTCCTCGATGTAATGCTCAACGAGCAGCAGGATATCCTCGCGACGCTCTCGAAGCGGTGGGATATGAACTTCAATCTGGTTGAGTCGGTAGTACAAGTCGTTGCGGAACTGTCCTTCCTTTACGGATTGTGCGAGGTCACGGTTGGTTGTCGCAAGGACTCTCACATCGGTCGAGAGAGTCGTGTTGCTGCCGATTCGCTCGAATCGCTGCTCTTCGATTGCTCGCAGGAGTTTTGCTTGTGCGCGCGGCGAAAGTTCTCCGATTTCATCCAGGCAGAGGGTGCCGTTGTCGGCCAGCTCGAATTTCCCTTTGCGCTGATAGCTTGCGCCGGTGAATGACCCCTTTTCATGGCCGAACAGTTCAGACTCGATGAGCGTATCAGGTATGGCGGCACAGTTGACCTCGACGAGTAACTGGTGACGCCGCTGGCTGTTCTCGTGAATGAAGCGGGCAATCAATCCTTTCCCGGTTCCTGTTTCACCCGTAATGAGAATGGTGACATCTGTTCTCATTATTTTATTTACCATCGTGAAGATGGTCTTCATGGGCTCACTGTTGCCGATGATGGTAGGTTGCAGACCGAGTACCCGGCTGAGCGTTTCTTTTTCGGAACTCACCTGCGTGAAGAGCCGTGCGTTTCTGACCGCGATCGCGACCGAATCACTCACCGCCGATAGGAATTGCATGTCTTCGTCGTCGAAATTCGGTTTGCTGCGGGGATTAATGACTTCTATGGAGCCGACGACTTTCCCCTCGACGGATAGAGGCGTGCACAGGATGCTTCGGACGGGCATTCCGACGCGTCTCGAGATGTCATGACGCACGCGCGTATCAGACTGGGCGTCGGTGATAAGAAGCGGCTTGCCCTCGAGGGCCACCAGACCTGCGACGCCGTCGCCGAGCTTCAGCCGGATTTTCTTTATCTCCTCCCTCGCCGCGCCGGCTGCACTGCGGAAATACAAATCATCCGTGCCCGGCTGCCTCAGCACGAGGGAGCACCCTTCGGCGTCCAGTGTGGATGAAACCGTTTCAATCGCGAGGTCGAGGAGGGCGTCGATTTCGAGCGTAGAGTTAATGATGTTGCTTATTTCTACGAGTTTGCGGTAACGGTCGTGCTGGGCTGGCGCGCTCATCATATCTCTCTACGGGAAACCGTTCTTTCTTTTCATCAAATAGTATAGTAATGGCGTCCCAAAGTCAAGGTACTGTTCGAGTTGAATTAAGTGAAAACCTGCCACTGAGAGCACCCAAGCCTGCTATGTTCAGGCCATCTGGGAAGGCGCTAGCGATGTCTCTCACGCGCGGGTGGACATGTGTCCGGGGCCGCAACGTGGCAGGGGATTCCCAAGCAAGCACACGGTTTTCAGGAGAGTATGGGTTCCGTCTGGGGGCCACTCCTCCGGGCGGTCAAGTTCAGGATAACGGCGGAAATGCGCGAGCGCGCACTCTTCTCATGGCGAGGAGCCAGGGGTCGAACCCAGGTTCTCGGAAGCGAGGAATATCGTCTGCTGGCTTCCCGTTTTCACATAGGACACAACTACCGCCCTGAGGTCCATATCGATTGCCAGTACCTTGAAGTCACCCTCACCGAGAAAGGTTTCCCCTTCCGTGACGGTGAACCGTTCGCGGGTGGAAGGCACTTCGATGTGAGCGTTCGCCCGGCCCTTTAGCTTGGAGAGACCGGTGAGGCGGAGATCCGGCTTCGTGAGCTCGGCCTTCGATTTCTGGATGAGCTCCTTGGCCTCAGCGTTGTTCGGGTCTACTTTGAATACTTCTTCGGCTTTCAACAAGGCTGATTCGTACTTGGTTTCTTCATAGAACTTTCTTGCCATCTCAAGATTTTCTTCTTTACTGCGAGACAGGATTTGGGCCTGAGTCTCGGCAAGCAATTGCTGGGCTTCAAGATTACTCGGGTCGATTGCGAGGACATCCTGCGAGAGCTTCCTCAGTTCCTCGAACTTCTCCTGCTCGATGAGGCTTTGCGAGGTAGCCATGAGATTAGCAATCTTTTCTTGCGCCTTTTGCTCGGCCTCAACCTGAAGTTTCTTGGCTTCTTCGAACTGCGGGTCGAGCCGCAACGCCTCCTTGAGGTCCTGGAATGCAGCAATGGAATCATCCCGTCCCAGAGCTTCACGAGCGTGGGCGAGCAGCACGTTCTTCTTAGCGGTGGCGAGCAGTGCCTTTCCTTTTTCGTGCTGCGGGTCGAGCTCGAGCAGCATCTCGAGTTTCTTGACTGCCTCCTCGTACTTCTTTGCCTCGACGCTTGCTTCTGCTTCGTCGATCAGTCGCCCCTTAATCTTGCTCATCAAGCGTCGGGCAAGGAGATTGCGGGGGTTTTTCTGGAGTACCTTCTTGGTATTATCTGTCGCGGCCTTCATATTGCCCGCTTTTAAGGCGGTGTTGGCTTGTTTGAGCATCGCGCGGTCTATTCGGTCGCCGCACCCTGCAACGGACAGTCCGAGTATGATGACAACAGCGATTATCACCCGACGCAGTGCCACGTTCATAAATCCTTTCCTGTGTTGCTCGGCAGCCATTGTCCTTGAACAGGAAGGCTCGTCGAGCACTCTGTTCGCTTCTTTCTGATCATTTCAATGAAAGCATTGATGCGGAGCTTCGTCCTTCCGTCGAGAGGCCCCGGCTGGTCACCCTCGAGGGTGAGGATAGGAAGCAAAAGCTTTTTTCTGAAGATGAGGTCCTCTATCTGCCGGAAGCAGAAACTCTGCGTGTAATGAATCAATCCGTCCAAGGCGCGTTCAGAGATAGCCGCTTCGATGTCGACCAGCCTGGGGAAAACACCATACGGATAGGTGTAGGCAATGTATCGGTCAACGATGTCAGGAGAGTCGAACGGCATCGAGAACTGCCGTTGCATCTCATTGAATACTACGTGCGCCCCTTGCAACTCGATGAATTCGTAAAAGTCATTCCAGATGGGTGGTACGCCGATATAGCCGATTCTCGCCTCCGCGGAAATCGGCCCTCTACTCCGTGCCCGGGCCAGAAAATCGTCAACCTTCCGCTCGAACCGTTGAACGCTCCCCTCGAAATCGCTCGCGGACGTGAGAAACGCATCGTTCTCGCCTCCACTGACGACCCCTTCACGCCACGTGAGCCGGTCAATCTCGGAAAGCTTATCCCGCAGCGGCTGAAGCTTTTCCACCCACTGCTGTGCAGCCGACATGCTGGTGTCCAGCGCTCGAGCAAGTTTCTCGACCTGGAGATGGAGCACGTCGCGGTCACGGGCGAACGGATACTCAAAAGGAATCACGGGCACATCATTAACCATCAGGGTCTCAACCAGTGCCAAGGTACTGCTGCAATCTCCCTGGGTCAGAGCAATGACCGTATCCACGCACCGCGTGCTCATGACCAGCCCGAATAGCCCCTTGACCCATCCACAGATGTTGCGCGGATATCCTGCCTCCTCCGCATACCTGATAAATCGTGATGGGTCGGGGTCACTAATGAACACATTGTTCAAATCAACAGGTACGTCACCGGCGGCGAGAACGACCTCCACCGGAATAGTGCTCGTGATACCGACTCGTCTGGTCATGGAGGTTCCCTTTCAGGCACGGCTTTTCCAGCCATCACCTTAATCTGGCAACACCTCCAATCCTGCATACACTATACCACACGGAACAAAGGCTTTTCAAGCGTTCCGAAGACACTCCGAGAGCCCGCTCGACGAATCCAAACGCATGGTGCGTCTTTCCTAAGGTAACCCCGCAATTGCGGGGCATGTGCTCAGACTCTCTCGTATGCACATGCGACACCCTGTCCGATGCCGCAGCACATCGTTGCCAGCCCCCATTGTGCGTCCCGCCGGTTCATCTCATGTATGAGCGTTGCGGTAAACCTGGCGCCGGTCGCGCCCGTAGGATGTCCGAGCGCGACGGCCCCGCCGTTCACATTGAGCTTATCAAAGTTCATGTTGAGCTGACGGGCGCAATGGAGTGCCTGGCATGCGAACGCCTCGTTGAGCTCGAAGATGTCGAAGTCGTCGATAGCCATCCTCTGTCGCTTGAGGAGTTTCTGAGTCGAGGGTATAGGCCCAATCCCCATGATCTCGGGGGGAACGCCAGCCTCGCCGTGGTGACGCACGTAAGCGAGCGCTTTATATCCCAACGCTTCTGCCTTTTCGCGAGCCATGAGCAGCACGGCTGCCGCGCCGTCGTTCGTGGGACATGAGTTGGCGGCAGTAACGAGGCCGCCCTCTTTGAAGGCGGGCTTGACCTGCGCCATTTTCTCCAACGTTGATTCGGGCCGGGGACATTGATCCTTATCGATGACCACTTTCGTGCCGTCGTTGTAATCGATCGTGACGGGGACCATCTCCCGAGCGAATTTTTTCTCCTCGAGTGCTTTCTTCGCCTTCATCTGGCTCCACAGAGCAAACTCGTCGGCCTCCTGCCTCGTTATTCCATGCTTGGCTGAGAGATTCTCCGCAGTTAGTCCCATTGAGAATGAGGAAGGGTCAATCAAATCAGGCAATTTCACCGTGGGATGGAGCTTCCCGTCGCCGTTTGGGACGGACGCGGCGGCGTAGTAATACTGGCGCAACTTGCGGGCCATCTCCTGGTCTTCGGGGCTCCATGGCCCGAGGCGGCCCATCGTCTCCAATCCGACGACAAGGATGCAGTCACCGTTTCCAGCCTTGATGGCGTCGGAGGCCGCGCAGAGGGCGGACAGACTGGAACCGCACTGGCGATTCATGGTCAGTCCGGACAACTCTACGGGCAGTCCGCAGTAGAAGACGAGTGAGCGCGCGGAATCAATTGGTCCTGCGATGGTTCCGCAGTAGATGTCGTCTAACTCGCGAGGGTCAAGCTGGGTTTTCTTCAAGAGGGCGGCGACCACCTGCGAGGCGATTTCGAGGCCGGTCAGGTCGCGCAGAATGCCACGCTCACCGGAGCGGCCGATGGGAGACCTGAGGGCTTCTACGATTGCTACATCTCTCATTCTTCCTCCCTGTCTGGTTCAGTACCGTATGCCATCACACACATCGTGCTTCTGTTACGGCGTTCATTCTAGCAGACGCGTTTCAGTTCTTCAAACATTTCTTCACGGTCGTGCTCCCATATGAGAAACGCGCATCGTGATATGCGCTGGTCTTTGTGAGTTGCTTGACACCTTTTTACCAAGACCTGTATAATTACGAAATACCGTTGTTTCTTTAGCGCTTACAATGATTTACAGGGAGGAATGTCATGTTCCGTCACCTGACCGCCGGCGAATCTCACGGAAGAGCGCTCATTGCCATTCTCGAGGGGGTGCCGGCAGGTCTGCCGATTGACCATCAGTTTATTGATTCGCGCCTTGCTTCCCGTCAATCAGGCTATGGGAGAGGCGCGCGGATGAAGATAGAGCAAGACCACGCTGAGTTTCTCTCCGGGATACGCGATGGCGCGACGCTCGGGAGTCCAGTCGCCATAATGATTCCGAACAAGGACTGGGAAAACTGGCAGAAGGTCATGGCGCCGTTTGAGACCGAGGCGGCGGCGGTTCGCGCGAAGGCCGTTATGAGACCAAGGCCGGGACACGCAGACCTGGCAGGCGCGCTGAAGTATATGCATACGGATATTCGCAACGTGCTCGAGCGGGCAAGCGCGAGAGAAACGGCTGCTCGAACGGCAGTCGGCGCAATTGCGGAGCTGCTCTTGCACGAATTCGACATAACGCTGGCTGCCCATGTCATTCGCATCGGGCCGGTGGCTGCAGAGACATCTCGGCTGAACGCGAAACAGATACTGATGCGCTCCGAGAAATCGCCCATTCGCTGCGCTGACGCTTCCGCCGCGCCGAAGATGATGCACGCAATAGATGAGGCCGGGACGGCGGGTGATACACTTGGGGGAACCGTTGAAGTTCTGGTCACGAATCCTCCGGTCGGGCTCGGATCGCACGCGCAATGGGACCGGCGTCTCGATGGGCGGTTCGCCGCCGCCGTGATGGCAGTGCCTGCAATCAAAGCAGTCGAGATTGGCGCCGGCGTTGCGCTCGGTCACTTGCGCGGCTCGCAAGCTCATGACGAGATATTTCACAAAGGGAGAAACAGGCGTCGTTCGGCGGGTTACTACCGAACGACAAACCGGGCTGGAGGCGTAGAAGGCGGCATCTCAAATGGTGAAGATATCATCGTGCGCGCGACAATGAAACCCATTCCCACGCTCGGCAAACCCCTGCGCTCCGTTGACATCCGCACGAGAAAACCAGCGACGGCAGCGATGGAGCGTTCTGACATTTGCGCCGTTCCGGCTGCGAGCGTCATCGTTCGGGCAGTGGTCGCCATCGAGATGGCAAACGCAATGATGGAGAAGTTCGGAGGCGACAGCCTTCGGGAGATGCGCGCCAACTTTGCGAATTACATAAGGGCTATCACAAAATCCCGCTAGCGAACAAGATGCACAAGATTCGAGTAAATCTGGAAACGAACGGATATGATATCGTTGTGGGCAGGGGAACTGTTTCCGGTTTGTCCGCGCTGATTGAACCGCTGATGAAGCCGAGCCGCGCGCTCGTCGTGACCAACCCCACGGTCAACAAGCTTCATGGCGAGACCGTGCGTCAGGCGCTGAGGCCTCTCGGATGTGATGTGGCTACAGAAAATGTCCCGGACGGCGAGCAATACAAGAACATGCAGACCGTGGAGAGCTTGCTCGAGCGCATGGCGCTCGCGCGCCTTGACAGAGCATCTCTGGTTGTCAGTCTCGGTGGAGGAGTGGTCGGTGACATTGCGGGCTTCGCGGCAGCGATTTTCATGCGAGGAATCTCCTATGTGCACGTGCCAACCACTCTCCTCGCCCAGGTCGACAGCAGCATTGGCGGCAAAGTCGGCGTTGACCACCCGCTTGCGAAGAACCTCGTCGGAGCATTTCATCATCCGATCCTCGTGTGTATCGACTCAGCCTTCCTCGCAAGTCTGCCCGGGATTCATCTGCGCAATGGCATGGCCGAGGTGATCAAGTATGGCATCATCGCCGATGAAGGGCTGTTCTCGGTCATCGAGCGAAACATGCAGTCCCTGAACACCACGGACAGTGGGCTGCTGGAGGATGTGATACGACGCTGTTGCCAGATAAAGGCGCGGATCGTTCAACAAGATCCGCGCGAGACAAGCGGCCTGCGTTCGATACTCAACTATGGACATACCGTAGGCCATGCAGTCGAGTCAGTGGACGGATTCACGCGGTTCACCCACGGCGAAGCAATATCCATCGGAATGGCGGCAGCGGCGAAAATCGCGCGGATTCTGCGGATGCCTGCGGAGGAAGTAGAAAAGCGGCAAGAGAGCGCCCTCTCCGCCGCAGGCCTTCCGACTAGGCTGATGGGTGTCGAGACCCGGCCCATCATCGAGGCGATGCGCTTGGACAAGAAGGCCGTGGGCGGCAAGCTTCGGTTTGTGTTACCATTGAGCATAGGGAGAGTTGTCGTCAAAGACGGCGTGCCGATTGAAGCCGTCGAGGAAGCAATCGAGGAACTGAAGACTCACTAGACTGACATGAGAAGTTCGCAGAAAAAACCGACATTTGATGATGGCCTCACCGCTCAGATGCGGGGTGATTTCGGTGCCGCCATCACCATCTTCGAGCGCATCGTCGAAGAGCACCCCGCAAACGCGGCGGCCTATCACCAGATGGGTCGATGCCACATGAAGCTTGGCGATTTCCGGAAGGCCCTTGAATGCCTCGAAACTACCACCAGGCTGGGACCGAACCGCATCGCGGCCCGGCTAGACCTCGGTATGCTCTATCTCATTGTGGACAATGTCCCAGCGGCCAAGGCCCAATTCCTTCGGGCGCTGTCGCTGAACGGCTCGAATGTGAAAGCGATGACCGGACTGGGAATCGTCCATCACAAGGAGAGGGATTTAGGCAAGGCGATATCGCAGTTCCACAGCGCGTGCGCGCTCAACCCGGCGAGCTTCGCTGGTCACTATTACCTGGCAAAAATTCACAAGGCCCTCCAGAATCCGGCAGGCGTGCGCGAGGAAGCGCTGAAGGCCGCGGCCATCTGCCAGGGATTAATCCGGACGCGCCCGGAGCAGCCTGAGGGATATTTCTTTCTTGCCGAGACATTCACTCTGCAGGAGGATTATCGACCGGCGCTTCAGAACTATCTCATCGCGCGGGATTTTTCACCAAAGGGAGTCATGCACTTCTTTGGGTTCGGCCTGCATTACAGTCTGGTCGACAACTATCTCGGAATTGCCCGGTGTTACAATCTGCTCGGAGAGAGACAGTATGCACGCTACTTCGGCCAGATGACACTTAAAATAGATTCAGAAAATGAGGAGGCGAAAGCATTGGCGGTGCTTGGGGACTGACCGAAGACGAGGCTGAGAAGCTGTGTGATGGCTGACACGAACACAAAAATCGTACGGGAGTTTCTGGAAGCGAACAACTTCAGCGTCATCACAAATCGGAAGTTTCAGCTCCAGAAGGCCGAACCGGCGGGCCGCTACAGCATAGACCTCATGGCCATCAACATGCAGCATACGGAACCCGCGGCCCCGCTCCCGATGCGGCTGCAGGCCGATCATATCCGGCATATGCCGAATATCATTGTGGATGTAAAAGGTTGGCACAGCGGGAGGCTCTCGCCTTCAGTGGTGAGCAGCTCGCCGGAACTCTTCAACTTCGTCAGTCCAAACGCGTTGGAATTCGCGCGAGGAGTGTTCCATGGTCTTTCATTCAAGTCCATTCTCGTCATATCTGAGGCATCGCAGACCGAGGTCCTCTGGCACAAGACGGAAGATATGCTCCGCGAACGGGGCGTGGACCACGTGCTCGAATTCCCCACAATATTGAATTACCTTATCACTCATGTCGAGGTCAACCTCAATTATGTCGAGAGTGAAACCCTGCAATTGCTCCGTCTGCTCAAACGATACGGCTTGGTGAAGGGACTTCAGCTCGAACTTCCCTTCCGGGCGAAGGCGTCAGACCCGGAGCATGAGGAGTGAGACCGTGGTTCGCAAGGCCAGAATGCACGATGTCACAGCCATCCGCGACCTGATCAGTCGGTATTCCCAGCGTGGCGACATGCTGCCGAAGGCGCTCCTGGAACTGTACGAGGACTTGCGCGACTTCTTCGTATGCGTCAATGGAGATGGCCAGGTGATCGGTTGCTGTGCCCTGCATCTGTTCTGGAGCGACCTCGCCGAGATACAGTCACTTGCGGTCGAAGAGTCGGACAAGGGCAAGGGAATCGGCACGACTCTGGTTCAGTGCTGTCTGGATGAAGCGCGGTCACTGGGTATTCTCCGCGTATTTACATTGACGAATAAGCCCGCCTTCTTTGAAAAGCAGGGATTTGAGCAAATCGACAGGTCGGAGCTTCCGCATAAGATATGGGCAGCATGTGTCAAATGCGTGAAGTTCCCCGACTGTGATGAAGTCGCTCTCGTTCTCAGATTGGAGTAACTCCATCCGTGGACATAATACCCATATTCTCATGTCATGTCCTTGTCAGGAAAGAGATGAGCCTTTGTCCTTTCCACGAAAACAGGTATTATGTCCCCGGAATTTGGAGTGACTCCGAAGCCGCGGACGCTTCTTTGTTGCCGGTTAAACGGAGCATTTGATATAATACATTTGTCTGCGGTCGCGAAGAGCATTCCTCTGTCTCCGGTGAGATTGCGAAAGTGTACAAATTTATCATTAAAGAGAGAGGCAAAGAGCTCCGCGAAGTGATTCTCGATAAGGCCCGCCTTCTTGTCGGAAGAGACCCGGCGAATGAAGTAACGCTCGAGGATGATTCCGTCTCCTCGCGTCATTTCAGTGTTGAGATCAAGCGCGACAAGGTTATTCTCAAGGATGAGGACAGCCTGAACGGCACCTTCATCGGAAATGCGCGCGAGCGCGTTATGGCCGTCGAGCTGAAGCACGGAGACGTTATTCGTGCCGGCCATACGCTCATCAAGCTCTTCAAAGTTGATGAGCCGCCTCGCCCCGCCGAAGAGTACGTCAGGCGTCATCCCCGCCGAGCGGCGCGAACAATCGTCGCGAGCAACATACGACTCATGGAGAAGGAACTGGCGTCGGTTGCAGACCGCATAGACGCGATGCGCACAAAGGACGGCGCTACGATTGCGCAGGAGATCGACGAACTCCACAACCCCTTCGCCGAGGCGCGAGAGAAGATTTCGGCGGTCGGGAGGTCATATGACCGGCTCTCCGCGCTGTACGAGGCCAGCAAGTATATCATCTCAGGCTTCGACCTCGAGAAGCGGCTGAATCTCGTCATGGATGCCGCCATCGAGGTGCTTCAGGCCGAGAGAGGGTTCCTCATGCTCAAGAATGAGCAGACGGGCGCGCTCGAAGTGATGGTCAAACGCAAGATCGGCGGCGAAGAACTCGATGAACTCTCGCTCAGCATGAGCGTTGCAAATGAGGTGGCGCAGACGGGCCAGCCGCGGCTGGCCTCAAATGCGGCGAAGGACCCGGGACTCCGCGACCGCGGGAGCATTATACTCCATAAGATCATCTCAATCATGTGCGTGCCCCTGAAAATAGAGGAACGTGTGCTCGGCGCCATCTACCTTGACAATCGCATATCCGAGGGCACGTTCAACGAGAGCGACCAAGAGTTGTTTTCGGCGTTCGCGAGCCTGTCCGCAATTGCAATCGAGAACGCGCGGCTGTTCCAAAGGCTCCAATACGAGGAAAAGGTCAGAACGACCATGTCACGCAACCTGCCGAATGCTGTGGTTGAAATCCTCATGAAGAATCCCGAGGACTGGAGGCCCGGCGGCACCTTGCAGAAGGTGACCGTTCTGTTCAGCGATATTCGCGGATTCACTACGATGTCGGCCCAGATGACGCCGAGCGAAACAATGGACATGCTCAACGAATATTTCGACGAGATGACACAAGTTATTTTCACCCACCATGGGACTCTCGACAAGTTCATGGGTGACGGCATCATGGCGATATTCGGGGCTCCCTTCTCATATGGCGATGACGCAGACAGGGCCGTGCTGGCCGCGATGGATATGATACGACGCGCGCGCGTCTTGAATGAGCGCGCTCGCGAACGAGGGAAACGCACGTTCGACATTGGGGTCGGCATCAACACGGGAATGGCTATCGCGGGCAACGTCGGTAGTCTGGACCGCATGGATTATACGGTTATCGGCGATATGGTCAACGCCGCGTTCAGACTTGCGTCGGTCGCCGGCCGGAACCAGATTCTTATCAGCAGCGCGACTCATGCGAGCATTGAAGCGCCGATAGAGATGACGGATGTCGGCGCAATAAAGACCAAGGACGTGGAGATACGCGCGTTTGAGGTCATCGTGCCGTCGGGGGAGAGCGGGGAGAAAGTCTCAGCATGGAGAAAGACAGAATCGGGCTAGGTCTTCGAGGAGCTATCCGGTGAAAGCAAGCTTTGTCGCACAAACGGATGTGGGGCTGAAGCGGGACGAGAATGAAGATTCCTACCTTGTCGACGAAAAGAACTGCGTTTTCATTGTCGCCGATGGAATGGGGGGCCATGCTGCGGGCAACCTCGCAAGCCGGGTGGCGGTGGAAGGCATATGTGCCTACTTCCAGCGGCTCAACCCGTCCTCAAGCGCGCAGATATTCCCCTACGGGTCCAATCCTGACCTATCTGAGACGGCAAACAAGATTGCCAATGCAGTCAGCGCGGCCAACGACAAGATCAGGCAGATAGCAGGCCGCAATGAACAGCTTTCAGGTATGGGAACGACCGTGGTATGCGCTGTTCTGGACGATCGCCTGATTACCATCGGTAACGTAGGCGACAGTCGAGCGTACTTGTTCCGCCAGAGTGGATACCGCCAGATTACCGAGGACCACTCGTGGGTCAATGAACAGTTGCGCAAGAAGCTTATTACGGCCGAGGATGCTCGGACACATCCGTGGAGAAACGTGATCACGCGAGCGCTCGGTTCGCGTGAATCCATCGAGGTGGACATCTTCGAGGAGCGCGTTCGCGGAGGCGACCAGATACTGCTCTGCTCCGACGGCCTGTCAAGCATGGTCGACGACGTCTCAATGTTCGAGATCCTGACCGATGCCGGAACAACGCAGGAAGAAAAGTGTGACCGCCTGATTGAAGAGGCCAAGAAGGCGGGCGGTTCGGACAATATTACGCTCATTCTCATCCGGTTCATGGAGGAATGAGGAGCATGCCCTCGAGGAAACTCGGAGTTATCGGCGTCGGCAACATGGGGAGCGCCATTCTGCGGGGCGTGATAAAGGCTGGCTTGTTCCGGCCCGATGAGGTGACCATCTGCGATCTGGTGGCGGAGAAGGCGGCGGGCCTCGCGAGTGAACTCAAGATAAACCTGGCCCGGACTGCCTCCGATGCTGCGCGGGCTGCCTCCACGGTGTTGCTCGCCGTCAAGCCACAGACCATGGGGGAGTGCCTGTCCGAGGTGGGCGACATCATTGACGGTTCCCGTCTCGTAATATCAATTGCAGCAGGGATATCAACCGAGTTCATCGAGAAACGCGTTAGGCCAAACGCACGAGTAGTGCGGGCAATGCCGAACACGCCGGCGCTCGTGGGCGCCGGCGCCACCGCGATATGCGGGGGGACCCATGCGACTCCGCAGGACCTCGCCGAGGCGGAGCTGCTCTTCGGCGCGCTCGGCAAGGTATACCGGGTCGATGAGTCGCTCATGGACGCCGTCACTGCCGTCAGCGGCAGCGGGCCTGCGTATCTGTTCCTGTTCGCGGAGTGTCTCGAACGGGCGGCGCTCGCATGCGGACTGCCCGCGAGCGAAACGGGCGACCTCGTCACCCAGACGCTCTTTGGCGCCTCGAAGCTTCTCAGAGAATCGGATGAACACCCTTCCGTCCTTCGTGCCCGCGTCACATCTCCGGGGGGAACGACGGAAGCAGCCATCGCGGCTTTCAACGAACGTGGCCTTGACGAGATAGTCCGCACCGCTGTCACCAGTGCCCTTGAAAGGGCAAGAGAGTTGGGGGGAGTGAAGAAGAGGTGACCACAAACCTTACGCCCAACGAGATTCTGCAGAAACGATTCTCTCAGGTATTCCGGGGACTCAACCCGGACGAGGTACTCGACTTCCTCAGACTCGTGGCCTCGGAATTTGAAGAACTCCTCCGGCAAAATATGATTCTGTCTGATAAGGTGAAGCAGCTCGAGGAGGCGGTTGAAGAATACCGCCACATGGAGACCACGCTGAAGAACACGCTCATTTCGTCGCAGAAAATCGGCCAGGAAATAAAGGACGAAGCCGAACGCAAAAGCAATTTGCGCATCCGCGAAGCCGAGCTCGAGGCCGAACGCCTAATCCAACGAGCACGCCAGCATAAGGACCGGCTCGAGGAGGAGACATTCCAGCTCCTGAACCAGCACAAACGTTTCCGGGCTGAATTCATGACGCTGATTGAAACGCATCGCAAGATGGTCCAAACCCAGGACTCGAGACTCCTTCTCGACCATAATCTCAAGGACGCCTCAGCGGGCCAACCAGAACCCGAGATCGAACAGCCTGACAATGAGGAGGCAGAGAAACCGCAGGTCGGAGAGGAAGAGATCAAGGACCTTGAAATCCTGTTCCCCGAGGGAAAAGAATAACGCCATGCTGAGCCACTTCCGAGAATTCCGCCGAATCGTATCGCCTCTATCGGGTAGCTTCCGACTATTGCCTGGAAGCGGTCTGACCGCGTTCATGCTCATCTTTCTTCTGATAGCTGTACCATGCCATGTCGCAAGGGCCGACGGCAACGCTTTCTTTGAGAAGCTCGATGAACAGCGTAAGAACGTACAGAGTTTTTCGGCGCGCTTTGTTCAGAAGAAGACCATCATATTCTTCGACGAACAGAAGGTCTCGACGGGCAGCGTCCTGTATAAAACGCCCCGTCAGATGCTCTGGAAATACGAGACGCCCGACAAAACGCAAATGCGCATAGACAGCGAGGCGGTATCCTTCTATTTCCCGGAACTCGAACAGATAGAGATATATCCCGTTGAGCAAGGCGACAAGGCGTCACCGCTTTTCTTCGCTTTCGAGGCCACGGCGGATGAGATTAAGAGAACCTTCGAAATTGCCGTCGTCTTCGCTGATGCCGGGCTCTGTAGAGTGGAACTCTTCCCCAAGGCGGAGACGATGGCCGCAAGCCTGAAAAGCGTTGTGCTCTGGTTGGATGAATCCGATTACCTGCCGCGACGAATCATGGTGAGGGAGATTTCCGGCGACAAGACGGAAATAGAGCTCACCGACGTGCGCATCAATGAACCCGTTGCCGACAAGGATTTGACGTTCAATGCTCCCGAAGGCACACCGATCATCAGACCCCAGCCGGGTGCGTTCTGAGCCGAATTGCGGCCTGTATCTATTGCTCATGAGGATGAATTCGCCTCTTACGCTGATTGTCGGGGCGCGCGGTGAAATCGCCTTCCAGCCTGGCCGCTACGTGTACTGCGGGAGCGCACGCAGGAACCTGTCTCACAGAATCTCGCGCCACATGAGCCGCGAGAAAAAACGACGCTGGCACATAGACTACCTGACATGCCGGGAGGAGATTTCCGTTGACTCGGTATTTGTGTTTTCGGTAGATGGATTGACCGAATGCAGGCTGAACTCCTCTGTGCAAAGGCTTCCGGGCGCCAGGCCCATCGAACGGTTTGGATGCTCCGATTGCAAGTGTTCCTCACATCTCACGTTTCTCGGCGAAGCATCGCTGCCAACCCACATCAACTCCCATATCACCTATGAGCGGGTATGAACAAGTCTCGACGCTGATCTTGGCCTCAACGTCTCCTCGCAGAATCGATTTGCTGCGCTCGCTCGGAATTGCGTTTGAGCTTGCCGAAAGTGAAGTCGGGGAAGAGTGGAGAGACGATATCCCGATTGCAGAACTCGTCGAGCGGAACGCCCTCGCGAAAGCAAGCTCTGTGGCGAGAAAACTGGAACGCGGACTAGTGATTGGGGCCGATACGGTCGTTTCGTGCGAGGGGGCCGTGTTTGGAAAGCCCTCGGATATTGAAGACGCGCGCCGAATGCTGCGCGCACTTGCCGGCAGGACGCACCAGGTGTATTCGGGCGTCGCAGTCGTGCGAGCTCGCGATGGAACGGCCAAGACGGCGCATGCGATTACCGACGTCACGTTCCGACCGCTGTCCGAGAAGCAAATTGCAAAGTATCTTCAGATGATAGACCCGCTCGATAAGGCGGGTGCGTATGCCATCCAGGGCGTGGGCGGCATCATCGTTGAAAAAATATGCGGCTGTTACTATAATGTTGTCGGTCTGCCGCTGACCGTTCTCGACAACCTGCTTGCTCACTTCGGCGTTCAACTATTGTAGAGGTCTGATAGACACTGTCCCGCAGTTACATGGTCGGGACAGGTCCCTGTAGGTGCGAATTCATTCGCATGGTTTACCCGGCCCGTTCTCGCCATATGAATGCGAATGAATTCGCACCTACACCATTGCGGGATAGACGGTGACAACCGCTTCCCGGAGGCTTTGAATCGATGAAGCAATACATCCTTGCCCTTGACCAGGGAACGACGAGCTCACGCGCAATCGTGTTCGACCGCTCCGGTAAATCACTTGCCTCAGCCTCCAAGGAATTCCGCCAGATATACCCGAAGCCCGGCTGGGTAGAGCATGACCCCGAAGAAATCTGGGGGAGCCAAATTGAAGTTGCGCGCACGGCGCTCGGGAAAGCCGGCATCGAGCCGACCTCGGTCGCCGCAATCGGAATAACGAATCAGCGCGAAACGACCGTCGTGTGGAATCGCAAAACGGGAAAACCGGTCAGCAACGCTATCGTGTGGCAGTGCAGGCGAACCGCTTCCATCTGCGACGCAATGAAAGCCCGCGGACTCGAGCAGATGGTCAGAACAAAAACCGGTCTGGTGATTGATGCGTATTTTTCCGGCACCAAGGTGAAATGGATACTGGATAACGTGACGGGCGCCCGTGAGGCGGCGCAGAGGGGCGAGCTTGCCTTCGGCACCATCGATGCATGGCTCATCTATAGGCTTACGGGCGGTAAAGTGCACGTGACTGATTATTCGAACGCCTCCCGCACGATGCTCTTCAATATCAACTCGCTCCGGTGGGACGACGATCTGCTCGGTGAGCTCGACATCCCGTCGCGAATGCTGCCGGAAGTCGCTCCCTCAAGCGCCGTATATGGGAAGACGGACCCGCAGGTCTTCTTCGGCGCAGCCGTCCCGATTGCCGGAATCGCCGGCGATCAGCAGGCGGCGCTTTTCGGCCAGGCCTGTTTCAAGTCCGGCTTGGCAAAGAACACATATGGCACGGGATGTTTCGTCCTCATGAACGTCGGCCCGAAGCCGGTTCGCTCGGAAAGCGGGCTCATCTCGACGATTGCCTGGGGTATCGACGGCTCGGTCGAGTACGCGCTCGAGGGAAGCATCTTCATCGCAGGCGCAGCGATTCAGTGGCTTCGCGACGAACTGAAAATCATCTCCACTGCGGCCGAGAGCGAGGCTCTGGCAACTTCGGTATCCGACAACGGCGGCGTCTACTTCGTCCCTGCATTCGTCGGACTCGGCGCTCCGTATTGGGACATGTATGCACGCGGGACCATCGTTGGGCTCACGCGCGGGTCCAATCGCGGCCACCTTACGCGTGCCACGCTGGAGTCGCTCTGCTACCTCACACGGGATGTGCTCGAATGTATGGAGGCCGATTCCGGCTGGAAGCTCGATACGCTGAAGGTTGACGGCGGTGCCATCGGGAACAATTTTCTGATGCAGTTTCAGAGCGATATCCTCGGCGTTCCCGTCAGCCGTCCTGAAGTGCCCGAGACAACCGCATTGGGTGCCGCATACCTCGCCGGCCTTGCAGTCAAGTACTGGGAAAACCGTGACGAGATCTCCTCGAATTGGCGAGAGCAAACACGGTTCACTCCGAAACTGGGAGAGGACGAGCGCGAGCGGTTGTACGCTCGATGGAAACAAGCAGTCGAGCGCGCAAAAGGGTGGGCGACCGAATGACCGAGCCGCAGTTCAAGAAGCTTGCAGCCCCGTTCGGCGAGGGCATTCTCATCGAGGACGGCGGGCTCAAGGTTCCAGACAACCCCATCGTCCCGTTCATAGAAGGCGATGGGACGGGCCCCGACATCTGGGCCGCAGCCGTGAGAGTATTTGATGCCGCGGTCAACTTTGCCTACGCCGGCAAGCGACGAATACAGTGGTTTGAGATTTGCGCAGGCGAGAAGGCGCTCGACAAATACGGGGAATATCTGCCCGAAGACACCCTCGAGGCAATTCGTCATTTCAGAGTCGCGATAAAAGGGCCGCTTACCACGCCGGTGAGCGGCGGATTCCGCTCGCTGAACGTTACACTCAGGCAAGAACTCGACCTCTATGCCTGCATCAGACCGGTGCGCCATTTCGCCGGCGTTCCCAGCCCTGTCAAGCATCCGGAGAAGCTGAACAT
>QZKI01000024.1 GCA_003598055.1 Candidatus Abyssobacteria bacterium SURF_17 | reverse complement strand
GACGGCGGCTATGTCATTGCAGGGTTTACCGGCTCGTGGGGCGGACCGACCTCCTCTGATGTATGGCTGATAAAGACCAACTCCTCGGGAA
This sequence comes from Candidatus Abyssobacteria bacterium SURF_17, assembly GCA_003598055.1. Taxonomy (GTDB): domain Bacteria; phylum Abyssobacteria; class SURF-5; order SURF-5; family SURF-5; genus SURF-17. The sequence goes on along the minus strand of QZKI01000024.1, from coordinate 20,429 downwards.
ACAAGCTGTGGGATAAGATCTTTGGCGGAGCCGATTGGGACGTAGGTCGTGGCGTACAGGAGACCGCTGACGGCAGCTACGTTATTGTCGGACACACCGGCTTATATGGAGCAAGTTCTGCTGACGTGTGGCTGGGCAAGGTCCACGTTACCTGCGTCCCGGATGATTACTCATGCATTCAGGAGGCATTGGACGGCGCTTCCGACGGCGATACCATCATCGTGCGTGACGGCACGTACACAGGCGCGTGCAACAAGAACCTGGACTTCAAAGGCAAGAACCTAACCCTCCGCTCCGAGAACAGGCCCGAGAACTGCATTATCGATTGTGAAGGTGACGGAAGGGGATTTTACTTCCATTCGGGCGAAACTCGGGCCTCAACGGTGGATGGCTTCACCATCACGAATGGCTCCGTTTCAGGCAACGGTGGCGGCGCGTTCATCGGCAACAACTCCTCGCCAACCATTGAGAACTGCATCATTAAAGGGAACCTTGCCACTTCGATGGGCGGGGGAATGTACATAGGTAATGGCTGCTCCGCGAAGATCGTCAACGGCATCCTAGCTGAGAATGAGGCTGGCAGCGGTGGCGGCATCTACTGCTGGTCTTCAACCCCGATAATCTACCACTGCACCATTGCCAGGAATCAGGCCGCGTATGGCGGCGGCATTTGTTCGAATTCCACTTCCCTGGCCAACATCAAGAACTCAATCCTGTGGGGTAATTCCCCGGATGAGGTAAGTGGACCTGCAACTATCACGTATTCTGATATTCAAGGAAGCTTCTCAGGCACAGGCAATATCAACACGGACCCGCTGTTCGTACAGTCCGGCTATTGGGATTGCGATACGTGGGTGAGCGGCGATTACCATCTCGTGCATGGCTCGCCGTGTATTGACTCCTGCACGAGTTCCATATCCCGAGACATTGACGGCGAGGCGCGTCCGAACGAGGCGAAATCCGATATGGGCTCAGATGAGTGCTATGAGGCACAAGAGATGTGTCTGGTTCTCGTTCCCGATGCAACCGAGGTTGCGCAACGAGGCCGGCTCGGATATACCGTGAAAGTCACAAACCTCACCGGCTCGACTGCCGAATACGACTATTGGACCGATGTAACGTTGCCGAACTACTCCACATATCCGCTTTCAGGAACCTTGTTCGGGCCGTATCGCTTCATGCTTTCTCCGGTCTCGATCCTCTCGCAACATCTCATACATCCGATTCCGTCAGTGGCTCCGCTCGGAACATATACTTACAACGCTTATATAGGGACGTATCCGAATATCCTTAAGGAATATCATTTCAGCTTTGAGGTGAAATAAGAGACACACGAATCCACTTGACGAAGAATCGAAGGCAAGTGCAGCGCTATAAGTGGCCGAAGTGGAGGAGATGGAAATGAGATTCTTTGCGCGAATGCTTTTGAGTCTGATCATTGCTTCGCTATTCGTACTCGTGGCAACGGCGCAGGAAGTGGAGTGGAGTCGAACCTTTGGAGGAAGCGGGTGGGATGTCGGATTTGGCGTTCTTCAGACAATAGACGGCGGCTACGTCATTGTGGGATCGACCAAGTCATACGGAGCGGGTTCAAATGACGTGTGGCTGGTTAAGACCGACTCCTCGGGAAACAAAGTCTGGGACCAGACATTCGGCGGAACGGGGGATGATTACAGCCGTAGCGTACAACAGACCACTGACGGCGGATATATAATTGTCGGAACCACTGACTCATACGGGGCGGGTTCCCATGACATGTGGCTGATTAAGACTGATTCCTCGGGAAACAAAGCCTGGGACCAGACATTCGGCGGAGCACTTGGTGACGGCGGTAACAGTGTTCGACAGACCGCCGACGGCGGATATATCATCACCGGAGCTACAGAGTCGTATGGAGCAGGCGGGATTGACGCTTGGCTGGTTAAGACTGACCCTTCGGGAAACAAACTCTGGGATAAGACGTTCGGCGGAGTAATTGGTGAAAGCGGCTACGGCGTTCAACAGACCACAGACGGCGGCTATATCATTACTGGATGGACTTGCTCATACGGAGCGGGTTTTGCTGACGTATGGCTGATCAAGACTGACTCCTCGGGAGACATGCTCTGGGATAAGACATTCGGCGGAGCAGCTTACGATGAAGGTTACAGCGTTCAACAGACTGCTGACGGCGGCTATGTCATTGCTGGACGAGCGGAGTCATACGGAGCGGGTTCCATGGATGCATGGCTGATTAGGACCGACGTCTCGGGAAACAAGCTCTGGGATAAAACCTTCGGCAGAGCAAATTGGGATGAGGCTCATTGCGTGCAACAGACCTCTGACGGCGGTTATATCATTGCGGGATATAAACAGTCATATGGAACTCGCGCCCAGGACATGTGGTTGATCAAGACCGACTCATCAGGAAACATGCTCTGGGACCAAACCTTCGGCGGAGAATATGAGGATGCAGCTTACAGTGTACAACAAACCACCGACCGGGGCTATGTCATTGCCGGATGTACTTCCTCGCACATTTTGGGCAGCTACGACGTGTGGCTGATCAAACTCCACGCCACCTTTTACGTCCCCGATGAATACTCCTGCATCCAGGAGGCATTGGACGCCGCCTCCGACGGCGATACCATCATCGTGCGTGACGGCACCTACACGGGCGCGTGCAACAAAAACCTGGATTTCAAGGGCAAGGCCATAACTCTCCGGTCAGAGAACGGCGCACAGAATTGCATTATCGATTGCGGGGACGATGGAAGAGGATTCTATTTCCACAGTGGCGAGACTTCGGTCTCGGTTGTGGATGGATTCACCATCATCAATGGTTCCGTTTCAGGCAATGGCGGCTGCGTGTTCATCGGCAAAAACTCTTCGCCAACTGTGAAGAACTGCATCATCAGAGGGAATTCCGCATCCTCGATGGGCGGCGCAATATATGTCGGCAATAACTGCTCTCTGTTCCTGACCAACTGCACCATTGTTGAGAACTCGGCCGCGAAAGGTGGCGGTATCTACTGCTGGTCATCGACGCCCACCATCGCCAATTGCACCATGAGCAAGAACCAAGCTGATTTCGGCGGCGGCATTTGCTCCAACTCAACTGCTTCAGCGGTAATTTCCAACTCAATTCTGTGGGGCAACTCGCCCAACGAAGTCACCGGGCCTGCAACGATCACCTACTCCGACGTTCAGGGCGGCTATCCCGGCATGGGCAATAAGAGTGCCGATCCGCTCTTTGTGCAGCCCGGCTATTGGGACTGCGGCACGTGGGTGAATGGTGATTACCATCTTGTGTATGGCTCGCCGTGCATTGACTCTTGTTCCGGCTCCTCTCCGACGGACATCGATGGCGAAGCGCGTCCGAATAGCGCGAAATCCGATATAGGCTCGGACGAATATTACGAAGTGCCCGACTCATGGTTGGTTCTCGTGCCTGATGCCATTGAAATCGCGCGCGGCCGAGCGCTCGGATATACCGTGACAGCCACAAACCTCACCGGTTCCACTGCTGCATACGACTACTGGACCGACGTGACATTGCCGAATTATTCCACACATCCATCTTCAGGATGCCTGTTCGGGCCATACAATTTTATGCTGAATCCGAACGCGAACCTTTCGCAGCATCTCGAGCATCCGATTCCGTCAGCGACCCCGCTCGGCACATACACGTACAACGCCTACATCGGCACATACCCGAGCATTTTGAAAGAATATCACTTCAACTTCGAGGTGAAGTGAAGAATACGCAGGAATTGCAACACTCCGTTTGAATCCTTATATGTTTCGGCCGCCTCGTTCGCGCCGCGGCATCCTTTTTGTTCCCGCCACATCAGATAGATTCGGTTCCCACCTTTCCGTTTGAGACCATGCTGGTTACCCCCGATTATCCTCCAAAAACGGTCATAGACAATGAGGATATCCGGTCTTTTTGATATACTCTACCAAAGATGCTTGGGTGCGCCTGAGCAGCACTCGCTCGCGGAGCAGATATGACGACGTCCCGGAGGAATGGATGAGAAGCAAGAAGACGATTCTGATAGGTTCCGCGCTCCTTGTTTCCCTCATGCTGGTTGCGGCCGTCTTCCTGGTATTTCGAGGGACACGCGAAAGACCAAGCGCGGAAAGAACCTCTTACCCCGATATTATTCTGGTTTCAATAGATACCCTGCGAGCCGACCATTTGGGATGTTACGGGTATGCGAGGGATACGTCGCCGTCCATTGATGCATTCGCTGAAGATGCCGTACTTTTCGAAGACGCAAATGCTCCTGCGCCGTACACGGCGCCTTCCCACATGTCCATTTTTACGGGCCTAAGCCCTATCATACATCACGTATACAATTATCGGGCCGACGGCAGCTATCAGCGTTTGAACGAGCGGATAGTGACGTTGGCCGAGGTATTGCAAAAAGGGGGTTTTGCGACCGTTGGCTTCGTGGGAGGCGCACAGGTATCGGGGCACCTGGGGTTCGATAAAGGCTTTGATATATACTCCTCGAAGTCTATTATCTGGGAGAATGTTTATGACAATCCCAAAGAGCTGACGCATGTCCGTGAGGCGATACGGTTATCGAAACGGGAAAGTCAGCCGTTATTTCTCTTCTTGCACCATTATCTCTGTCACGACCCATATGTCTCCGCCCCCAAAGAGTTGAGATTGCAGTTTATGGAAGAGCGAGTCGAAGGCCTGCCGCTTGGCCCGGAATCCACGAACCCTGACGATTCAGCGGCACGGCAGCGAGTCATATGGGAAGAAATGGACTTCACGGATCCCGGCAATCAAGTGCTCTTCAGGAAGAGCAGAGAAGATTTCTGGCGCGGGGTGAATATGAGCATCCCTACGCACCGCCGCCACGTCATGGCGCTCTACGATGGATGCATCTCATACTCCGACTACGTGTTCGGCGAAATCTTGAAAATCCTGAAAGAGGAAGACATATACAATGACGCCATAATAATCCTGCTGTCAGACCACGGTGAGGAGTTCTATGAACACCAAACATATCGCCATGGGCGACTGTTTGTTGAAACGATTCATGTCCCTCTGATTATCAAGTTTCCAAAAGAGGAATACCGTGGTGCGAGGATTCGGGCGGCGGTCAGAGCGCTCGACCTCAAGCCGACGCTGCTTGACATCCTCGGCATTGAGACCGGGCACTTCATTCAAGGCATGTCCTTCATGCCTCTCTTGAATGGAACGGGCAGCTACGCTCCGGACATCACGAGCTACAACGAACCCAGAATTGTTCGGGTGAGAAAAGATAATTATGTCTATACCAACCAGAGCTGTCCTGCAGGGCATGAGTGGCTCTTTGACTTGTCCACCGACCCGAGAGAGTCCAGGAACCTGATCGGGGCGCGACCCGATATTGCGGCCGCGATGAGAGCCATGGGCGTAAGCCTGATGGCTGATGAAGAAAGGACCGCGGAACGTTATGCGCAGCAGGGAGGGACTGGCATAGAGAGGGATAAGGAAGTTTTGGAACAATTGAAAGCGTTGGGATATCTTGGAGACTGACCTCGGGAAAGTGTTTTTAGACGCTGTCCCACAATTTATGTCGCCCCCACGCACATGTTTCTCCTTTGACTTACCCCCAGTAGTTTTGTTATAATCTGCGCGATTTTCCCGGATAATCGAAATTACCGCATTCAGGAGACGATATGCTCGCACGCAGGATGAAGCTCATTGACTCTTCCGGCATCCGGAAAGTGTTCGACCTTGCGGCTAAGCTGAAGGACCCCATCAATTTAAGCATCGGCCAGCCCGACTTCGACATCCCGGACGAAATCAAGGAGATAGGCATTCAGAGCATCCGAGAGGGCTTCAATCGATACACCGTCACGCAGGGCATACCGGAGTTGCGCGAGGCCGTCCGAGAGCATTACCGTAGGAAGTATTCGGTGGAATTTGAGGACACCCTCATAACATCCGGTGTCTCCGGCGGGCTGTTGCTTGCGTTCATGGCCCTTATCGAAGAAGGCGACGAGGTGCTCTTGCCCGACCCGTATTTCGTGATGTACAAGCATCTGGCGAACCTGCTCGGCGGCAAGCCGGTATTCGTGAACACGTATCCTGACTTTACGCTCGCCCCCGAGAAACTCGAAGAGAAGGTGACGAAGCGGACGAAGATGCTCGTCATCAATAGTCCGGCGAACCCGACGGGGAGAGCTTACAGTTCGGAGGAACTCCGCTCGATAGCGGAATTTGCCCGCAAGCACAACCTCCTCGTCGTCACCGACGAAATATATGACCACTTTATCTACGACCAGACGCCCGACACGTTCGCGAAATACTACGAGAAGACGCTGCTTTTGAATGGGTTCTCGAAGTCTTCCGCCATGACTGGCTGGCGGCTCGGGTATGCGGCGGGACCGCGTGAGATCATCGAGTCCATGAAGATGCTCCAGCAGTATAGCTTTGTGTGCGCTCCCTCGTTCGCGCAGAAGGCGGGCCTGGCCGCGCTTGACCTCGACATCACCCAGCATATTGCCGACTACCGCTCCAAGCGCGACCTCATCTATGAGGGCCTAAAGGGCTACTTCGATGTCGAGAAGCCCGGCGGCGCATTCTATATTTTCCCGAAGGCTCCCGGCGACGACGGCGTGAAATTCGTTGAAAAGGCGATCGCGAACAATCTTTTAATAATTCCCGGCAACGTCTTCTCCGAGCGCAACACCCATTTCCGAATATCCTTTGCCGCGCCGGATGAGACGATTTTGCGCGGCATCGAAGTGCTGCAAAAGCTCGCGAAGCAGTTCTAGCAGACAAATGACAGCGCCGCCAGGTCGTAAGCGACTCGTTTCATCGCTTCCTCCGTACAGTATCTCGTGATTTTCAGTGACGTATTCTACAGTTGCATGTAGGGGCGCACGGCCGTGCGTCCCTGCAGCAATATCTGTTGCAGGCAGGCGAAGGCTTGGCCGTGTCCATTTGTAAGGGCGCCCCGCCGGATCGCCTTTACGGAGAATGATCAAATACGTCATCGAATCTATGAAAGAAATCGCCCCGGTCCAAGGATGCGAACGCTTCGACCGATGAGCATCCCGTACAATACACATCCCCTTTTATGTTGTTGATTGTTCTGTAACTTTGTGATAAGATGTCGCTGCTATCCACGAGGGTTTCAGAGGGAGGGGACAAAGATGGCAATTGACAGAGGCACACGCATGGCGACATTTGTGCACGCAATCGAGACGTTTGCGACCATCGGCACTTTGGGCGGGGCGGCGTACGGGCTTTACAGCGCGCTTGGAGGAACCCCGTTCGAGCTATTGATGGCCGCAATTCGGCTCGGGGTCATGGGATTCGTCGGCGGCACAGTCATCGGCATCGTGTTGGGGGGATTGGCGGCTGTTCTGAGGGTCGGTTCCCGATAGAATAGTGGTGAAGGGATAGAAAAAGCATGCAGGAAGTGGAGAAGCTCTTTGTCGAGCGCCGCGGGTGGCCGAGGATGGTTATCAGCCAATTCATAGACGAGGCGCTTCTTGTCCCCAAAGTTCCGGCGTTAGAAGCGGCGCCACGGGCCGAAGTTGTCAATTTGAGCGAGGGCGGAGCAGGCATCTTGACCCCAACGCGGATCAAGAAAGGCACGCGCGTAACGTTGCAAATTGCCGGCAAGGATATCCCACGATTAGATTTCGAGGCCGAGGTGCGCTGGGCGGCGGAGGTTCCTGTCTCCACGGGCCAATACCCCATGGGCTTGAAATTCCTTCCTCTGGACAATGAAAGCCGCGCGCGACTCCAACAATTCATCGAGCTGCTGCGCAAGTATCGTCCATAGTCCCGCACGAAATTGATTTCACCCGCAAGATTGTATTGATAATTCAGGTCTGTTCGTCTTTTGCAGTGGCAACTCGCTGTATCGCGCTCGCGGTGCGTTCGTTGCAGGCAGTCGCCCCTGCCGAGGCGGCATGACAGGTGAACGAGCCATCCTGCCGTCATTGCGAGCGAAGGGCCGCAGACCCGAGCGAAGCAATCTCTATGTGCGTATCCTCAATTCTAAAAATGAGATTGCTTCGATCACTCGGGTCTGAGACCCTTCACTCCCTCGCAATGACCAAATGGTTGCTTGTTTCATGGAAGGATTATCACGGGAATTGGTGCGGATGCAGTATTCTCAACTCATGAAGTGTTCCCGCCTGCAACCGGCGTGAGAAGGGTGATTTCGTCGCCGTCGGAGAGTTCGTGGTCGAGGTCCCGTCTCTGCCCATTCACGAGGAGCGTTGTCCCGCTTCGCAGGTTCCCCGTTTCGGGGTTTATCATCAAAGACCGGAACCTCTCCCCGTTTCGTTCGAGCAATTGGTCCAGGAGCGCGCCGAGGGAACGGGCAGTGAAGGAACATGTCTCTTCTTTCGATGGAACCGAGTCGGCGAAGGCTCCGAGGTATCTGACCTTTACGTTCGGCATGTCATTGCTATCTTTCACGGGCGACCCGGCGGATTGTCCGTACAGAGGAAATTCCATTCACCCCACTGTAGGGGCCGTTCGCGAACGGCCCCTACAAGAACGCGGAATACGTCACCATAATTATGAGAACCTGCACGTAGTGACTTCGTTGTCACAAATCGTGCTACGCGATTGCCTTCTCTTTTTCGAGCACGTCGGCGACGTCTTTGAGGTCGAGCGACTCCAAGGTCTTACGTGTCGGAAGCGCTGTGTGTTTATCCCAACCATGCCGCTCGTAGTATTCGTCGAGCAGTCCCGCGAGATAATCGCCTGCCTTCATTCCCTGTCCGTATTCGAACGTCACGGGCTCGTTCATCCAGCGTGCGGACAAGCGGTCATCCTTGCGGCGCAAGCCCAGGCGTGAATTGAATGCCTTCTCCAAATTGCAGGCACGCTCACCGGCCCGGAGCAATTGCTCGACGGTCACCGGAATTCCCGTGAGCGCCGTGTATGCGCCTGCAAGCAGCCGGGGCGGCATGCAGAGCGGGTCTGTGGCGGGCCTGAATATGCAGATGCCCAAACAGTTAATCATCGCCACGTAGTTCTCGGCGAGCGCAGAGGCTGCGCCCTTGAGGTCGGGAGTATAGCCGACGCCTGCATCGGGCTTCCCAAGCCATTCCGTCGAGATGTCCTGCCTGAACCCCTTGTCGATGATATTGAGGCCCTTCAGGTGGTCGCATCCGCGCGAGGCGACAGCGAAGTTGACCGCCCAAATCGGGAACGAGCGTATCTCTTCATGGAACGAGTTGCCTCCCTTGCCGCACACGAGGTATTGAGTGGTCGGCAGGTCCGTTATCTTTTCGAGCGCCTCAGCCACTCTCTCGATGTTCTGGGAGCAAATCTTGCCGAGCTCATTTTCCTGAAATGCGACTGCCCGAACTATCCTTTCCACGGCATCGAAGTTGCCCCACTCGAGCGAGAGAGGCTCGCCGAACCATGCCCTCGTGTGTTCTTCTTTGAGAATGCCGCGCTCCCACAACTCCATCAGGAACGGAATGATTCCGCCAATCTCGCCGAGGTCCATGCCATAATCGTTGCACGTGCGATGAAGATGCGTGATGGCCGGGAAGTCGGGGATATCGCATCCCATGCCGAATGTCGCTATGGTGAAATATTCGGGACTTCCGCCGATGGGTCCCGAGAGACGGCGCGCGAGCGTGGTCTCACCCCCTTTTATCTGACACGACGAATCGCATCCGAACGTGCACCCGGGCGAGCACGCGAGATCGCGGAGTTTCATGTTCGCCGTGTACCAGTTCGGTGACATGACGGCGATTTTTTCGTCCGGCACTTTCGAGAACTGATTGTTCCGGTACGCATTGCCGCCGATTGCGTCGTAGAAATCGACCATGTTGAGCGTGCCATTCTTCTTGAAGACCGAGACGAGCGGGTCTGAATCTATCGCCTCGAAGATGCGCTCGGCAGCCGCGAAGGCTGCGGCAGGGTCGTGCACCGAGACGCCCTTGGTTCCGTGAGCGACTATCGCTTTGAGGTTCTTGCTTCCGGCGATGCAGCCTGAGCCGGTGCGCCCGGCTGCTCGCTCTTCGGTTACGACAATGCATGCGTAGCGAACGCCGTTTTCTCCCGCCGGGCCGATGCATGCTATGCCGGCTCGCGAGGGAACTTCGCCCGAACGCAATTTCTTCACGGTCTCATGGGTGCCGAGGCCCCACAGGTGCTGAGCATCCCGTATCTCGATATTTGAGTCCGTAATGTAGATATAGACGGGCTTTTTCGCTTTTCCCGTGATCACGAGATGGTCCACGCCCGCCCATCGCATCTGAGACGCGAAGTTCCCGCCGCTGGTGCTGTCGCCGAAGAACCCGGTCGCGGGCGACTTGAACGTGAACTTCATCTTGCTGCCCAGCCCGAAGCCGGTCGCGCCGAGCGGCCCGAGGCCCGCGATGAGCACATTGTGCTCACTGAGCGGGTCGATGTGTGGGTCAACGCTCAGGAAATGATTCCAGAGGAGCCAGTCATTGATGCCCATGCCGCCGAGAAATCGCTTCGCGACGCCCGCGGTAATCGGCTCGCGTTTGACAGATCCGCTCGAGAGGTCAATCCTTACAATATCGCCGTAGCCGTTCATGGGTCATGCACCCCTTTCCACGAAAACGAGCGCCGTTGCTCCCTCAGGATTTGCCATCAAGGGGCTGCTCATCTCGGGCCGCTTCGAGCAGAAACGGACACACGTGGGATTGCCGCCGCAGAGGTCGCACTTGAGAATCGTGCCGTCGGGCGCGACGTTGATGGCGTTGTATGGGCACGCGTCCACGCACGCGAGGCACAGGGTGCATTTCTCAGGGTCGAGCGTCACGACGCCCGTTGCTTCATCCCGCGCCAACGCATCGGCCGGGCATACCTCCGCACATGCAGGCTCGTCACAATGCATGCAAATGACAGGATTGTAGCAGTTTTCCTTGGGATCATATTCGACCCGCACCCGCGCGAGCGCAGGATTGAACACACCGGAGTACTTGAGCGAGCACATGAGCTCGCATTCATGGCACCCGATGCAGAGGTTCGGGACAACTGATAACGTCTTCATGCATCACCGTCTTTCTCTGGACCGCTCACGCGGTTTGAACTGGTACTGTTTGATAATTGTGCATGAGGCATTATACCGCATGGGAAACGGCCTGTGCAAAGGTCTTGCCCAAGCTCTCCACTGGCACAGCATTAAGGCTTATTGCCTGATGATATTGCGCCGGTGCTCGCGAATCTGTTAAGATTTCCTTGTACGACGGGGACAGAGCCTCAGCAGGGGTCTGTGATTCTGTCCCACGGGTTTGAATGCAATGTAGGGGCACGGCGCGCCGCGCCCGAGCGACGAGAACAATCGGCGTTTCCTGTAGGGGCGCACGGCCGTGCGCCCCTACAAGCACAACCGTGAGACGATTCTCTGTCCCCATCCAACGAGCACGCATCGGACATGTTTGACGAGACAATCAGAGATATTCAGGCGTGGTTTCGCCAGAAGAGCGAGGAGAACCGGACGCGCCGGTTTGATGTGACGGCGCTCATCGAAACATCTCGCATGTGCTCGAATGGTGAGAATCGCGGCGGTAGAAACCCGCAGATAATCTTGAAGGAAGACACGCATATCGAGCTTGGCCATCCGTCCGCCGGCTCCTGTTCGGTCGCGCTTGCGACATGCGATTCTTCGCTTGTGGTAAACGGACGCGTCACGCTCATCGGGCCTGACATTCCTGAGACCGAAGAAAAGATGCTCCCCTTCGCTCAGATTGCCTTTGCTTGCTGCAGGGGCGACATCGCGGAGACGTCATGGGAGATGGACAGGATTCTGCATGTGCGTGCTCAAACCGATGGGTACATGCTTCGCAGTGTTCCCAATCTTATCTGGGCGCGCGTGAGCAAAGAAGCGGCTCGGTCGGGCTTCTCGCTTCGCGACCTCGGCGCCAGACTCATCGAGGCGCTCAACAGTGAGTGTGCGGGTGTAACGGCATCGGAAGTCCTCTTTGTGACGAGCAGCCGCGAAGACGTTTCGGCGCTCGATGCCATCGTTGAAACAGCTCGAAACAAGCTGCGCAAGTTGCAAACATTCGAGCGGAAAGCGGACGGCACGTATGAGTGCACCACATCACTCGATTGTACCGAATGCCCTGAGAAGCCCGTGTGTGACACAGTGCGTCAGGTAATAACCATTCGCAAGGGAGACCGCATCATCCGGTTCGGCGGGGACTAGAGGTGGAGGAAAGACAATCCGTGCTACGGTTAATGATTGGGTACTTCCACTTGTAGGTGCGAATTCATTCGCAACGCCCTCTTTCCTCCATACGTATGCGAATAAATTCGCAGTTACAGGACTATGGGACGGGTTCACAGAGCGGTATAGCCGCACCCATAATCATTGTCATTGCGAGGAGCGTAGCGACGAAGCAATCTGTGTAATCGCTTGAGATTGCTTCGCTCGGGCCTGCGGCCCTTCGCTCGCAATTACCATGCTCTGGACATCGTGACGAAATTTCATGAAATTGAACGATAGCGGTACAGAGCCCCTATTCTCGGCGCGAGGCGAGGCGAGAGGCGCAGCGATTGAAGGGGAGAATATAGGCGCTGTCGCCGCAAGGAGAAGTGCGTGACGCAAAAAGACCCACACAAAAGGCTGCTTGCCATTTGCGGAAAAGGCGGAAGCGGAAAGACCGTCCTGGCGGCCCTCCTGACAAAGCTCTTTCTTCAGACCAGCGGCATTCGCCTGCTTGTGATTGATGCCGACCCCACGATGAGTCTCCCGGGCACGCTCGGAGTCTCAGTGCAGAAAACCGTGAGTGATGTCCGCGAAAGAATCATACGAGAAGCGCGCACGGCCGGCGACAGGGAGAAGCACCATCTGGCGCGCTCGCTCGATTACATGCTTCTCGAAGCCCTCGTCGAGACTGACCGCTTCAGCCTGCTGGTCATGGGACGGCCTGACTCGCTCGGGTGTTATTGCCCCGTGAATGAGCTGCTCCGGGAGGGAATCGGCACGCTCGCCCAGCATTTCGACGTGACTCTCATTGACGGCGAGGCGGGAGTCGAGCAGATAAGCCGGCAGGTAATCAGAAGCGTGGACACGCCGATTATCGTTTCCGACATTTCTGTTCGGGGCCTGCAGACCGCGGCTCTCATACGGAAAGTCATTGAATCCCACAAGATTATCAAGTACCGGAAGATGGGGCTTGTACTCAACCGCGTGCGCGGGTCCGAGTCTGCGCTTGATGAATACGTCAAGCAGACCGGCCTCGAGCTTTTCGGCTGTATTCCGGAGGACGAGACCATCACGCGCTTCGACATGCAGGCGCGGCCGCTGCTTGGCATCCCTGAAACTGCTGCCGCATTGAATGCCGTGCAGTCGATACTCGCGCGAATTGACCCGCGTTATGAAAAGGGACAGAGTCCTATTTCTGGAACCGTATGAGGTAAATAACCAATCGCGGCCGCAAGTAGGGCTTTGTGAAGCTGTCCCGCAATTGCGATTGTAGGGGCGCACGGCCGTGCGTCCCCCTACGAGAAACGGCGATTCTTAAGGGTGGACGGGCACGGCGCGCCGTGCCCCCACATTCCATCTCCAATTACGGGACAGATTCTGTGTCCCCGTTTCGCCCGGTACCAAGCGGTGTACGAGTTTGACTGGGGCAGTTAGATACGCTATAATTTAGATTCTGGTTTTCTCCGATTCAACATGCCTAAGGCCTGAGGGCTATGGCGGTTGAACGGCAGGTGCGGAGGGAAACGTCCGTGCCCCCCATCCTCGGAAAGGAGAAAATCCTCTTTGGAAGCCAGTTCCACGAGGGTTGGGGGCTGGCGATTTTTTTTGGAGATATGCTGTCACGAATCCCTCCCGCAATTCAGAATTGGGGGGATGGAGACTGTCCCGCAATCGTAGGGCCGCCCCTACAAGAATATTCCGAATTGCGGGACAGATTCGATGACGGTCTATAGGTGCGAATTCATTCGCACGTGCGCGCTGAATACAGGCCGGAAAAACCGTGCGAATGAATTCGCACCTACCAAATTGCAGGACAACCTCATCATTGGCCAAGTGCAGCATGTTTGGAGAAGTCGGAGGCCAGGAATGCGGCAACTGAAAGTCCTCTTAATGGGTTTCTTGATGCTCTTATTGTCCACGACCGCTGCGGCCGAGGAGCGAATCCGGCTCGCGACGACGACGAGCACCGACAACTCGGGCCTGCTCGCGGTCGTGCTGCCGCCATTTGAGCAGAAATATGACATGAAGGTGGACGTCATCGCCGTGGGCACGGGCAAAGCTTTGAAGCTCGGCGAGAATGGAGATGTGGATGTGGTTCTTGTTCATTCCCGTGCGGATGAGGATGCATTCGTCGAGAAGGGGTTCGGCGTGAACAGGCGCGATGTCATGTATAACGACTTCATTGTGGTGGGACCGGCGAGCGATCCTGCCGGAATCAAAGGCAGCGCCGACGCATCCGCCGCCCTGAAGCTGATTGCTGCGAACGAAGCTCCGTTTGTATCTCGCGGTGACAATTCAGGAACCCACCAGAAGGAAAAGGAACTGTGGGAAGCTGCTGGCATCAAGCCGCAGGGGCAATGGCATGTCGAGGCGGGACAAGGCATGGGAGCCGTGCTTCAAATGGCCGATGAGAAGCGCGGCTACACTCTTGTTGACCGGGGAACATGGCTTGCATACAGCGACAAACTGGAGCTTGCAGTTCTCCTCGAGGGAGACCCGAGGCTTTTCAATCCGTACGGAATAATCGCAGTCAATCCTGTGCTCCATCCGCATGTGAAGTATATGCAGGCGATGCTTCTGATAGCGTGGTTCACCTCGCCTGAAGGTCAGAGGCTCATCGGCGATTTCAAAATAGGGGGTCAGTCATTGTTCATCCCCGTGGCCGTGCCGACGGATACGCCAAAGAAATGAAATGGACTATCTTTCGGAAGCCATAAAGCAGTCACTCTGGCTCATCATACATTTTGACCATGAGCTGGCGACGATTGTGTGGACGTCTCTTCGCGTGTCTCTGACATCCACGGCGCTGGCGAGCATAGTGGGAGTTCCGCTCGGGTTCATAATCGCGGTCGGCCGGTTCAAGGGGAAACACCATGTCGAGGTGGCGTTGAACACCTCGATGGCGCTCCCGACGGTCGTCGTCGGGCTGACGGTATATTCATTCATATCTCGGCGGGGACCGCTCGGGGCTTACGGCTTGCTGTTCACGCCGACGGCAATGGTGATTGGCCAGTTTATCCTCGCGACACCGATAATTGTCGCGCTTTCTGTGTCGGCCACCAAGGCGATAGACGCCCGCGTCGGCGAGACCGCGCGCACGCTCGGCGCCAATGCCGTTCAGACGGCCGCGGCGATTCTGAATGAGGCGCGATACGCCATTCTCGTGGCTATTGTGGCGGGGTTCGGCCGCGTTATTGCCGAAGTGGGTTCCGCCATGATACTTGGCGGCAATATTGCGGGATACACGCGAACGATGACGACTGCGATCGCATTGGAGACCGGCAAGGGCGAGTTCTCGCTCGCGATAGCGCTCGGAATTATTCTGCTGCTCATCGCGCTTTCGGTGAACGCAGTGGTGCAGAGTTTTCGTCTGAGGGGAAGTTGAGGGAGAACGTCAGCGCGTGAAATTACCTGAAACCATCTATCGGCTTGCGAACGTGCGCAAATCATACGGCGATTTCGTGCTGGACATCCCGAAGCTCGATTTCGTCAGGGGCGAGACATGCGCGCTCGTGGGCCCAAACGGCTCGGGAAAGACCACGCTGTTGCGACTTCTGGCATTCATCGAGCGGCCGACCGCAGGGGAAATCCGTTTCGGCTCCGCTCCCGTGTGGAATGGCGGGAGGGATGCCACCTTCTTCACGCGACGCGCGACCATGGTCGCGCACCCGCCTTTCCTGTTTAATCGGAGCGTCGCATACAACATCGGGTACGGTCTGAAACTGCGAGGGAGCTCGCGCAAGGAAATTCGGGAGAGGACGAGAACGGCTCTTGAAGACGTCGGGCTGACGGGCTTGGAGCGAAAGAATGCCCGGACGCTTTCCAGCGGCCAACAGCAGCGCGCGGCCCTTGCGAGGGCGCTCGCGCTTCAACCCGAGGTGCTCCTGCTCGACGAGCCCACCGCCAGCATCGACAAGAAGTATGCGCGGGATGTTGAATCAGTGATTCGCGAACTCACGACCGATGCCAAGACGACCGTCATATTCTCGACGCACAATTACCGGCAGGCGTCAGCGCTGGCGCAGCGCATTATCTTTCTGAGCAGCGGGCGAATCGAGACGCTGCCGTATGAAAACATTTTCAAGGGGACCGTGCATAAGAGCGACGGCAAGACAAAGGTTTTCCTGAACGATACGCTCGGATTTGTTGTCGCGTCGGAGGCCGTCGGGGCGGTACACATATCCATCGACTCGCGTGATATAATTCTTTCCCGCAGTCCTTCAACGGACCAAGACCGGAATTGCCACCGGGGAAAGGTGGTGCGGATGACTCTGCATGAATCGTATGCGCGAGTGACGGTGGATATCGGAGTCCGGCTCAGCAGCGTGGTTTCCGAGCAGGTGTTGTCACAGCTTCAACTGAGGCTTGGGGAAGATGTGTACTGCATTTTCGATGGTGGCGCCGTCCGCATAGTTTAGAGGATTCGTTATGGCGAAATTATCCCATTTTGATGAGAAGGGCGCATCGAGGATGGTGGATGTCGGCCGCAAGCGGGCGACGCAAAGAGTCGCACGCGCGCGCGCAACAGTAGAAATGAGGCCTGAGACGCTTCGCCTTGTTGTTGACAAGAGGCTCCAGAAAGGCGACGTGTTCGAGGTCGCTCGATTGGCGGGAATCATGGCGGCAAAGCAGACACATGCGCTGATTCCGCTGTGCCATCCGCTTCCGCTCGAAAATGTCACGGTGGATTTCCGGACCGACAAGCACTCAATAGAAATACGCACGGAGGCACGCGTCACGGCCAAGACCGGCGTCGAGATGGAGGCGCTGACAGCGGCCGCCGTTGCGGCATTAACCATTTATGATATGTGCAAGGCCGTAGAGAAAGGCATCGTTATCTCGCGCATCGAGCTTCTGGAGAAATCCGGAGGGAAGAGCGGCGTCTACAGACGCAAGGGAAAAGAAGTGTAGGGGCACGGCGCCGTGCTCCTGCGGATCGACAAATCGCTGTTTTTGTATGGGCGCAGCATGCTGCGCCGCTACAATTGAAATTGTGCGACAGTCTCGGCCGGGCCCTCCCGACAGAAGCGTAATTCATTGGGCCCGCGGGCGAACACGAGGTTCGCCCCCACAGAGGAGAGCCGAGGACAAGCAGGTTGCACCATTTCAGAGGATGAAATGAAAAAAGGAATCGTAGTTTCGATCTCGACAAGCCCCGAAAAGGGAACAAAGAAAACTCCCGTTGAATCCGCCATCCTTTGCGTGGAGCACGGCATCGAGGGTGACGCGCACGCAGGCGCGTGGCATCGGCAGGTGAGCCTTTTGGCGGAAGAGAGCATTGAAAGAATGCGCGCAAAGGGGCTCGACGTCGGCTACGGCGATTTTGCCGAGAACATCACCACTCGTGGTCTTGTGCTGTATGAGCTTCCTGTCGGCACAAAGCTTCGGATTGGAGAAAACCTTCTCGAGGTTACGCAGATAGGCAAGGAATGCCACGATAGGTGCGCTATTTACTACGCAGCCGGTGACTGCGTAATGCCGCGCGAGGGCATATTTGCCCGCGTTATCCGCGGAGGCAGAATCCGGAAGGGCGATGAAATCTGGGTGGAGGAGTAAATATGATTCCACCTTCACCGCAAAGACGCAAAGGGGCAAAGAAGAAAACCGGAACAGCGAGCAATTCCGTAGGGGCGACCCGGCGGATCGCCCGCACGAAAGTGTGACGTTATCCCTAACAGTAGAAGCAACATTCAACCATAATACAATAAGAGGCTGATGCGCGATTGCGACTGAGAAACGAAAAGGGAAACTCTGCGATGCGTGCTGCAATTCTCACCATAAGCGATAAAGGCTCGCGCGGCGAGCGCGAAGACAAGAGCGGAGCCACGCTCCGGCAACTCATCGAGGAGATGGGGGGCACGGTAGTCGAGGCAGGCATTGTGCCCGACGAACGTCCTCAGATTGAGGCTGCGCTCAGGAAGATGGCTCAAACGGCTGAGCTGGTGCTCACCACGGGCGGAACCGGCATCGCCCCGCGCGATGTGACGCCTGAGGCGACCCGTGCCCTCATCGAAAAGGAACTGCCCGGAATCACCGAAGTCATGCGACTCAAGAGCGTCGAGGTCGCCCCGACCGCGATGCTTTCACGAGCTGTCGCCGGCACGGTCGGCTGCACGCTCATCATCAACCTTCCCGGCAGCCCGAAAGCTGTCCGTGAATGCTTCTCCTTCATTAAGCCAGCCATTCCGCACGCACTCGAACTGCTCCGTGGCAAAGGTGGCGAGTGCGGGCGGGAGAAATAGACCCGAAAGAGACTGTCCCACAATCGTGCACGTGCGAATTCATTTGCATACGCATGGTGAGAATGGGCCAAAAACCATGCGAATGAATTCGCACGTACACGAGCCTGGCACGACTACCGAATTGTAGCACAGTTTCGACAGCGTCATTTCCTGTGTAGTGGGGGGAAAGGACGACTCACTTACTTGGAGAGGTGACGTTCGTGGGGAAATTTTCCCCGGGAGGGCGTTCTAGGCGCGTTGTTCGCTAGGGCGTGAGCGGGCCGTTTCCGAAATATCCGTCCAGGCGGCCAACCTGTTCTTTCCCGACCGCTTTGCGTGATACATGGCCTTATCGGCGTTTGAGACAAGTTCGTCCGCTGAGGTTGCATCATCGGGAAAACACGCCATTCCAATGCTCACGGTGAAATTGCCCCCCGGAAGCACTTCCTGGCGGTCGAATTCGGTCTCCTCGATGATGCGCCGCAGCCGCTCGGCCGCTATTCTGCTGGCAGGCACGTCGGTTTCAGGAAAGACGACCACAAACTCCTCGCCGCCATAGCGACAGACCACGTCGGATATGCGGGCATGGTGCTTGAGCAGCCAAGCCAGGAATTTCAGGGCCTCATCACCGGCAGGATGTCCGAGTGTATCATTATATACCTTGAAATCGTCCACATCGACCATGAGCAGGCAGAACTTCCTGCCGCTTCGCTCCGACCTGCTAATCTCGGTTCCGAGGATATGGCGGAGGTGGCGGCGATTAAACAATTCGGTCAGCCCATCGGTCAGCGATATTCTCTTGTAGTACTCGCCTTCCTCCGCTTGTTTCTTGAGCGCTTTGCGCTCGACTGCCCGCTCGGCCACTATCCGTATGTGGTCGAGATTGAACGGTTTTGTTATAAAGTCCTGCGCTCCAAGCTTGATGGCCTCAACGGCTATGTCAACGGAAGCATATCCGGTCATCATGATGATATCCAGGTCGGGCGTCAAATGTTTCGCGCGGCGGAGGAACTCCATCCCGTCCATCTTCGGCATCCTAATGTCGGCGAACACGAGGCCATACGTCTTATTCTTCAGTTGCGCGAGCGCCTTCTCCCCGTTTTCAACGACATCCACTTCATATCCGGAGTCCGTGAGGATGTCACGCATTACTTGCCGGATGACCTCTTCGTCGTCAACGATGAGGACGGGCGGTAAGTTCTTCGACTCCGCTTCGTCGGCCATCATTGCCTCCCTCAATCGAATCCCGCTCTCGCCCGCTTACTCTGAAAAGCACCACAGCCTGACCAGACGGTCGAATTGGCAAAGCTTAGCATATATTCTCAAGCATGTCAAGCACTTAGCGGCTGTCACGGCGGCGGACAAGGCTTGACAACGAACCCTGCTTCTGCTATATTTGTTGAGTGCATTGAGGATATGCAAGCGGTCTGCTTGACTTTTCGCATGGAAGCTGGTATCATCCTTCGCCTGTAGCTCGGCTATGCTGGCGTAGCTCAAAGGTAGAGCAGCCGCCTTGTAAGCGGCTGGTTGGGGGTTCGATTCCCTTCGCCAGCTCAAGCCACGCGAGCGAAAGCTCGTTCATTTGCTTTTTGGGGAGATACCCAAGCGGCCAAAGGGGGCAGACTGTAAATCTGTTGGCGATGCCTTCGGAGGTTCGAATCCTCCTCTCCCCACGGTCCTTGAAGCATTGCGATGCGGGAGTAGCTCAGTTGGTAGAGCACCAGCCTTCCAAGCTGAGGGTCGCGGGTTCGAATCCCGTTTCCCGCTCCACGGATTTCGTTGTGTGCCCACGTAGCTCAGTCGGTAGAGCACGTGCATGGTAAGCACGTGGTCACCGGTTCGATTCCGGTCGTGGGCTCTATCCGGGAAAAGCGAAAAGGAAGGATAGAGAACAGCCGCATGATGGCCGGACGGTTGGCGGCCAGAAAAACGTTGTGTCGGCTGGCTAAATCATAGTCAGGAGGCGGAGATGGCGAAGCAGAAATTTGAGCGGACGAAGCCGCACGTGAACGTTGGGACGATCGGGCACGTTGACCATGGGAAGACGACCTTG
>QZKI01000019.1 GCA_003598055.1 Candidatus Abyssobacteria bacterium SURF_17 | reverse complement strand
CTAATGACTAAACCGTTCATCGCGGTTGCGAATTCTTATACCGACATAAATCCCGGCCACATCCACTTACGCGAGCTTGCCCAGGCGGTGAAAGAAGGCGTCTTCGCCGCCGGGGGATTACCGTTTGAATTCAGCGTGCCCGCCCCGTGTGACGCAGTCGCCGAGGGTAACGAGGGAATGCGGCATATTCTGCCGCAACGCGACCTCATCGCCGACAGCGTGGAGACATTCGTTCGCTCGCAATTGTTTGACGGGGTCGTCATGGTCACTTCATGCGACAAGATTAATCCCGGCATGTTGATGGCCGCGGCCCGTCTGGATTTGCCCGCCATCTTTGTTCCCGGCGGGCCAGCAATGATGAACATTCGCTTCCTCCAGCCGGGAGCAAGCATTGACCATAAGGACCATGAGGACATAGCGACCAAGCTTCATGCCGTCGCTTGCGGCACGTGCGGAGCCTGCGAAATCATGGGAACCGCCAACACATTCCAGTTGCTTACGGAAGCAATGGGCATGGCGCTGCCGGGTTCGGCTGCGATACCAGCCGCCGCCATGGAAAAACGGGTAATGGCACGGGCAGCCGGCCAGCGAATTGTTGAGATGATCAGAGAGAATCTGACTGCACGTCGCATCCTCACGCAGGAGAGCATCGAGAACGCCGTGATGGTGGACCTTGCAATCGGGGGCTCGACAAACTCTACGCTGCATCTGCCGGCGATTGCACACCAACTTGGCCTCACGCTTCACATGGAATCATTTAACCACTATGCAGTGAAGATTCCAACACTCCTTTCGATAGCCCCGAATGGCCCGCACGGCATCGTTGACTTGTACAGGGCCGGCGGAGTGCTCGCGGTCATGAAGCGACTGCGCGACGATCTCAACCTCGACTGCATGACTGTGACCGGAGCAACTGTTCGCGAGCTCGTTGACGAAGCCGAAGTCTCTGACGAGACCGTTGTGCGCACAAAGGAGAATCCGGTCCTCCCCGAGGGAGGCACGGTTATCCTGAAGGGAAACCTTGCGCCGGACGGAGCCGTCATCAAGCAGTCAGCCGTTGCGCCTGCCATGCGGGTTTTCGAGGGCGCAGCCCGAGTGTTTGACAGCGAAGAGGCCGCGCTCGCAGCTTTGCAGGCGGGTGACATTGACTCCGGCACGGTTATCGTAATCCGGAATGAGGGCCCCAAAGGAGGCCCCGGCATGCCTGAAATGCTGAGTGTGACTGCGACGATAACCCTCATGCGGCTCGAGAAAGTCGCACTCGTGACCGACGGACGGTTCTCCGGCGCCACCGACGGCCCGTGCGTCGGCCATGTCACGCCGGAAGCATTTGAAGGCGGACCTATCGCCATGCTTCGCGATGGCGACTTGATAAAGATAGATATTCCTCGCCGGACCCTCAGCGTGAAGCTGACACCGGAAGAGATTGAAAAGAGGCGCAAGGCATGGGTCCGAACGGAGAGACCAACTGCCAGCCACTTTCTGAAGTTGTACCGGAAGCTGGTCGGGCCGGCGTCGAAAGGTGCAATATTGGAAGCATGAATTACCACGCGTAGGCATGTAAAAGGAGAACCGTCGTGAAAGTCATTGGTCTTAATGGAAGCCCTCGAAAAAATGCAAATACCTCAACCCTCGTCGAGGCAGTGCTCAAGGGCGCTGCGGCCAAAGGCGCCGAGACGCGCATCGTGAACCTGAATGAGTTGAAGATGCAGGGATGCCAGGGATGTGAGGCGTGCAAAAAGAAACCGGGCGAGTGCGTGCGCAAAGACGACCTCTCTCCCCTGCTCCAGGAAATTGGGGAATGTGACGCGATCGTCTTGGGAACCCCCATTTACTGGTTCCATGTAAGCGCCCAGACTAAGACGCTCATCGACAGATTTTATTGTTTTCTGGGAGAGGAAAAGAATTCCGAGACCGGCGAAACCAACTCGTACTTCGTGTTCCCTTCCGGAAAGAAGTTCGTCATCGTTACATCACAAGGCGATGAGAATCCGGAGCTCTATCAGCCAGCGCTCGACTGGCTGAATCTCGTGGCGACCATCATGGGGGCGGCGTCCACTGAATTCATCACCCACTGCGGTTCTGCAAACGACAAGGCCTCGGCCCGGAATAACGCTGAGCTGATGGCTAAGGCGGAGTCGGTCGGTGCGTCGCTTGTCTGAGCTTTACAACACGCAGAAGCCTTCTCGGACTTTTCTGTCCTAAACGAATCCTTGGAAGATGCTTGTCTGCGAGCATGCCGCCTGTAATGTCCTTGGCAGCCGGCACATCAGTAAACCGAGACTACCCGTATGGAATTTATTAGTTCGTCGTGGGACATAATCCTTATTTGCAGCATCATTGCGTTTGTCTCAGCGATTGTGACCGGATTCTCCGGGTTCGGATTCGCTCTCATTTCCGTTCCGCTCCTGTCGCTGTTTGTCGATATCAAGTTCGGCGTTCCGTTGGTTTTGCTTGTCGCGTTTTTTTCTGTTGTCGTCCTTAGTGTCAATAAGCTCCGCTTTTTCAGAGAGCGCATAATCTACTTCATTTTCATTGGAATGGTCATTGGCATTTTTGTCGGCACCTACTTCCTGGCCAATTTCAAGACAGACCTCCTAAAGAAGCTGCTTGGACTGGTGATCATACTATTTTCGCTCCACATCTTTTTGCGCGCGCGTTACGAGCGCGTTCAACATCGCCGGAAAATGACGAGCGGCAAAGTCGGAATGGTTATCGCGACGCTTGTGGGAATACTTTCGGGTGTCGCCGGTGGAATGTTTGGCACAAGCGGACCACCACTTGTGGTCTACGTCGATTACTTCGCCGAGAATAAGAGCGCGTTTCGGGCGCAATTGCTTGTGCTGTTCGTCCTCCATGACCTTTTCCGCATGTATCTGTACATACGCTATTCCCTCATAAACATGGAGGTCGTCCGCTTCGCCGTGTGCCTGCTGCCAGCCGTGTGCCTGGGCCTGTTCATTGGCTCGCGCATGCACTTTCAGGTGAACGAAAAGATCTTTGGCCGCGCCGTTGCGACCATGCTCCTCGTCTCCGGCCTGCTTCTCTTGAAACCCTAATGCATGAGAGAACTCCGAACCTGGGAATTCACGGGTTCTAAATTGCAGGTCTCCCTCTTTCGCTTTGCACCTTTCGCCCATCGCCTTCTTTGCTACCTTGACACCCCAACCGCAAACGCCCTATAATACCAGCAGATATAAGCGGGGCGTAGCGCAGCTTGGTTTAGCGCGCCTGCCTTGGGAGCAGGAGGTCGCCGGTTCAAATCCGGCCGCCCCGACCCGCAGTTTTGCAGTCTCACGAGCCCATGCACTAAAAACATCTTTCCCGTCCAACCAGGTACCTTCGTGATGATACTCTTGACGTCAGCCCTGTTTGCTCCATTTTGCGAAGTTGGACGGAAGTTGCACTATGCCAGGATGAAGAATACTATGATTCTTGGAACAAACCTTCATTCCCAGTTCTGGCATTTTCATGCAAGAGATCATCGCTTTCTGATATGCTTCTATTTATCAACGCCCGGTAGTAGCTACATTTGATTTACATCCTCTTAGCTCATTCAAGAGGAGGGCAGCACAGACAGCGAGCATTGGCTGGAACCAAAACGGGTAGTATGTACGGTGGAAAGAGACGGCAAAAGTACCGACACTAACTGTGAATAGCATCTTGGATTTGGGCAGGTCGAGCTTGACGACGTGAGAGCATTCGAGAGAGCATTTTAAGCGGAAATGGATCAGGATTCTTGAGAACGTGACGAAATGGCAAAAATGTGTCACCGATACTTCCGCTCCACACCCATTCAGAATCCAGTAGATTGAAAAATCAGCGCATGGTTCAACAATTATTCCAAAAGATTTCGTGGAAGAGCGCTTGCGTTATTATTCTCCTATCGCTGATGGTCGCCACGCATCTTGGCATCGTATTCTCAATTTTACGTGATGACCGTCCCGTTATCTGGCCCCTGCACAACGACACCATCCACCGCAGAGGTCGAGGGGTGGACTTCTATGCTGTCTACCACGCAGGGGTAAACCTCCGAGGTGGTATGGACCCTTACGCAAGCAACCCCGATGGCATTACTCCATACTTTTATCCATTTCGCTATCTACCGATTGTCGCGACTGTCGCACAGGCATTCACGTTACTTTCGCCTCAGACAGCTTACTTCGCTTGGATTCTTCTCTTAGAAGGAATACTGGCTCTTCTTCTTGTCGTGCTCTGGAAAAATATTGCCGATCTCGGAGTCCGTCTGGTGACAACCGGAGTTCTCCTGATCAATAGCGCTTATTTTCTCGAACTTTACATGGGACAGTTTACGTTTGCCTCAATCACATTAGGTGTCCTAGCGCTCTTACTCCCAGGGGGTCCAATTCTGTTCACTGGAGCTGTTCTTCTCAAACCAATTCTTCTGGTCGCACTCCCGGCTTTTGTTCGAGAGCGCCGCTATTGGGCGCATGGAACGTGGGCGATTCTGTGTTGCATACTTCTGTCTGTCCCTTACTTCAT
This sequence comes from Candidatus Abyssobacteria bacterium SURF_17, assembly GCA_003598055.1. Taxonomy (GTDB): domain Bacteria; phylum Abyssobacteria; class SURF-5; order SURF-5; family SURF-5; genus SURF-17. The sequence continues at coordinate 16,496 of QZKI01000019.1, read as the reverse complement.
GCGCCACCCGGAACAGTGGCAAGTTTTCTTCGACAAGAATCTTCGGATTTATGGAGCGCCGCATTCCGCCGGCAACTATGGATTCGTGTACTTATTACAGCTTCTCGTCGAAGATGGCGATAGTACGGCGGTCTTACAGCATTGGGGCAAGGTGGTTGGCGCCTTTCGAGTGCTAACGCTAGCGGCCACTGCGTTACTTGTCTTTCATTCGAAGAGAAGAGCAGTACCTGTCGCCGTATCTGCTCTCATACTTGCCCATTTCCTAACATACAAACATGTGTGGGAACACCATATGAGTGGGGTATGTGTTTTAGGAGCTCTGCTCATGACAGTTCCTGACCGACACAGGCTAACTTCCGCAGCGGTTCTGTTCTCACTTGTTCTGTTGGCGTTGCCAACGCCGTTTGCACTATTTGATGTGGCAAAGGACCCGAGGGTGTGGGATCCGTCTCTGCAATGGCCTCGCTACAACTCATATGTGTTGGTCCTGTCGAAGGTCGTGCCCACCCTGATTCTTTTTCTGGCCACAGTGGCCGACCTTTGCAGCAGCGGTTTGATGTCACCATTTGAAGCTATACGTTCTGCGCTGACCAAAACATCCAGCACTGAGCCAAGCGAATGAACTATACATCCTTGCATTTTAGACCGCCGCTTACGCAAGATCGCGGATAGTGGGATAGCTCTTATTTTGACTGAAAACAAAGAACCATTACGAAAAACCATTTTAGGTTCCGTCTCGTCTTACTCCGCGGGCCCCTTTCGCCACATCTTCTTCTTCACAAACGCACAACATCGCTCCCGGTGCCCCGCCTCCTAAACGCCCATCCAATCGTTAAAATATCGCTCTCGGAGAATCAACAGTACGTTTTCAACGCTGCACCATTTTCGCCATCCGCACCTGCGGCGATCTGCCTCTGCAATTACTATTTGTAAGGGCAATTGTGAAGGAGGAACAGCAGGGTCAGATTACCTATAACGAGCCTGCAACGGAGTTACTCGCTTCGCCTCGATTTCCGGCCTGATGGGTTGAGCTCTTCCTGACAACAGGCAAAAAAGTCCTTGACTTGAGTGCTGGTGCGTGATATAAACTGCCTAATCTGGATATATGTATCCAGATATGTTAGTTATCTTCTTGCGCGGGATTCTCCATATGAGGCTTTTCTCAAAAGCCAGCCGGTATGCCATCCGCGCGATGATGAGCATACCCGAGGCTGGTTCCCCCCCAAGCTTCAGCACGAAGCACAGTTGTGAGCGGGCCGAAATCCCCGAGGCCTATGCTCGCAAGGCACTTCAAGAGATGACCAAGGCCGGGATTCTCAAGGGAATACCCGGACGCGGCGGCGGTTATGTGCTCTTGCGCAAGCTGTCGGAGGTCTCGTTGTTGGATATCGTTTTGGCCGTTGACGGAGAAAACACGTTTGCTGAGTGTCCCATGGGATTGCGATGTGAGAGCCAAACGGTCGCGCGTGACTTGCGTTTATGTGAAAAGTGCAATTTGCCGACGCCCAAGTGCGGGCTGAGTCATGTATGTCCGATACATGACCTGTGGAAGAGAACTAGAAAGTCAGTCATCAACTATCTCGAAACCACCACGATTCAAAATATCCGTAATAATCCAGGAAGAGTCCCATCTCACGCTCGAGAATAGGCTAAGAACATTCTCTCCGGCACAATGCATAACTATGCCGTCCGAGCGGGGCGTCCGGAAAGCAAAAAGATGAATGTGCTAAATCCGGTCTTAGGATTGAAATCGAGAAAAACAGAGAGACCCTAAAAACCTGAGGGTATTATGCCGCGTCTGTCATGGGGATGCGCGAGGCAAGGACTATATCGAAGGAGGGGAGCATATGATGAAGAAGGAAATGCCGGTGTGCAGGGGAATCATTATCTTTGTCTTGTCTCTGCTGTGCATATTCCAGTGGGGAGCTTTGAACGCCCTTGCGGCATCAAGGACCATTATCATCGATGACTACGAGGATAATGACTGGAGCAACTGGATTCTATCCTATCAATGTCAGTACGGCCAATACTCGGCCGACAAGGTAAGCGGCTCATATTCCATGTGGAGGGATTGGTACTATCAAGATGGCGGCGGCAGGCTGGCAACCTACATGACGCACAACACTGGAATCACCGATTGGGACGGACAAAATTACGTCTTGAGCACCTGGATGTATGACAACATGACGAATGGTCAATGGTTTGCGATGTATGTCAAGGAAAACTCGAATCATTATGTGGGCATCGGGAAGGCGGCACTCAGCGAAACTCATTACAGCGTCCTCGGCAGAAATAATAACACCGGCAGTTGGGCACATTTTGTGACGACCATCTCAAGGTCGACCGGCTGGCATCTCTTTGAGATACGACAGATGCCAACCGGGGTCAATTTCTATATCGACAGCGCTTTTGCGGGCGCCTCGGCCTTCTCCGTTCAGCCCAACGAGGTGGAATCGGGCGCGGGACAGTGGCATCTGGTCGACGACACGATATTGACATATGACTACATGGGCGACAGCGACGGCGACGGCGTCTCCGACACGGTGGACAATTGCCCTGACGCGGCCAATCCCGGGCAGGAAGATAGCGACGGCGACGGCGTCGGTGATGTCTGCGATAATTGTGCGGATGTCTCGAATCCGGATCAATCAGACTCGGACTCCGGTCTTGTGCCTGAGCTGAAATGGGGCAGTAGAGGAAGCAACCCCGGCCAATTCGTTTTCCCTCATGGGGTCGCAGTTGACGAATCCGGTTCCGTATACGTAACTGACTGGCAGAATTATCGTGTTCAGAAGTTCGACGGTAGCGGAAATCTCTTGACAATATGGGGAAGCTATGGCAGCGGCAATAGTCAATTTTATGACCCGAAGGGTATTGCGGTCGGTCCCGATGGGAATATCTATGTGACCGACTCCAATCAAGTCAAGATATTCAACAGTGAGGGCGTTTTCGTCACAAAGTGGCCCTCCCCCACTTCCCCTCCGCTTCCTCCCGCACCGTGGTACGGAGTTGCTGGCATCTGGAGCGCTGTGGGAATCGCTTTCGACTCCGCTGGCCACGGGTATGTTCTGGAAGCGGGCAATCGGAGAGTTCTCAAATTCGACAGCAACGGCGATTATACGGGAACATCGTGGGGGACCTACGGCCCTGGTGACGGCGAATTCAGCTCGCCCAGGGGAATTGCCGTTGATTCGTCTGATCTTGTCTATGTCACCGATAGTGCTAATTGGTCCGGCGTGTACGTCCATCGTATTCAGAAGTTTGACAGTGACGGAAACTTCATTGGCAAATGGGGGAGTTATGGCGCCGGTGACGGGCAATTCCAGGGCCCGTCCGGGCTTGCCTTTGATTCCTCAGGCTACCTGTATGTCACTGACTTTCAGAACAACCGCGTTCAAATGTTTGACACCGATGGAACGTTCATGAACAAGTGGGGAAACTACGGAACGGGTGACGGGCAATTCTTCAACCCCTACGGAATTGCAGTCCATTCCGGCTCGGTATATGTCGCCGAAGTCAATAATTGCCGGGTCCAGAAGTTCGCAATGGGCGATGGGGTGGGAGACGCATGTGACAATTGCCCCGCCGACCCGAACCTTGACCAGGCGGACTCGGATAGCGATGGCATGGGCGACGCATGCGATATATGTCCGCTTGATGCCGACAACGATGCCGACAACGACGGCATCTGCGGCGATGTAGACCCCTGTCCGGACGACGCCTCTAACGATGCCGACGGCGACACGGTCTGCGGGGGGGTGGATAACTGTCCCACCATCGCAAATTCCGACCAGACGGATTCGGACGGCGACGGTGTGGGCGATGCCTGCGATCCATGTCCGGATGACGCCGATAATGACGCCGACGGCGATGGCATCTGTGGTGATGTTGATAACTGCCCGGGCGACGCGAACACCGACCAGGCGGACGGCGATGTCGACGACATCGGCGATGTTTGCGACAATTGCGCCGAGACTCCGAATGCCGACCAAACGGATTCCGACGAAGACGGCTTGGGCGATGCATGTGACGATTGTCCGCTCGACCCTGACAACGATGCCGACGGTGACGGTGTCTGCGGCAACGTCGACGCCTGTCCCTCCGAAGACGCAACGGGCTTCGACGCCGACGAGAACGGCTGCATCGATAATGTAGAGGGACTGACCACCATCATCAATACGCTTCCCGATGATGTCCTGTCGGATGAAACGAAAACCAGTCTCATCTCAAAAGTGGAGGCGGCTCAAAGGTCAATCGACAGGGATAAGGATAACGCGGCGATCGGCCAGTTGAACGCCTTCATCAACGAGGTCAACGCTCAAACGGGAAACAAGATATCGTCGGAAGTTGCGGCCATGCTCATTGCCTACGCGCAAAACATCATTGCGCAGGTAGAGCAGAATGACATCTTCTAGGCCCTGTTGAGAGGTCGTTGCGATTCATGTGTGCTGGCAGATAGGCGCTTGTACGGGCGCTTATCTGCCAGATTTTCTTACTGCCTTTGTCAAACCTGCTATCAAACTCTTGCTTCTCGAAAAAGCGATTCAGGCACCTAATTTCTAAGGCGCTTTTCGCAGAGTTCCCTTGAGTAGAACATCAGAGGGAACTCTTGGCAAGGAAAAAGGACCCGCCTCCTTCACTTCTTTCATCGAGCCAACGAGAATGAAGGGAAGGGAGGAAAAGAACAAGGAAAAAGAAAGGAGGTATATGGCCAGGTATACGGCGACTCTTCGCCTCTCGAAATAGTGCAGGAGAAGGTGCGTTGCCAAAAGGGTATTGCAGAACGCGGTTACGGAAAACAGGTCCCAGTCGTATGCCCAGAAAAACGGGTAAAGGACAAGCGAGTAGGCCGTCATGAAAACTGACGTCACAAGTATGAATCGTAAAATTGGCGACGACAACTTGTTTTTCTTGATGGAGGCAACGAGCAAGACCGCCGCCGTCAAGAGGCCCGCCGGCGCAAGAATGAAGTTGGAATTCAACAGGAAAAGCATATGGTCTTTCGAGAGAAAGTGATACTGCGTCGCTTGGCTGCCGTTGTAGACATAGGTTCGCGGGCCGAAAAACGGTATAATTACGGGGAGGTCCGCCTGGTTTCTGCCTCCAAATAGAATTTGGGTCAAATCCACGAACGCCTGGCCGATATAGTTCCAATACCCACTCACCTCCATCGCAAGCAAGAAGCTCAAAGCGGGCAATAGAGCGAAAAAGGAGCATGATGCAACCAAGCGAATCATTTCCCTGCTTTGGCGGATTTCGTGCCTTCTTTCAACAATGAGATACACAAGAGATGGTGCTAGAAAGAGAGTCGACAAGTGCAGCCACAAAGCGACTCCGAAGCAGAGAGCGGGAAGGAAAATCCGACGTCTCCTCTTGAGGTAAAGAATTGCGAAATAGAAATACGCAGAACAGGCGGCAAGATGAAAGCCGTAAACTTCCATATGCCCGAAGAAAAGCCGTGAGTACCCCGGCACTGCGAGTAAGACGAAGGCGAGCAGCCTTTGCCATGTTGATTCGAACAAAAGGCATGCAAGCTTGTAAAGACACACGAAGAAAATCACACCCGACCCGCAGATCATTGCATCGAGAATGGTTTCGAAGTTTAACCCGAGATATTTTTCCGAAACGGCTGCCGCAAAGAAAAGGAACAGGCCACCCGCTTCCTGAATTCGGAAAGGCTTGCCGTAAGAGACCAGCGTCTTGAGAAAATCTGCATCTCCCGTATACCTGACCTCCCTGAAAGTCCAGAGAATCAGGAAAATGCAGATGATAACAACCGCCCGCAATACAAGCAAGGCTGTGCCTTTCACCTTGAAATTGAAAGGTCGGTCCGCGAACCGCTCAAAACACCGTGTCATATACTTGAGAAAGGGGGGAAGGGAAAAGACGGCGGCGCATGCCGCAAAAAGGTATGGAAGGGGGCCGTACAGGTAGTCCCACAGGTTGAAGGCCCAGAAGAGGCCCGGCGAACGCCGGGCCAAGAAATAGGCCGTGAACGCAGCAGAGCTGACAACAACGGGCAACCAGTAAAGCGCGACAGGGATCTCCCGTTCCCGCGTTCCATCTATCTTGTCGCTACTGTGCATTCCGGCAGGAATCATTCGGACACAGGTTATATCTGCTCGAAATACCGAGTCTTCTCCCAGTCGGTCACAGCCTGGGCAAAGGCTTTGACTTCACAACGGGCAGTGTGCACGTAATAGTCAATCACATCATTGCCGAACGCTTCGCGAGCCATCTTGCTCTTATCAAGGAGGGCATAAGCCTCATCGAGCGAAAACGGCAGGCGGGGGAGGGTTTGGTCGGCATAAGCATTTCCTTCGAAGATGCGGCCGCAATCCAGTTTTTCTTCGACACCTTTTAGTCCGGCGGCAATCGTTGCGGCAAAAGCCAGGTACGGATTCGCATCGGCAGAAGGCATGCGGTTCTCAACCCGGAGCGAATTTCCGTGGCCCACAATTCTGAAACCGCACGTGCGGTTGTCTTGCCCGCACACGATGGCCGTCGGCGCCCATGAGCCGGGCTGGAATCTCTTGTATGAATTAACGGTCGGAGCAAAGAAATATGTCAATTCCCGGCTGTAAATGAGGAGTCCGCCGAGGAATTGCCGGAACAGTTTGCTGGGAGCTGAGGATTTTGAATCACAGAACAGGTTTCTTCTTCCGTCCGCATCCCAGATACTGGTATGAATGTGAAAACCATTCCCCGCCTGAGCGGCGCTCAGCTTGGCCATGAAGCTGATGGCCTTTTCCTGCTGCGAGGCGATGTCCTTAGCGCCGGCCTTGAAGAGCACGTGTTTATCCGCCATTTCCATCGCTTCGCAATAGAGCAGGTTTACCTCGTGCTGACCGTCAGCCGTTTCACCCTTGCTGCACTCAACCAGAACGCCAGATGCGCTCATCTCATTTCTCAACCTCCGAATGACATCCTCATCCTTTCCCGGCTGCAAGATGTGATAGTCAATCGAATACTGTGAAGCTGCATTCAGGTCCTGATATCTTTTTTCCCGTGCGGTACGATAGGTTTCATCGAAAAGGAAGAACTCGAGTTCTGAACCCAGGCATGCCTTTTGACCCTTGCGCGCAAGTCTCTGAACCTGCTTGGCCAGAACTCGTCTGGGCGATTCCTCCACCGGCCTGCCATCGTGACGCAGCATATCGCCCAGCACAATTGCGGTCTTCTCGTGCCACGGCAACTTTCTGACAGTGCCGAGGTCGGCCTGTATGCGAAAATCGCCAAAACCCGTGTCCCAACTTGCTATCTTGAAGCCATCGACTACTTGCATTTGGATATCGACAGACAACAGATAGCTGCACGCGTGCATTCCAGACTCGAGCGTGTGGTCTGCAAAGTGATCAAAGGTCATTCGCTTTCCCATCAGCCGACCGAACACGTCGGGGAAAGCAAATATTACCGTCTCAATGTTTTCCGGAGTAAACCAATCCGGCAAGGCGTTTGTTTTCTTTGCTTTTGTGCTCATGTTTGTGACCTTTCATCACTTCTACCAGTCATTTTGTCGTTCAGATCGTCCAGTCGAGTCCAAGTTCAAGAAGGACGCCCTCCGTCGGATTACCGGAGCGCGGGTCCCAGCCCATGAGGGCATAATACTGGTCAAGCATTTTGAGAAAGTCATTCTTATTAACGCATCTTCCCTTGGCGGGCCCATCCGGCAAAGGCTCAAACAGCCTCGCCGGGAGCATGTCTTCCTTGCGCGAAAAACCCCTCTTAGCGTTCAACTGACGCATCATATTGACCCGTCGCTGCCCAACCTTCATGAGTTCCCAGAACGTACATTCCCATCCGGTGGTACAGCGAATGAGCCGTTCGAGGCAATGGTAATCAAACAGACTTCCCGGTCCCCAGCAGAACATGCAGAGGCACAGCGCATCGAGCAGGCTGTAGTAGTATTGAGAATAGACCGTCATCCGCACTTTGTCGAGGTCGCAGATGTCTGCTCTGCCGCGCCCAAGAATCCCGAGACCCTTGGCGGCTTCGGAGTCGGACGCCAGGAGCCAGTCGTGTTCTGATGACATATGGTCTGCGCCAATGGGGCATACGGCATACATCAAAGCCTGGCTGGGCTTCACCTGTGCCATGTGAGCGGGAAGGCCATGGTTCTTGACATTGATTGCGAATGGCGCGGTAGCAGGGCCCAGTGTTTTCATGGCAGGTTCGAACCCCTCAGCCAGGAGTTCGCCTATGCCCCGACGATTGGCAACCTGCTCGATGAGCCAGAGCAATGCATCTGCATCGCCGAACCGTACTACTCTTCCCTCAGCAATCTGTTCGTCAGAGATGAGGCCCTTCTCTGCACATTCAAAAAGGTAAGCCGCCAGAGCGCCCATGGTGATCGTGTCGATCCCGTAGTTGTTGCACAATTCATTGGCTTTAGAGACGGCCACGGGGTCGGTTATATCAAGGTTTGCGCCCAAAAGACCAAGCGTTTCAAATTCCGGTCCGCCGAGTCTGTCGGTCACTTCATAAGGCTCCTGACATTTTACTTTCTTACGGCAGCCGACCACGCAGGCAAAACACGTCGTCTTGCCGGAACCGATCTTGGGCTCAAATTCAGCGCCGTCAAGCCGCTGGTAATCTTCGTGGAAACTTCTCGAATAATTATGGGTCGAAAGGTTGCCCGCCCGAGTTTGAAAGCCAAGCACGCCGGGTGTTCCATGCCTGGCGAGGAGATTGGGAAACTCCATCCCGGACAGATTCTCAGAAGCTACGCGAGCAAGCTGCTTTATTTCTTCAGCATCCGCAACATTAGTTCTTCTGGAGGTGCGCACGACCACCGCCCGAAGGTTCTTGCTGCCAAATACTGCACCCATCCCCGTCCTTCCGGCCACGTCGTTCAGGTCGGCCATGAGACAGGCGAACCGCACGAGCCTTTCGCCGGCTGGTCCGCACTGCAGGATGCTCACATTCTTCTTCCCATACTCTTCTGCGAGGATATCATGGACAGCAAGAACGGTCTTTCCCGTTAGTTCTGTTGCATCTCTTATCTGAATGCTGTCATCATCAACAAGAATATAAGAGGGCTTCTTTGCTCGTCCGGTGATGACAATCGCATCAAAGCCTGCGCTCTTCAGCATAGGTCCGAAGCTGCCGCCGGCCTGGGTGTCACCAACGGCGCCCGTTTCGGGCGAAATGGCCGCGACGCAAAACCTGCTGACCCCGCTCACCGGCGCGCCGGTGACAATCGAACACGCAATTGTCAGGACATTTCCCTCACCAAGAGCATCTGTATCGGGAGACGTCTCTTTCAGCAGAAAATATGTGCCGATGGCTGAACCACCCATATACATGCGATAGAACATTTCATCAAATTCCTGACGTTCTATTCTTGAACTGGTCAGGTCAATCCTCAGCATAATGCCACTGAAGCTTTCAGGCATATCCGGTCTCCGTCGGATCACGTCTGTTCAAACGCCTGCTGGAACAGCATCAGAAAATCCTTTTCGCTGCAAGGTCTGGGATTCGTTCTATGACAGGTGTCGGCAACGGCGCTTCTTGCAAGAACAGACAATTGCTCTTCTGTCACGCCCACGTGGGCAAGAGAACGTGGGATTCCTATGCGCCGGTTAAGGTCCGCTACCGCCTCGATGGCTTTATCAGCCGCTTCGAGCTCGGACAAACCGTTTACATCTATTCCAAAACACTGCGCGATCCTGGCGTACTTCGCGGCGGACCTGTCGCGGTTGAACTTCATGACCGGAACCAGGCAAATTGCATTCGCCAATCCATGGTGGACCCCGCTCAGCGTGGACAGCGGATGTGCCATTGAATGGGCGGCGCCAAGGTCCTTCTGAAAGGCAACCGCTCCCATCATGGCTGCGAGCATCATGTATCCACGAGCCTCAATGTCGGTCGGATTCTTGACGGCCCGCTCGAGGTATTGCGCGACATATTCCATGCCCTTCAGAGCGATTGCATCGCACATAGGATGAAACGCATCGACCGTCAGGGCCTCGAGATTGTGCGTGAAAGCATCCATACCCGTAGCAGCGGTGAGGTGTGCAGGCAACCCTACCGTTAGCAACGGGTCGAGAATGGCGCGGCGGGGCATCATTTCCTGATGACAGACCAGAAACTTCTTCTTCGCCTGTGGGTCGGTGAGCACAGAACATCTTCCAACTTCAGAGCCGGTGCCGGCAGTGGTCGGGATGGCTATCATCGGCGGCAAGGGTACCCTGATGGTCGCATTGCCCCCGGTCTCGACATTGTACCTTGTGAGCGGGCCATCATTGACCACTCTCACCGGAATAACTTTGGCGGCATCAAGCGCGCTTCCGCCGCCAAGACCGACAACGCCGTTGCAATCATTGGCTTGATAGACCCGAAGGGCCATTTCGACATCGTCTGTCGCTGGATTAGGATGTACATCAGAAAAGACGACGTAAGGAACTTTGGATTTCTTTAGTACGCTTTCGATTGTCTTGAATGCTTCCGTCCTGGTGAGTTCGTTGTCCGTGACCAGGAGCAGCTTTCTTATCTTTGCTTCTTCAAGGCATAGTGGTAACTGTTTTACGGCGCCCGGCCCATAACAAATAAAGGTCGGGAATGAAAATCTAACAACTTCTGTCACGGGATGATTCCTCGCTTTCTCGTTTTTTAAGAAGCCCGCAGTCTTCGAGCGACAACTTCCGTTAGCCAGTTGCGAAACTCACGCTGGCGGATGTCAAGGGAAAAGACGTCTTCATCGATACCCAACTGCCATCGCAAACTCTTGTTGTCTGGGTTTTCGGCAAGGCTCTCCAAATGTCTGATATGGGTTTCAAAATCCTGCCCATCCGAAAAAAATCCTTCTGATATGAGAAGCTTCTCTCTGGTGACCATAAGTCGCGCCACCTCGCGGCTATTGTAATCGGGGTGATACTGGACACCCCAGAAAGCACCCTTGCCATAGCGAAACGCCATAGCCTGCACATGGGTATGTTCATTACCGGCAAGCACGAGCGCCTGCGAAGGGACTCTTGTCACGATGTCGCAATGGCTGGCAAAAGCGTCGAAGACCTCACGCTTGCCTGCATACATCGGATGGGACCGTCCCTCGGGGGTAAGCCTGATTTTCCTTGCCAGACCGATTTCCCTCCCGTTTGGATTATGCTGGACTTCTCCGCCGGCCGCGACGGCCATTATCTGAAGTCCCCAGCAGGTTCCCCATGACGGCGTTTCCGCCCTCAGTATTCCTTGTGCAAGGTCCAATTGTCTTTCCAGGTCCGGGTCGTCGGCGTCGGCCAAAGACTTGTCGCATCCAGTCCAAATGATCCCGGCGCATGCTTCGAGGTCATCTGCTGACGGTATGCCCACATCCGAATCGGCAGGGAAGATAACATCAATGGCTGCTGTTGGTTCAAACCGCCGCAGCATTCTGACATGAAGCTCGGAGGCAAGGGTCATGCCCACGGCAGTTAATCGCTCGCGGCTTGCTGAAGAATGTCCGTCGATGATCAGAAATCGCAAGATACCATCTGCTCTCTATTGCCAGCGAGTGGGGAAACTATCAAGACGAGGAATGATGAACATTCCCCTCCACGCGGTGTATCAGGCTCCATATTAATGCAAATCGCCGAAAAATTTCCAGAAAAATCGCGCACGCGGTTTTGCCGTCCTCGACATGGCTTATCAGGCAGTGTCCCGCAGTCTTGACCGTGCGGAACGTAGCAATCCCTCTCAGAAATGTGATGACGTATGCACTCGCTATGTGCAGGGGCGACCCGGTGCGTCGCCCGTACAAAGCAAATCGCGGTCACTGCACGGCGGGGGCCGACGGGTCTCAAACCCGTCGCGAACAACCCTTCCAGGAATGCGGGATATGTCGCCGTATGTGAAAACCTACGCTTAGTTACCCATCAGGTGTCTTTTGCTTGGGCGTGGAAGAATGATTTGTCCTTCGTCCGGTTCACCCGTGGCGAGAAACTGGCTGCGAAGGTAACATCGACCAGCAAGCGCACACGTGATTGCATCCAGTTCATGCGGTGAGATTGAATGTTTCCCAATGTCTCCTTTTACGCCGAGTTTCTTCAAGCCAGCTCGGAGTTCCCGTGGCCTTTTCTGCCGGGGTATCCCCCAGATGTCTTGTGCTCCGCCGGGAAACGTCTCGATAACAGTGAAGCCTCTCTTCTCAAACTCATCTTTTAATCGCATTCCTCGCTCGGTGAGCATTCGCATGGGGCCGATGGTCAGCGGGAAAAATTTTATGCCCAACGTGCGAAGGTCGAGGTCACACTGTCTGAAGTGAGCCGTTCCGGCGCACGTGCAGTCGGCGCGAAGGCAGCATCGCCCACGAGGAAGACTCAATGGGGCATCAATTGCCACAAGACGCACATCCGCATCGGCGCACGCCAGTATTTCCTCATCACGATATGCCAATCGGGTCGATGCGTGCAATCCTTTAAGGTGGCATATGCCCGTTGGGCGCTTTGGCGAACCAGCCAAGTCGACTCCCAGCACGACGATTCTCTGCACAATTCTTTCTCCCGTACGCCGTAGCACGAAGCGAAGGGTTGCATTGACAGTAGGGTTACTTTCTGGTAGACTTTTCCCGTCATTAGTAGCTATCCCTTCATCCGGGTTCATTATACCCCAGGGAATTCGGATATCCTGAAACTATCACACGCCGGAACCGTAAAGGTTCGAGGAGAGTGCCGTGGATTTCGAGCTTACCGAAGACCTGAGAATTCTGCAACAAACCTCTCGCGAGTTCGCGCTGAAAGAGCTGGCCCCGGGCGCTATCGAGCGTGACGCCAAGTGCGAATTTCCTATTGAAATCATGAAGAAACTCGGGCCGCTGGGTTTCATGGGAATGCTCGTGCCCGAAAAATACGGCGGTGCAGGCCTCGGAGTGCTGGCCTACTCGGTGGTGATGGAGGAGATCGCCCGATGGGATGCTTCTGTCGCCCTCAATATGGCCGCGCAGAACTCGCTGTGCCTCGGACATCTCATGGTTGCCGCCAACGAGGAGCAGAAGCAGAAATATGTGGTCCCGCTTGCGCGCGGCGAGAAATTGGGCGCGTGGGGACTCACCGAGCCGGGCTCCGGCAGCGATGCGGCCGCCATGAGAACAGCCGCACGGCTCGACGGCGATGAATGGGTGCTCAATGGCTCGAAGATGTTTATCACACAGGGCACGGTCGCGGATACATGCGTCATCATGGCCGCCACGGGAAAGGGGAACGGCAAGAGGCCCATCTCCGCATTCGCTGTGGAGACTCATAGGGACGGCAAACCACTTCAGGGATACTCCACGCGGAAAATACTTAATAAGCTCGGCATGCATGCAAGCGATACTGCCGAGATCAGTATGGAAGATGTGCGACTGCCGCGGGAATGTCTTCTGGGAACAGAAGGTGAGGGGTTTGCCGACGTCTTGAAAGTGCTTACCAACGGCCGAATAGGCATTGGAGCGCTAGCCATCGGTATAGCACGCGGCGCGCTCGAGGACAGCATCAAGTACGCGAAAGAGCGCGAGCAATTCGGCAAACCGATCGCCCAATTTCAGGCAATCCAGTGGCTTCTGGCCGATATGGCGACACAGGTGGATGCCGCGAGACTGCTCGTCTATCAGGCCGCGATGATGAAGGATAAGGGACAGACCGTCACAAGAGAGGCCGCCGAGGCAAAACTCTATGCCTCCGAGACCGCAATGCGCGCGGGCGTGAACGCCGTGCAAATATTAGGCGGATACGGATACACATCCGAATTCCACGTCGAACGCTACATGCGCGACGCAAAACTGCTCGAAATCGGAGAAGGCACCTCCCAGATTCAACGCATCGTCATCGCCAAGCACCTGATGCGCCAGTTCTGAGTTCCTGCGAACGGGTCCGTTGATTCATGCCGTGGGGATGCACGTTCCAAGACCGGCGGGCGATAGCTATTCTCTCCAATAAGGTCTTTGGGGCATTAGGCCGGACACGAAAAACCAAGATTCAGGACGGTTTCACGCGCTGTAAGTCCTTGATCACTTCTCCCATGTTCTCATGCCTCATCTGGCGGCCTTTTGAGAGCATCTTCTGAATGCACGCCTCCAATGGTTCCGGCATATCGCTTCGGAAGCCTCCTATCCTTGCAGGCTGATCATCCAAGATAGATTTAATCATTTCGCTCACGTTACGGCCTTTGAATGGATGCACTCCCGTCAACATCCGGTACATCACAACTCCCAGCGACCAAATATCTGTCCTGATGTCAACAGGCTTACCGACGGCTTGCTCGGGCGACATGAAGGGAACCGTCCCCAACACCGCGCGCGGCCTCGTGATGTCCTCTTTCGTCAGCAGTTTCGCCAGTCCGAAGTCGAGGATTTTCACGACGCCCTCTGTATTAATCATGATGTTGCCGTCCTTGATATCGCGGTGGATGATGTGGTTCTTGTGTGCTGCAAGCAACCCATGCGCGGTCTGAAGAGAAATATCAACCACTTCGTTTACTTCCAGAGGTCCGATTTCCAGCTTCCGGGTGAGACTTTGCCCTTCAACACAAGCCATCACGATGAATATCAGTCCCTCCGCCTGGTCAGTCTCATAAACAGTGCAAATATTAGGGTGGTCCAGTTGTGCGACAGCCTGCGCTTCGCGGAGAAAGCGCAGCCTTGCCTTTTGGTTCTTATGCAATTTCTCCGACAACACTTTGAGAGCGACCGTCCTCTCCAGTCGCATATCTACTGCCTTGTATACGACACTCCTGCCGCCCTCGCCGAGCTTTTCGATAATCTTGTAATGGGATATGGTTGTGCCGATCATGGTTCTAGGCCCATTTTCTTGAGCAAGGCGATGTATCTTTGATCCAATCCGACAGCACGAAAGTGTTTTTCGGGTTTGAGAAAGCCCAAATAAGGATCCATTTCTTCATATGCTTTCTCCAACCACATAAAGCCCTCGTCGTGGTCACCGATCGCGAAACAGATAGTCCCGATAAGGTATGGAGATACATAGCCCCTTTTCGATTCATCCAAGAGACGGTCTTGTATTTCCCGTGCCTTGTTCAGGTTGCCCAAAAAGGCAAATCCTTGTCCGGCCCACCCTTCCCTTATCGGGTCGAAACCTCCCATATATTTCAATTCTTCTTCGAATTCTTTTGCGGCCTCCTCAAACCTTGAACTGAAGAAATATGCTAACCCCAGAAAGTAATGTACAATGGGGAAGCTTACGTCCATCGCAATGGTCTTTTTTAGCGCCTCTATGGCTTGCTCATGCTTTCCGGCATATAAATAAGCACCTCCTATCTCTCTATTAATGACGAGAGAAAGAGGATCCAATTCGAAGGCGCGTTGAATCTGTTCTATGGCTTCGTCATATCGACCTATGAAAGTCAAATGCCAAGAGTAAAAATAGCGTGTGCTGGCATAGCCCGGGTTGAGTTCAATCGCCCGTTTATATTCGCTTTCTGCATTTTTCCAGTCTCTTTCATAGTTGGTTTTCAAGAATCCTAGGGACGCATGTCCTTCGGCAAGCGAATCATTTATCTTCAGAGCTTTCAGCGCAGCTTGCTGGGCTTTTCGATATGCCTCCTTCGGCGGAAAGAAGCTGTAGAAGGGAAGCTGGGTATAACAATCGGCCATACCAGCCCACGCCTGAGCATAGTCTGGTTCTTTCTGAACCGCTCGCTCAAAGAATTCAATGGCCTTCTTGTGGGCGGTTCCAGACTGTTTGTTCCAGAAGAATCTGCCCTGCAGGAACAGATTATAAGCTTCAAGGTCTATCGTCTGCCTCTTTGCAATCCTCGCTCTTTCTTCTCCCAGGAGCATGGGCTTCAGATTATCGACTATTGCCAGCGTGATTTCGTCCTGGATTGCAAAGATATCATCCAATTCCCGATCATATCTTTCCGACCAGAGATGGTGGCCTCCTTTGGTATCAACTAACTGCGCGGTAATGCGAAGCCTGTTTCCTGCTTTGCGAACACTGCCCTCAAGAACTGTTTGCACCTTGAGTCTCTTGCCAATCTCATCGACACCGGCTTTTTCGCCTTTGAACGAAAAAGCAGAAGTCCGGGCAATCACTCTCAAGTCCTTGATCTGCGTCAGCGCATTGATAAGTTCCTCGGCTATTCCATCGCAGAAGTATTCCTGGTCCTTCGCAGGGCTCATATCGACAAACGGCAAGACAGCGATTGAGGGAGATGTCTTCGTTTCCACAGCGACCATCCTTGTTTTTGCCGATTGCAGGTCTGCTATCAATGACTGCATGTCCTGATATCGCTCCTGGGGGTCCTTTCTCAGCATCTTCTGAATGATATCTTCCACTCCAGACGGAATATCGCTCCGCAGGCTGGATACCGGTTTCATTTGTTCATAGATAATTCTGTGAATCAGCGCGGCGTCCGATGGAGCGTCGAATGGAGGATATCCTGTCAGCATCTTGTAGAGAACCACTCCCAGCGACCATATGTCGGTACGGTGGTCGATAGTGGCTTCGCCGCTCGCCTGTTCGGGTGACATATAGGCGACCGTTCCCAGGATGGTGGCGGTCTTGGTCAGCCCAGTGCGACCGGCC
>QZKI01000096.1 GCA_003598055.1 Candidatus Abyssobacteria bacterium SURF_17 | reverse complement strand
GCCGAGCACGGCACCGCGCTGTGCCTCGACGGAGCCATCCAGCAGGATCTGGCAAGGCTCCAACCCGCCGAACGGGAAGCGCTCCGTTCGACCGTGAACGCCCCACTTCACGAGAGCATGTGGAACGCCGCGTGGATGTCGGACACCGCCGGCAACACGCTCACGTACATGGGCGTCGTCGCCTCCGCGCGCGAGTTCGCGAAGTTCGGGTATCTGTACTTGAGGGGAGGCGTTTGGGAGGGCCAGCAAATCCTGAGCGCGGACTGGGTGAGCGAATCGACACAGCCCTCGCAGATAATGAATCCGTTCTATGGGTATCTCTGGTGGCTGAACACGGCAGGCGCGACGTGGCCGAATGTGCCGGAGGATGCATTTGCGGCAATGGGCATGAACGAAAAAAGGATATATGTGGTGCCGAGTCTCGATATCGTTGCCGTACGTCTGGGCGCGCCGCAAGCGGCATGGAACGACAATGCGTTTCTCGGCCGTGTCTGCGCGTCGGTGATTGAGTAAGGGATGCGTTCACCACAAAGGCACGAAGACGCGAAGGAATCTGAAACGGACCATTGATGTCATTCTGAGTAGCCGATCCCTCCTGCGGCGGGGTTATGTGTGAAAGAAACATCTGCGCGGTCATTGCGAGCATATTCATCCCCGCTGTTGGCGGGGGAGACTTGACCAAGAAACGTTCTTGGCTTTGACCGTCATTGCGAGTCATCCCGCGAACCGCGGGATGACGAAGCAATCTCCGGGGGCCGTTCGCGAACGGCTCCTACAGTCCGATGACCTCCATTCCCTATGTAGGGGCGACCCGGCGGGTCGCCCTATAAGAGCTTGTTTTTCCGCAAAAGGACAAATGATGCCACGCTCTGAGAACCCGTGGGACGATATCTTCAAGGAACATGGTGCGTACTTTGAAGAGCCGCATGAGGACATGATCCATATCGTCTTGCTGCTTTATGGAAGGAAAGCGCGAAGAGTGCTCGACTTAGGTTGTGGCTCCGGAAGACACGTCGTGTATCTCGCGAGAAATCACTTTTCCGTATTCGGTCTCGATAGTTCACCGGAAGGAATCGAGTTAACCCGAACCTGGTTGAAAAAAGAGAATTTGCGCGCTGACCTCCGACTTCAAAATATGACGGCCCTTTTGCCGTTCAAAGATAACTTCTTCGATGCAGTCATCTCGATACAAGTCATCCACCATGCCAGACTCGCGGAAATCCGAAAGGTTGTTAAGGAGATTGCCCGCGTCCTCAAGAGAAATGGAATCGTCTATATCACGGTGCCGAAACGGAAAAATCAGGGCGAAACGTATCAGGAGATAGAACCCGGAACGTTTGTCCCGTTGGACGGACTCGAAAAAGGGTTGCCCCATCATTACTTCACCCCGGAAGAACTGCGCGAACTATTCAAAGATTTCAAGATAACCGATATCCATCTCGACTCCAGCGAGCATTACTGCCTCTTGGCCACAAAGTCCTAAAGAAGGGAGAGCGCTTCCCCTCCCATTTCCCTCGCCCCTGAGTCCAACTCCCTTTAGTCATTTTTCACGACAGGCGAAACCGTTTGAAATGAGCTTCTCGTTATGGTAAGATTCACTGATGAGATTCTCTCTTGAGAGGTGTTCTGATTGAACGACAACGGAAGATATGAGCAAGAGCATTCCGGGGGCCTTCCGGAGGGCATCATCTACAGGGCCGTCGAACCTGAAGCGCTCGTTATGCGGCCTCATCGAAAGATAAGAACCAATGTAATTCTCTTTTTGGCCACGCTGTGCACCACGCTTTTCGCTGGGGCAATACTTGCAGAGGTTGACCCTTTTTCGCGTCCTCAGCTCATCTACAAAGGCATTCCTTTTTCGGTCACCATTATGAGCATTCTGCTCTCGCATGAGCTTGGGCATTATCTGATGTCACGCCGCCACAACGTGGATGCGACACTTCCATATTTTATTCCCGCTCCGACGTTCATCGGTACTTTTGGCGCCGTCATCAAGGTGAACTCGAGCGTTCCGGACCGGCGCGCCCTCCTCGATATCGGCGCCACCGGGCCGATTGTCGGGTTCATCGTCTCTATTCCGGCGCTCATTATCGGCCTCAAGCTTTCACAGCCGATGGTTGACACGGCGGCCGGAATCTCCTTCGGCTCATCGCTCCTGCTCGAGATAATAGCCGGCCGACTGTTCTCCTCCATCCCCGAGGGATACGCCATCAATTTGCACCCCGTGGCGCTGGCCGGATGGATTGGATTACTCGTCACGATGATGAATCTGCTGCCGGTGGGGATGATGGACGGCGGCCACATCGCATATGCGCTGTTCGGAGATAGGCACTATGACATTTCGCGGGCCGTCGTGGCGATTCTGCTGATTATGGGCATGGTGGGCTGGTTCGGCTGGGCGATCTGGGGCATTCTCAACGTCATGTTCGGTCTGAGACATCCATCACCGACGCATCCTGAAGTGCCTCTCGACGGAAAGAGAAAACTCGTCGGCGCAATCGCTGTGATTATCCTTATCCTGACCTTCGTGCCGACGCCGTTTTCCGTGCGGTAGCAATTGCAGGTAAAGGCGACGTTTTCCTGTCATCGCATCGACGTCCCATGAAACGACCGATTGATATACCACCCTTTCTCGTCATGGAAATCCTCGAGCGCGCTCAAGAACTCGAGCGGCAGGGAAAAGACGTGATCCATCTCGAAGTCGGCGAGCCGGATTTCCCTACCCCTGATTGCATCAAAGAGGCCGCTTTCCGGGCCCTGCGAGACGGCAAGACGCACTATTCGGCGAGCGTCGGGATATTGCCGCTGCGCGAGGCTGTGTGCGAATATTTTTTCATGAGATACGGCGTCACCATCACCCCTGACCGCGTGATTGTGACTTCCGGCACCTCACCTGGCATACTGCTCGCGCTCTCGGCCATCCTTGATGAAGGCGACGAAGTCATTCTGCCGAACCCGCACTATGCATGTTATCCTCAGTTCATCAATTATGTGGGCGGAGTGCCCGCTTTCGTGGATGTTCGCGAGGAGACCGGCTTCGAACTTGAGCCGCACCGGATACGCGAGCGAGTAGGACCGCGCACGAGGGCGATTCTCACCAATTCGCCCGCCAATCCCACCGGCCACATCATGGATGGAAACGTCATCGAGCACATTGCCGATATCGGCCCGATAGTAATTTCCGACGAAATCTACCACGGCCTCGTGTATGAGGGAAAAGAGCATTCAGTGCTCGAGTACACCGACAATGCGTTCGTGCTGAATGGATTCTCGAAGCTCTATTCGATGACCGGCTGGCGGCTCGGCTACATCATCACTCCGCCGAAGTATCAGCGCCTCATTCAAAAGATGCAGCAGAACTTCTTCATCGCGGCCAACACCTTCGTGCAGTGGGCGGGCATAGCGGCGCTGAAAGAGGCCCAGCCCGACGTGGATAAGATGGTCGCGTGCTTCAACCAGCGCCGCACATTGATTCTGCGACGAATCAAAGAGGCGGGGTTCGACGTTGCCAAAGAGCCGACCGGCGCGTTCTATGTGCTCGCAAACGCAAAGCGCTTCACAAGCGATTCGCTCAAGTTCGCCTTCGAGGTGCTCGAGAACGCGAGCGTCGGCATCACGCCCGGCATCGACTTCGGCTCGAACGCCGAAGGCTTCATCCGTTTCTCATACGCAAACTCGCTGGAGAACATCGAGGAGGGGATGAATAGGCTCATGAACTATCTATCCACACGCACCGGCGCTGCACAGTAAATTCTGACACTACGACGCTTGTCGTCCATGGATTGGAAAGCCCGGTCCTAATCCCTTTCAAGTACGAGCATCTCGTTTGCGATGCCCGGAACGGCGGCCCTAAATGGAAACCGCTTCAGAACCCGGTACCCTTCGATATCCGAAAACGCTAGTATGTACTTGTCGTCGTGCACCCACCACCAACTGTTATCACCCTTTGGCGGGCCAAAATAGTCATCAAAGAACATCCACCCGTTGTATTCGAATCCTCCGTCTATCTGATATGGACGCGCTCCGGCTTCCTTCGTCAGAAAATCTATTGCGCGCCAACGCGCCTCGTTCCAGCGGTGATAATGAAACACGCCCGCAACCGTGACAACGGAAAGCAGCACGGCACATAGGCCGGTAAGAATCCTCGATGCACGGCTTTCGCGAACAATGAAAAGGAGCAGGAGAAGAGCCAAGGGAAAAACCGGAAGAAGGTTCCGATCCAAATAGAAATCCTGGAATACAAGCAGCCCGATATGAAGCAAGGCGGCAACTCCTGAGAACCGCACTATTGTCGGCGCTTTCCACACCCCGGGGAATCCTTTCCAAAGCACAGCGATGAAAGCCGCGCCCAAAGGGGCTGACAGTGCCGTCATCACCCAGAAAACCCAAGCCGGACACGTTACCGCAGAGAGCTGTCGAAGCACAATGACGTCTTTCAAGATATACGGGCCCTGCCCGAACGTCTGCAGGTCGAACCACGAATTGCCCAAATACGGCATGAGATTCGCACTGAAGAAGGAGAGCTCTTTCCACCTATCAGGAATGCCCAGCCACGTGGCCCCCTTCAGGACGGCATACAGAGAAAGCACCCCAAGAGCTACAAAGCCGACGGCCGCGGGCCCTTTGTCCCTCCGCCGCAAAAGCGGAACAAGCCCGAAGGGAAGAGTGACTGGTATGAGAAGCAGGCCGAGGTAGAAAACCGACACAATTGGCATTTCTATGAGATGTCTGCACATCAGCGCAAAGCTCGCAAGGTGTCGCGTCTGCCATGTCGCGGGAATAGGCCCGTGAACAACATGCAGCCACACTTCGAATGCAAAGAGAGATGCAAGCGGGAATAAGCTGAACACGAGAGTGCTCGCCCACACTCGCGCTCTCCGAGTGTGCTTTGACATCATAACGGATAGAACCGCTGCAACCGGGAGCAGTATGGCCGTCTGTCGCACCAGGACTGCTGCGCTGGCCGCCATGCCCGCCGGCAATGCAAGCCAAAGCGGAGCATCGCCTTCGCAACTTCTTGAATACAAGAGCGTCGCGACAAGAATCCAAAAAAGGTAAGGGATCTCACTCATGAACGTGAAGCTATTTCCGAGAAAGAATGGATTCGCCAGCAAGCATATGCTCCCAAGAACCGAATTCCACACTGATATGCCGGCTGTCCGGAGCATCGCAAAGAAAATCACCAGCGTGAAGGCCGCCAGGATCATGGTCGAAATTCGCAGAATCAGGTGCGAGAACCCAAACGCACGAACAAAAGCAGCACCGTAATACATCTGGGCGATAAAGGTCATCCGCACCCAACTCGTAAATTGTATCTTCCCCGTCTCGGCATATGTTTTTACGGTTTTGGCATACGACCAGTCGTCGTTCAGCGGAAACTCGCCAAAAGGGCGAACAATTGCGATCGACAAACAGTACAGGCTGAGAACCAACACAATGGCCAAAGCCAACTCTTTCTTCTTGCCCATCAGATGCATGTCGCCGATTCCTCGCATCCGCTGAAAAGCGGAATGTTCGCCTCAGACACCGGCCTCGCCGCCATAGCACATATTATCGAAGCTAGATTATACCATTTCCAGCGTGACGCCAATACGCGCATGCATATTCCGCGCTTCTTTGATTCCGGAGCGAGCATTTGGTAGAATAATTCGTTTCATGTATAATCTAGCCGCTCCGTGTGAATCAAGAGGCGCTAACGGTCCCCGCGAGCCTTCGTTCTCTAAAGGGAAGAGGATCTTGATTTCAATCGTTTCTCCGTGTTTCAACGAGCGAGAGGTACTTCCTGAATTCTACGCCAGGCTGACGGCTGCGGCGGAGAAATGGCAAGAGCCGTTCGAGGTCTTGCTTGTTGACGACGGCTCTTTCGATGGCACATGGGACCTTATCTGCGGCATTCACGAAAAAAATCCTCAGTGGAAGGCAATCCGGTTCTCTCGCAATTTCGGGCATCAGAACGCCATCTCGGCGGGAATTCGGTACGCGCAGGGAGATTGCGTCATCATCATAGACTCCGACCTGCAGGATCCGCCCGAGGAGCTCCATCGCTTCATCGCGAAATGGAAGGAAGGACGCGAAGTCGTTTACGGGATACGAACGAAGCGGAAGGAAGGGGTATTCAAAAGACTGTGCTACGACGCGTTCTATAAGCTCATAGGCAGACTCGCTAATATTGATATCCCATACGGCTCAGGCGATTTCTGCCTGATAGACAGAAGAGTGGCGGACTTACTCAATTCCTTGCCGGAGCAAAACCGATTCGTGAGAGGATTGCGTTCCTGGGTAGGTTTCCGGCAAGAAGGAATTGAGTATGAAAGAAGCGCAAGAGCTGCAGGAGAGGCAAAATATACATTCTCGAAGCTCTGCAAGCTCGCCTGTGACGGCATCTTCTCGTTTTCGACCCAGCCACTCAGAATCGCAACATATCTCGGATTTGCCGCTCTCTTCCTGGCATTGGGTGGATTCGTCGTCCTTGTGCTCCGCCCCGCCTTCACAGGGTGGACGGGCGGCTCCGGCCCACAGCCTGTCTCAGCTTTTGCGAGTATGGCTTTACTCATGCTCTTTCTCGGAGGAGTGCAACTGATTTGCGTGGGCATCTTGGGGGAATACCTGGCAAGAATATACGACCAGGTAAAAGGCCGTCCCTTCTGGATTGTCCGCGAAACGCTCGGCGTGAGCGAAGCGCAGAAGATACAACCGCCATTATGATCCAACTCTCAGGACGTCAGAGAGAAAATGAGGCTCCCCGTGCATTTGCCGAGAGGATAACGTTTCTCGTGCGGTGTGCGCTGGCGTCAATTGCGGTAATCTACCTCCTGACCTATCTCTGCCTGTTCCTGTTTCGCATACGGTATCCCTTTGAACTGGAGTGGCTCGAAGGAAGCCTCGTAAACCATGTTACAAGGATATTGTCGGGCGAGAGGTTTTATGTTAAGCCTTCTCTGGAATTTGTCCCCTTCTTCTATACTCCGCTCTACTTCTATCTCTCGGCTGCCGTGGCTAAGGTCGTAGGGCAGGGCTTCGTCCCGCTTCGGCTCATCTCGTTCATCTCATCATTAGGGTGTTTTGCGGTGATATTCCTTTTCGTCAGAAAGGAAACCGGCAACTCATTCGCGGCGCTGCTTGCGATGGGCTTGTTCGCAGCCACATATCGAATCGGCGGCGCGTGGCTTGACCTCGGGCGCGTTGACTCGTTGTTCATCTTCTTTTTGCTCATGGGATTGTATCTCGTCAGGTTCGCTGGCTCAGCCCGGGGATGGATTCTTGCAGGAATCATGTTTTCACTTGCATTTCTCACGAAGCAAACGACATTGGCCATCCTGGCGCCGATCGTGTTGTATTGCATTCTCTTCTCTCCGCGCCGGGCCCTTTTCTTCATAGGCACGGTGGTCGTTATCATAGGCATAAGCACGCTCATTCTGGACCGCGTTTACGACGGATGGTATACCTATTACGTTTTCCGAATTCCGGCGGGGCATCCAATCATACGGTTCATGGTGCTCGAGTTCTGGCTCACGGACATTTTGTCACCGCTCTCGATTGCGTGCAGCATGTCAATAGTGCTCTTCTTCATTTTCCTTTCACAATCAAAACGGTGGGATATTCTGTATTACATCTTGATGGCCGGTGGGATGGTGGGGTCATCCTGGATGTCCAGAATTCACGAAGGCGGATATTCCAATGTCTCGCTCACTGCTTATGCCGCCATATCCATCTTGTTCGGGATCTCGATGCATCGGCTTCTCGAGTGCATCCGTGCATTGCCCCGAGACCAGCGGCGCTACGGCGAAATCTCTGCCTGCCTTATTTTCGTGCTCCAATTTTCGTGCCTTATTTACAATCCGTTCCTGTTTGTCCCCACCAAAGAGGACGTGCAAGCGGGTTGGAAATTGGTCAACCTCATCAGAGAATTCGAGGGCGATGTTTTCGTCCCATATCATTCACATCTGCCAGTACTCGCCGGCAAGAGGAGTTATGCACACGCAGAAGCCCTATACAGCATCATGAGCAGCGACCGCGAGAGGGGCAGATTGGAACTCATCGATGAATTATCGCAAGCGCTTGAGCGGAGGAAGTTCGCCGCAATTGTCCTTGACATGCACCGGTCACGCCAGATGTGGGACCGCGGGCTGATCACAACCGACTATGCGGGATACTGTGCCAGGAAGGGGCCGATTTTCGACAGCAGAGCGGCCTTTTGGCCAACGACGGGAGTCAAAGTGCGACCGGAAATACTGCTCTACCGGTGTTCGGAGAGATCACCTCAACCATAAAAGCACGGGGTACAAAATGAATGGCCCCCCAAAAAGCTCATGGGGCGCTAATACTGATTGAACAGTTTCCCCCATTTTGTCTCGAGGGCCTCTTTCACCCGTTTCCTGCCGACCAGAGGATACCAGAGTCCATCGTGATAGAAGCGCGAGGCAAGATAAGACCAGGGGACCAGCGGAGTGCGAAGGAGAAGCTTCTCAAGCGGCTTGAGCGGTCCGTGATAGATGGCCTTCTGGCCTCTGCTCGCAAAGGTGTCTTTCTTTCCCTCGAACCGCCAGTTCACGCCTGATATGTCCTCACCGACGATCTCCATATCCTCCACGACCCCGCACCCAAGGCCCTTTTCATGCGCTATCCGGATGAAATCGAGGCTCATGGGGTCGAACCCCATCATCCTGGCGGCCACGGCATCAATGGCCACCTGGTCGGCGCTTGCCAGAATGTAATCTTTCACGTGAACTCGCATGCAACGCGGCCCGGGGCCATCACCCGCAAACGTGCCATCCATCACGGCGAATATGCCGCTATGAATCTCCTTCTGTATCGTGAGCAGGTCAACGAGGGTCTCATGTATCACGCTGTGGGTCCAATGACGGCGTTCCTGCAGCAGGCCGCCGAAGGCGTTCTTCATGGCTCCGGTCATCGTCGTGAACACATGCGTCTTCATCGTCGGCAAGTGAAGGATATTCTCGCCGATAAACCGCTCTGGAATATATATGCCGTCGGGGTAGATGTCATTGAGCACAAGGATCTCACCCTTCGGCTCATACCTGACCCAGCGCTCGTTTTCGTATAAGTGGACATTGCGAAGGCCGTATTTGTCCACGACCATTTGCCGCTGCTTATTGTTGACCTCTCCTACTCTCGCGTCTACCACGACGGTGCGATTGTGACAGCCATGGATGTGCTCACGCTTGTATCCGTCCTCCAGCATGGTCTTTATGACCCCGTCGAGCTGCCACGGCGCGGTCGAGCACGCAGGATAGAAGACGTGCCACGATATGTTTATCTTGAGGGCGGTATCCTTATCCTTAGGCAGGTATTTCTCATATTCCGCCAATCGCATGAGCCGCCCGTAATCCTCCAGCACGGTTTCAGGCGTTGTCTTCAAAACAGCGACTCTTGCCTTTTGGACTGCCGCCTTTTCTGTTTTCTTGGACTCAGGTGAAACGCGAACCGAACTCATTATGCGTGGTACCTCCGAAGCTTGGGTTACGATACGTATTGCCTATACAAGATGAGACTGCACGCAATGAACCAAAGGAGAATGTCCAGTAGGAGGGCCCTATCGGTCAGCAACACTCTTGTCGGGTCGCCGCCTTGTTCCTTGTGATACGCTAGATACAGATACCGGAAAATACCGTACAGAACGAACGGGACAGTATAAATGAGGTTGTGCGTTTGAAACTTCTGGAACTCAAGAGATTCGCTCGATACGGTGAACATCGCGTACGAAATCACCGTCGATGTCGTGACTACCGCAATCATCTGGTCAAGAAAATACGGACTGTATTCGGCGAGCGCTCTGCGGTGTTTGTGCGCATCGTTGTCAAGAAGGAGCAATTCATGCCGACGCTTGCACAAAGCCAGGAAAAGCGCGAGGAACATCGTGCACACGAGGAACCAGGCCGATATGTCTTGATGGATCGCAATCCCGCCTGCAAGCGCTCGTATGACGAACCCGAGCGCGATCGCGAATACGTCCAGGATGACTATGTTCTTCAGATAAAACGAATACGAAACCACGAGCGCGTAATAGGCAAGGGCAATCAGACCGAACCCGATCCCAAGCAGGAACGAGCCACCCAGGCCAATGAGCGTCAAGAAGACTGCGACTCTGACGGCAAACTCGGGCGGGACGGTCCCCGACGCCATCGGACGCCGAGACTTGACCGGATGCTGCCGGTCATACTCGAGGTCGGCATAATCATTCAGGATATATACCGTTCCGGAAAGGATGCAGAACAGGACGAAGGCGACCGATGTCCGAACAAGCATCGTAACATCCAACAGGTTCAAGGAGAAGACGATGACGGCAAAAATAATGAGGTTTTTGACCCACTGCGTGGGCCTCATCGTCTGGAGCAATCCCCTCCAACGCCCCTGTGCTTGTTCGGCCACTACGGCCTTTTCCACATGCGCTTCCACTGTCGCCGCCGTTTGTTACCTCAATCCATTCAAGAAGTTCACAGCGCTTCCTGTTCTCAATTTTATATGCCCCCGCCAACGTTGTCAAGCGCTTCCCGGAAGTGGCGGAAAGAGCGCTGGCGCTACCTTGACATCGTTTGGGCCTTATGATAGACTACGGCCACTCTTGGCAAGAATGGTTTCAACTCGCCTCGCTCCGTAGTTTATTTCCACAATTAATCTTTGATGAACCACGGCAACACAAAGTGCGCCAATAATGTATGTTGAGCGGGGCGCGGATAACCGTCTAACGGGTAACGTGTTTTTCATCAAATACTTAAGAGAGCGCGGGAATCTCCGGGGGAGATGTGAATGTCAACTCTGCACGAAATAGAGAAACTCAAACAACTGCAGAAAGAGGCATTGCTTGGGGGCGGCGAAGAGCGCATCAAAGATCAGCATGAAAAAGGGA
This sequence comes from Candidatus Abyssobacteria bacterium SURF_17, assembly GCA_003598055.1. Classification (GTDB taxonomy): domain Bacteria; phylum Abyssobacteria; class SURF-5; order SURF-5; family SURF-5; genus SURF-17. The sequence continues at coordinate 10,720 of QZKI01000096.1, read as the reverse complement.
AATTGACGGCCCGTGAGAGGATAGAGCTCTTGTTGGACGCAGGTTCGTTCACCGAGCTCGGCGGCTTCGTGACGCACCGCTGCACGCATTTCGGGATGGAAAAAAAGAAATACCTCGGCGACGGCGTGGTCACAGGATATGGGACGGTTGCCGGAAGGCTCGTGTACGTGTTCGCGCAGGATTTCACGGTGGTCGGTGGCACGCTCGGCCATGCGTTCGCTGAAAAAGTATGCAGGCTGATGGAGATGGCCATGCGCAATGGCGCGCCGCTCATCGGCCTGAACGATTCCGGCGGCGCGCGGATTCAGGAAGGCGTCGAGAGCCTGGCCGGGTACGCCGACATATTCTTAAGAAACACCCTCGCCTCCGGAGTGATACCGCAGATTTCCGTCGTTCTGGGCCCGTGTGCGGGCGGCGCCGTGTATTCCCCGGCGCTCACCGACTTCATCTTCATGGTTGACAAGACAAGTTACATGTTCATCACGGGACCGGAGGTCGTCAAGGCGACCACGTTCGAGGAGGTAACGAAGGAAGACCTCGGCGGACCGCAGACGCACTCGACGCGCAGCGGCGTGTGCCATTTCGCGATGCCCGACGAGAAGTGTTGCATCGAGATGGTGCGCGAGCTGCTGTCATATCTTCCGCAGAATAATATGGAAGACCCGCCGTTTGTGCCGACGGATGATAGGCCGGACCGGCCTGATGACTCGCTGAACGCGCTCGTTCCAGATAGCGCGAAGGAATCATATGATATGTACCAGGTCATCCGGTCGGTTGTCGATGACCATCAGTTCCTCGAAGTGCATGCCAACTATGCGCGCAACATCATCGTGGGCTTTGCGCGGCTCGGCGGGAGGTCGGTCGGAATTGTCGCCAATCAGCCGATGGTGCAGGCGGGTTGCCTGGATATTGACGCCTCGAAAAAAGGGGCTCGATTCGTCAGATTCTGCGACGCATTCAATATTCCGATTGTCACGTTCGAGGACGTTCCCGGTTTTCTCCCCGGCACGGCGCAGGAATTCGGGGGAATAATCGTCCACGGCGCGAAGCTCATCTATGCATACTGCGAGGCGACGGTGCCGCGCGTGACGGTGATAACGCGGAAGGCTTACGGAGGCGCCTATTGCGTGATGAATTCGAAGCACGTGCGCTGCGACATCAACTATGCATGGCCCTCGGCCGAAATCGCAGTGATGGGGCCGGATGGGGCGGTCAATATTGTGTTCCGCAAAGAGCTCAGTCAGGCGGCCGACCGCGAGGAGGCCCGCAAGAAGCTCACCGACGAGTATCGCGAGAAATTCGCGAGTCCGTATATCGCCGCAGAGTTGGGATATGTTGATGAAGTGATTGAGCCGCGCACGACACGGGCGAAGCTGATAAAGGCGCTTGACATGCTGAAAAACAAGCGCGATACCAATCCTCCGAAGAAACATGGGAACATCCCTCTGTAAGCCTGTCGGGCAATTGAGGGGCGAAAGGCGAACGCGCGGCGTGGCATGGCTGCAAACAAGACCACCGTCATTGCGAAGAGCGTAGGGTCGCAGACCCAAGCGACGAAGCAATCCCTTGTAGTCACCTGAGATTGCTGCGCTCGGGCCTGCGGCCCTTGGGTTTGCGACCCTCGGGTCTGCGACCCTTCGCTCGCAATGACGCCGTCCCAAGAAATTGCGGAGCGAATTCGCGATTTCGGGCGGGAGTGGCACAGGAGGCATTGCTGGTGAAACGGTTTGAATTGCTTCTCAACGGAAAAGCCTACCTCGTAGAGGTCACAAGGATAAGCAGCGAAGGCGCGCTGGTCATTGTCAACGGCGTTCAGTATGAGGTGGGCATCAAGGACCTCACAAAAGTGGAGCTGCCGAAGATGATGGTGGTGAGCGAGACGCCTGCACAGGCAGCAGCTCCGGTGGCTCGCAAGCCTCAGCCCGTAGCCGAAACGGTCGGAGGCGTAACAACGGTGCGGGCGCCACTGCCGGGGCTCATCATCGAAATCAAAGTGCAGGTCGGCGATACGGTAAAAGCAGGCGATGTGCTTCTCGTTATCGAGACCATGAAAATGGAGAACAATATCGTATCACCATGCGCAGGCACAGTGCGCGAAGTGAACGTCACGAAGAACCAGAGCGTGAACGAGGGTGCGCCACTCATTGTGATCGGCGATTAGCGAATGGGGACAGAGCCCTTTGAAAAGGGCTCTGTCCCCATTGTCTCGCGAAAGGATAGGGACAATGAATCTGGAAGAACTTGAAAAGCAGCGGAAGCAGTGGGAAGAGAAAACGCTGGGCAAGGTGCTGAGCAAGTTTCCCGAGCGCTCGCCCAAGTTTCTGACCGACTCAGGCATCGAGTTCCACCGGGTGTATTTCCCCACAGACGTGCGCGACCTCGACTACCAGAAGGATCTCGGGTTTCCGGGAGAGTATCCATATACCCGCGGCATCCAACCGACGATGTACCGGGGCCGCCTTTGGACAATGCGGCAATACGCCGGCTTCGCGAACGCGCGCGAATCAAATCGTCGCTACCGATTCTTGCTCGACCACGGACAAACGGGCTTGAGCATCGCGTTCGACCTGCCGACGCAGATAGGATACGATTCCGACCATCCGCTCGCCGACGGCGAAGTCGGAAAAGTCGGCGTCGCCATTGACTCGTTGCGCGACATGGAAGTCCTGTTCGACCAAATACCGCAGGAGAAGGTCACGACCTCCATGACGATCAATGCGACTGCAGCGATTCTCCTCGCAATGTACGTGGCGCTGGCGAGGAAGCGGAGCACGCCGCTCGATAAGCTCGGCGGCACCATCCAGAACGATATTCTCAAGGAATATGTCGCCCGGGGGACGCATCGATTTCCGATAACGCCGTCAATGCGACTGGTGACTGACATATTCAAGTACTGCACGAAGAACCTGCCCCGCTGGAACATGATTAGCATCAGCGGTTATCACATCCGCGAGGCCGGCTCTACCGCCGTTCAGGAAGTCGCCTTCACGCTCGCGAATGCCATAGCGTATGTTCAGGCGGCGGTGGAGTCAGGATTGGACATTGATGCGTTTGCCGGGCGCCTCTCGTTTTTCTTCAATTCGCACAACAACTTCTTCGAGGAGGTCGCAAAGTTCAGGGCCGCACGGCGGCTGTGGGCGCGCATCATGAAGGAGCGATTTGGCTCAAAGAAGCCGGACTCCGATAAGCTGCGCTTCCACACGCAGACGGCTGGCTGCACGCTCACGGTGCAGCAGCATGAAAATAATGTCATCCGCGTTGCGATGCAGGCGCTCGCCGCGGTACTGGGAGGAACACAGTCGCTGCATACGAACTCTCGCGATGAGGCCCTCTGTCTGCCGACGGAGGAGGCGGTCAGGCTGGCGCTGCGTACGCAGCAGCTCATAGCGTACGAGACCGGCGTTGCAGATAGCGTGGACCCGCTCGGCGGCTCGTACCTTGTGGAGAAACTCACCGACGAGATAGAAGAGGCGGCCGAGGAATACATAAAGAAGATCGACTCGATGGGCGGAGCCATCGCGGCGATAAAAAGCGGATTCATGCAGAAAGAGATTCAGGATAGCTCCTATCGCTATCAGCAGGGAATCGAGAGCGGCGAGAAAGTGATCGTCGGCGTAAACAAGTTCCAGACCGAGGAAGCGCCTCCGGATAAACTGCTCGAGGTCGACCTCGCGGTGCAGGCGGAACAAATCGAGTCGCTCAAGAAGGTGCGCGCCGAGCGCGACGCGGCGGCGGTGGGCCGCTCGCTCAAAGCGCTGCACGAGGCGGCCGCGGGGGATGCGAATCTGATGGAGTCCATCATCGAGTGCGTCGAAAACTATGTCACGCTCGGCGAGATATGTTCGACGCTCGCCGAGATATTCGGGGAAGCAACCGAGACAAATTCCTGAAGCAAATCACGATGATACTTACGTACGGCGACCGCAGGCCTTCCATTGCTCCGACGGCGTTCATAGCCGCCGGTGTGCAGATAATCGGCGGAGTGGAAATCGGCGATAAGGCGAGTGTCCTGTTCAACTCCGTGCTTAGGGGCGACATCAACGATGTGCGTCTCGGAGTATGCAGTAACATCCAGGACAACTCGACGCTCCACGTGGCCGACGAATGGCCGTGCATCGTGGGAGATTTTGTGACCGTCGGTCACGGCGTCAACCTCCACGGGTGCAGAGTCGAGGACGAGGTCGTCGTGGGAATGGGCGCAATCATCATGAACGGCGTCGTCGTCGGCTACCAATCGATCGTCGGAGCAGGCGCGCTCATACCGCCGGACACGAAAATTCCGCCGCGCAGCCTCGTTGTCGGTGTTCCCGCCAAGGTGGTCAGACAGCTTCCGGAGTCGGAGGCCGCGGGAAATAAGTACTGGGCCGAGAAATATGTCAAGGTGACCCGGAAGTATCTCGGGATAACACCTTGATTCCGGGGACATAATACCTATACTCTGTGAAGGAACAAAGCACGGCCATTTTGGGCGGCATACTATGAGGAAGTCTGGTATTATGTCCCGGAGTGTATTCATCGCTTGAGACGATAGAAGCCGTCGGAAATGGAAAAACCAAACAAGACGCGAACAGTACATCCCTTCGTACGGGCAATCCTCTGGATATTCCCCCCTATCTATAAGGCTTACATGAACTTCGTGTTTCTGACCAGCAAGAGGGTGTTCTATAATTTCGATGGGATGAGGAAGCTGCGCGATACGGGCGCAAGCATCCTCGGCTCCATTTGGCATCAAGATGTGATACTCGTTCCTTTCACGTTCCGCAATTACAACGTGGTCACGATGGTAAGCAGGAGCGACCAGGGCGCAATTATGGCGCCCGTGGCCAAGAGGCTCGGCTTCACGCCCATCCGGGGCGGCAGCTCGATGGGCGGCAGCGAGGCGCTCACCGAGGTCATCGACTATATTCGCACGCACGACAGGATATTCTGCGGGTTGACGGTCGATGGCTCGCGCGGACCAAATCGGAAGGTGAAGAAGGGCATCATAGTTATCGCCAAAGAGTCGGGAGCGCCCATCTATCCCGTCAAGGCATGGGCAAAACGAAAAGTCCTTCTGCCTACATGGGATCGCACGCTCGTCCCACTTCCATTCAATGAATTCGTCTATTTCTGCGGAGACCCCGTGCGTGTGCCCGCCGATGCGAGCACGGCAACCATCGAGGCCAAGCGCGAAGAACTCGAGCACAACCTGCTGAAACTCTCGGAACGCGCGGAAGCCCACTTCTCCAATAGCCCACCGAAAGATTACCCTCATGAATCAAAAGTCATCCACTACGGCACTCGGACGGTGTGAAGAGGGAAAATCGGAGACCGATGAAACCTTCTTGTCTACCTTGACGCCATTGCCCGGCAAATGATATTATTAACTTGCTTTAAGGCTCAATTGAAAGGATTTTCTTCGTGACCGTTAGTAAGCTGCTGAAGGAAAAGCGAGAGGAAGTGCTTCGCATCGCAGCAAAGCACGGTGCTCGAAATGTGCGTGTCTTCGGTTCCGTTGCACGCGGCGAGGCCGACGAACAGAGCGATATTGACGTTTTAGTCGACCTCGAACCCGGTCGCAGTCTGCTCGACCTCGGTGGGCTCTGGGCCGACCTCAACGAGTTGTTCGGCGGAAGGGTTGACGTGATAACCGTGAACGGCCTGCGGAAAAACATCCGCGAGCGCGTGCTCAAGGAAGCGATGCCGCTGTGAGAGACGATAGAGAGCGGCTGCGTCACATCCTCGACGCTATCGAGAGAATCGAAAAGTATGCAGCAAAGGGAGAAAAGAGCTTTCGCGAGAATGAACTGATTCAGAACTGGATCGTACACCATCTGCAAGTCATGGGCGAAGCTTCCCGCACCCTTTCTGAGAAGTTTCGAAATGCCCATCCAGAGATACCTTGGCAGAAAATAATCGGGATGCGCCATGTTCTTGTCCATGACTACTTTGGCATTGACCTCGACATTGTTTGGCGCGTTGTGACTACAGACCTCTCCGACTTCAAGCATAAAATCGAACGAGTGCTTCAGAGTTTGTTCTAGACCTCAAAATGCTGTCCAAAGTAAAAAGCTATTTTGGACAAGAGTGGCTCGTCCTTATTATTCTGCTTATTGCTTTCTCCGCTCTCTTCTTCATCTTCGCTCCTCTACTTCTGCCACAAAACGATACTATTTCAATAACTTGTAAATCTCGCGGTATGTGGCGTCGCGGATGGGACAGCCCGTGGGTGTTTTGCCGCCGTCGGAAGCGAATGCGCGCAGGAGATTTGAGCAGAGACTGTCATTGAGGCAAACCTTCCGGGAGTCAAGCGAACCCTGAGCCTTCCCCTCACGCGCGAACTCGGGATACGCAAGCGCGCCCCGACCAGCTCCCACAATCGTCACCCTGCCGGAACGAACATTCGCCGCAGCCGCGTTCAACATGAATTGCCGCAACCAACTGTAACCCGCACCGACCACGGGAATGTGCGGGAACGCCTTCTGAATCTCGCCCGTAAGCCGGAACAGCCGATCGACGCCTACCAGCGGATGCTCGGGAGAAAGATAGCCGCCTTCGACCGGTCTGCTGAACGGTCGCAGCAGATGCGGGCTCCAGTACGGACTTCCAATGCTGACGCTGAGCATGCTTACTCCGAGCATGCTCAAAGATTCGATGAGCTTGATGGGTTCGCTTAGGTTTTCGCGCTGGGGATTGCTTTCGTCCACGCCCCACGCCAACTCGTAGGGAACTTCATATGGAAGTGGCTTGCCGATTCCGGTCGCGGGGTCTTTCCCGAAGGGAATGCTGTCGAAGATATTGAGGCGGCTGGCAATGAGAATTTCATCCGCGAGTGCATCTTTGATTCGCCTGACCACATTTCCAACAAACCTTGTGCGGTTCTCGAATGTCCCGCCGTACTTCCCCGCTCGCGTTCGGGCGGCCAGCAGCTCATTGAGAAGATACGAATGGCATTGTTTGATGTCAATGAAGTCGAATCCGGAATCACATGCCGCGCGGGCAGCGTCCACGAACGATTCTTCGAGGTGTTCAAGATAGTCATCAGTCACGACGGGATAATCCGCAGGCAGCGGCTCGCGCGTCCGTTTGTCCAGCACGGTGAACGAGTCATGGACGGGCAAGCGAAATGCAAGCGCCGGTTTCGTGAAACAGTGGCGTCCGGCATGGCTGAGCTGGATGCCGATGAGGAAATCGGAGTCGGTCCCGAGTGCATCTCGGTGCGCGCAGCGCGTCTGCTTCACGAGTTCCGTCAACTCACGCACGTTCTCTTTGCAGGCGATGAGCTGCCGGGGATTCGAGCGGCCGTCGGGAACCACGGCAGCCGCCTCGCCCCACAGGAGCTTTGCGCCGCCTGAGGCAAACCGTTTCCAGCGATGAAACGCCAGCTCGCCCGGTTTTCCATCCGCCGTGGCGTCGCTTCCTTCCATCGGATGAACGGCGAGCCGGTTCCCCAACTTCCGTCCGCCGATTTCTATGGGTTCGTAAAGGATGCTGAGGTCGGGATCAAATTCGATGTGAAGGGCGCGTTTCGCACAGTCCTCGATGATTTGTTCAAGAGTCTTATATTCAAATTTGGCTCTTTCCATCCGGCATTTCCTTACTTCATGAGCCCCGCTGCAACCAGCGCGTCGTGCACCATTGCCTGCTCGCGCTCATCGAGCGGCAACAGCGGAGGACGCATGGCCGCGTTGGGCAAAATTCCCAATACGCGGAGCGCCTCTTTCAGCCGCGCGCGATAATTCCTCACCGGCGGCGAAAACATGCTCTCCGCCAGCGGGCGCACTTTTTCTCTATAAAGTCTTAGGGTGGTGGAGAAATCGTTCTCCCTGGTTAGTTTAATCATTTCGATTTGTTCGGCAACCGCGATGGTCCCGAAACCGATGAGGGCGCCGTGGGCCCCAAGCATGAACGATTCGAGGATAAAGTTGTCGTTGCCCGTCAACAGCGTTATCTTGCGTGATGCCTGCCGGACGATACGCGCCGTATTGACGAAAACGACTGCATCGAAGGACGCTTCCTTGATGGCTATGACGTTCTTGATCTCGAGCAACCGCGCGAGCGTTTCCGGCTCGAAGATGACGCCGCTCAGCACCGGCTGAAGCTGAAACAACACGAGCGGAATGTGCACGGAGCCTGCAATTGCCTCGTGATACTTGAGCGGTATCTCGGGCGGCAAGGGACGACCCACAAATGCCGGAATCGGAAAAATCACGAGCGCGTCGGCGCCTGCGTCCTCTGCCTCACGCGCCTGGCGAACCGCTTCAGATGTGGACGGGCCGGTGATGCCCGCGAGAATCGGGATCGGCTTCTTCATCTCCCGCTTCCACACAGCGATGATGCCTTTCTTTTCCTCGCCGGTGAGGTGCGAGCCCTCGCCTGTATCCATGTTCACCGCAACTGCTTTCAGGCCGTCAAAGCCGAGGAGCCAGTGGATATATCTTCTTAGCGCCCCCTCATTCACCTCGAAGCGGTCGGTCATTGGGGTCAGCGTGGCGGGAATAAGTCCGGCAAGGTCAAGAGTTCGCATGGTTACACCTCTACTCTGAACTTCCCCTGTCATCCTGAACGAAGTGAAGGATCTCATGCTCAACGTAAATCCTTGAACGACGAGAGATTCTTCGCTCCGCTTTTAAGAAACGCGCAACCGTTTCGTCATTGCGAGGGAGCGAAGGGTCGCAGACCCGAGCGACCGAAGCAATCTCATTGGAAGCATTGGAGATGCAAACAGAGATTGCTTCGCTCGGGCCTGTGGCCCTTCGCTCGCAATGACGACGCGTTTGTTTCTTGCACATCTAACCCCGCCGCAGGCGGGGTCGGATGCTCAGAATGACAACCATTATTATAGGGTCTCCGCGTCATGCTTATGGCTTTTCACTTATAGAACGGGAGACTAATACTTGTTTTCCCGTGTTAATCGCTGTTGAACCGTTCTTCTCTTTCTGACTTCTTTTGATGCCTGCTCGTTCACTTCTTCGGCCGTCTGCTGAATGAACGCAAGCAATTCGCTCTCGTCGAGGGTCGTTATCTTTCCGTCTTCGTAAACAACTTTGCCATCGATGATGGACATGACCACCTCATCGCCCCGAGCCGAGAGCACGAGGTTGGGAACGATGTTTCTCACAGGGTCACGGAGCACGGGCATCATGCTCGGCTTTGTCAAATCTACGAGGATGATGTCGGCCTTCTTGCCCGCTTCGAGCGAGCCTATTTCATGGTCGAGCCCTATTGCCTTCGCGCCCTCAATCGTTGCCATGCGAAGCGCTTTCCATGTCGGGAGAAAGGTTGGATCCTGATTCTTCATATTGAGCGCGAGCGAACCGAGCTTCATCTCGCTGAAAATGTTGGTGCCGTTGTTCGAGCTGGTCTCGTCCGTGCCGAGGCAGACATTTCCGCCTGCTCTCAAGAATACGTCGGCGGGCGGCACAATGCCGTCGCAGATGATGAGGCTCGAGGGACAAAAGGCCATGGAAGCGCCGGAGCGGGCAATCCGTTCGACTTCCTCATCCGTACACTTCACCATATGCACGGCTATGAGTTGTTCGTCGAGGTAACCGATGTCCGCGAGGAACTCGACCGGCCGCATGCCGTATCTGTTCTTCATCTGAAGGATTTCGCGGTCACCCTGGGCGATGTGCAGATGAATCTTTACGTTGCGTTTCTCCGCTGTCTCTTTGATTTTCCGGAAGAGCTCTCGGCTGCAGTAATCAGGTCCCTGCGGCCCAATCATGACGGTAATCCTGCCGTCCGCTGCTCCATTCCAGTTCTCTATCAGTTCAAGGTTTTCGCGGAGCCGTAGCTCGCCGATGGATGGGTCAAAGGGATACAGCTCGCCTTCCTTGAGAATGCTTTCAACGGGCGGCACTTCGCTTATCAGGCTGCACACCTTCGCCCTTATGCCGAGCTTTTCGTAAAACGGGAGCGTGATGAGCATTCCCGGACCATAATCGCCGAGAGTAGTGGTGCCTGCGCGGATGGCCTCAATAGCGGAAAGCTGAGCGCCCGCGAGAACGGCGTCGGTACTGAGTTGTTCGAAGTAGGGGTCAACGCCTTCGTGCCATGTGGGGGCGTCCTGTCCGAGCCCGCGCAAGAGAGCGATGACAGTGTGGAGGTGACCGTCAATTAGGCCGGGGAGAACCGCCTTCGTGGTGGCATCGATTGTCCGCTTTGCCGGGAACGCCTTTTCGAGTTCGGCTGTCCGACCGACCGCAGCGATTGTATTGCCCTCAATGGCTACGGCGCCGTCCCCGATGTAACCGACGCCATCGCCGGCCATGGTGAACACATCACCGCGTTTTATGAGCAAGTCAATCATTTCTTCCTCTCAGTTCGTAGCAGCTAATGTCTGAACAAGGGGCCAGGCACAAAACATTGTCATCATAATTCATTGATGTTGTCAAGCACGTGGGAAAATGGGGACTGAGAATGTGCCACGATTGCGATTGCAGGGGCGCACGGCCATGCGCACCTACAACCACATATGACGATGTGTCACGAAAAGGGAGAGAGAATCTGTCCCCCGGTTATGTAGGTGCGAATTTATTCGCATACACATGGCGAAAAAGCCGAGAAGACCATGCGAATGAATTCACACCTACAGACGGTTACACCCGATTGCGAATCGTAGGACAGATTCGCAGCGCGGCATAGCCGCAACCAAAAACCACAGCACAGTGCCTTCCGGGGACACAATACGGAAGTGGACGTTTCGTCATTGCGAGGGAGCAACGCGACCGAAGCAATC
>QZKI01000088.1 GCA_003598055.1 Candidatus Abyssobacteria bacterium SURF_17 | reverse complement strand
CAGCTGCGACCACGTAGGGCTCAATCCCATAGCGCCAAACCGGTTCCGGCTCGCGCGCGTGCTCAATCGGGTTGAGCATGCACAGCATTTTCGCCGCACCTGTGCCATCCCCTCGACGCGCCATGGCCATAGCGAACCATAGGGCGGCATGAGTGTACTGACCTCCGTTCTCCCGCACTCCTGGAGGGTAGCCCTTGATGTATCCGGGTGACGGTTCCGATCTATCAAAGGAAGGTGCAAGGAGCAGCACCAGACCTTCATCCTCGCGAACGAGATGCCTCCATGCTGATTCCAAGGCCATATTTGCGCGATTGTTGTCGGCGGTTCCGCTCAGCCACGCCCAGGATTGTGGCAGGGAATCAATCCTCGCCTCCTTATTCGCCGAGGAACCAAGGGGTGTGCCATCGTCGAAGATCGCCCGAAGATACCACTCCCCATCCCATGCCGCCCGCTCGACACGCTGAATCAGCGCTCTCCTGTCTTGCTGATAGGTGCGGCTCAGATCGGGCCGAGCCGTCAGGTCGGACAGATCGGCCATTCCCTGAAGCACATCTGTCAGGAACCACGCCAGCCAAACACTCTCCCCTTTTCCCCCAGCACCGACAAGGTTCATCCCATCGTTCCAGTCCCCTGTTCCCATCAGGGGTAACCCATGGGACCCAAAGGTCAGACTACGCTTGACAGCGCGCCGGCAGTGCTCAAACAGTGTGGCGCGTTCTAACGCGACCTGCGGCGTGAAGAAGCTCTCATGCTGACCGTCTTCCAGCGTGGGCGCGTCGAGGAAGGGAACCTCCGCGTGCAGGATGTCAACATCGCCGGTGGTCCGGACATAGTGAGCGACAACGTAGGGAAGCCACAGCGAATCGTCGGATATCCGCGAGCGGATACCCGCGCCGCTCGGTGGATGCCACCAGTGCTGGACATCGCCTTCCTTGAACTGACGGCTTGCCGCCAGCAGGATGTGCTCGCGCGCCAACTCGGGATATGCGTATAGGAAAGCCATAACGTCCTGCAATTGATCGCGGAAGCCGAACGCGCCGCCGGACTGGTAGAAGGCAGAACGCCCCCAGATTCGACAGCTAAGGCTTTGATACAGAAGCCAACGGTTGATCAGGAAGTCTGCTGCAAGCTCGGGTGTATGCACTTGGATCGTACCCAACAGATCATCCCACCACGCTTTCGTTTGGCTTAACGCGGTCTCGAGCGCAAAACTTTCCCGGTAGGTAAGAACCAGTTCATGGACCTCCTCCACCGACTCGGCTTGGCCCAACATGCACGTGACCTCAGCACTCTCGCCAGGAGCTAGTTCAAGCGTGACCTGCAACGCAGCGCACGGGTCGAACCCCGCCCCTGTCCGACGTGATAGCCTGATCCGCTCCATCGCCGCCGGTTTCTCCAGCGAGCGGTTGCGCCCAAGGAAGGATGTGCGGTCGCCGTTGTAAGATTCCGGAGGCGGATTGATGGCCGCGAAGGCCAGGCGATCCCCATACTCAGGGTGGTAACGATTCCGAGCGAGTAAGGCACGGACTTCCTCATCCCAGTAGGTCACGACCTGCATCTGGGAAGACTCACGGTTCTCGCCCAGTGTCCACTCCACGTAATACGTCACCGCGAGTTTACGACGCCTGGAGGAGTCGTTCCTCAACTGCAGCCTTTGCAGCTTAATCGGCTTTCCTCCTTTCTCGTCCACTGGAACGAAGACCGTCAACTCTTGCTCGATCCCATGGCTGTTATGCTCGAAGACGGTGTACCCAGCTCCATGCCTTGCCCGATAGGCGGTCTCCTCGCGGATCGGCGACGGGGTCGGCGTCCAGTAGACGCCGGTCTCCTCATCTCGAACGTATAACGCCTCAGACGGTGGATCCATTACAGGGTCGTTCGACCATTGGGTCAGGCGATTGCGTTGGCTGTTGCCATACCAGGTAAAGCCAGCCCCCGTTTCGCTGATCAATGTTCCGAAGGTCGGGTTTGCGATGACATTCACCCAGGGCGCGGGCGTGTGCATGTTGGGACCGAGATAGATCGCGTATTCACGCCCATCGGGAGTAAAACCACCCAGGCTGTTGAAGTAGGGCAACTCCAGGAAGGGCAGCGCAGCCGAAGGCTCCCGGGGAGCGCGTTTCTTGTCCATGGGTTCCGGCAGATCGGGGACCCCCATGGGCCCGCCCAATTGCTGGGGCAATGGGCCGCGGGCTGCCACCAGCGCCACACTCGCCGCAGCCTTGAGTAACGTCAGATCTTCCTCCGGGATAAGATCCGCGCTGCGCAAATAGATTCCACCAGGCCGGTCAATCTCAGCATGCATGGAATGCGTTTGGATCAGGCGCTCGAGTCGTTCACGCAGCGGCTGCTCATAGCCGCTGGCCTCTTCGTTGAGGATCACAAGATCTGCCGTCAACCCGTGCATGCGCCAATAGGTATGGGCCTGGAGCATCTGACGGACCAGGCTGATGTCCCGAGCCTCGCCAATGGTAATCAAGACAATCGGCAGGTCTCCCGAGATTCCATAGGGCCATAAGCCGGCTTGGCCCTTGTGGTTCTCCTCGATGCGTTCGGCCGGAGCGCGCCAGACGGGGTTGGGAAACAGCAGGTGGCTTGCGAGCCCCTGGAACCGGCGAGCGTCGTCGGGCTGGATGCGCAGCAATCGCAGTTCAAGCTGGGCAGAGGCCCAAGCGAAATCCATCGCCCGGTCAATGGCATGGGAATCGCTGTACTTACCCATCAGTCTTAAGACCTGCTCGCGTGTTTCACCGGCGGCGATTACCAAGGAAACCCGGACACGCTGTCCTGGACCAAGACTCAGGCTCTGGCGCAGGCTGAGGATCGGGTCCAGGACAAAACCCTGGCTGTTGCTAAGTTCCTGGAAGACCCCCATCGGATTTGCGAGCGTCCGTCCTCGGCCGATGAATCGGCGACGGTCGGTCTCGAATTGCAGGACTTCGCCCTCGGCGTGTTCAAGCGTAAGACGGTGCGCCACATAAATGGGCGGGTCGTCTTCCCCACGAGGTCGGCGGTATGCGAGGAGCGCTTGCTGTTGAGGAACCGCCTCGGTTTGGATGAACAGCTTATTGAAGGCCGGATGCTGCCGGTCTGCGTTGTGAGGCGCCATCGAGAGTTCAATGTAGCTGGTGAGATCGAGGCGGCGGGTGCGAAGAGACCGATTAATTAGTGTAATCCGCCGAATCTCAACGTCATCTTCAGATGAGACGACAACCTCCGTTTCGGTTTGAAAACCGTGATCGGCGCGCCTAAACTCGACACGGTCGAGCGCGAAGTTGACGGAATAGGACTCGACCTTCCCGCCGATCGGGTGATAGGTGTTGGACCACAATCGATCCGAATTGGCCTCATGGATGTAGCAGAAGGTTCCCCACGAATCCTGAGTCCGATCCGACCTCCAGCGCGTGATCTCAAACTTGCCCCATTGACTGTATCCACCGCCCGCGTTCGTCACCATCAAGCCGTACCGACCGTTGCAGAGTAGTTGGGTTTTGGGTGTGGCAGTATGGGGTGTATCGAATTTGCTCACCGATGGCGTGACTTCGCCGACGCTCATCACCGAAGTCACTCTTTCCCGCGTGGAAACATGATGCACCGAAGGAAGGCTCGGGATGCGTTCATGAAGCAATGGCTCAACCGTACGCACGCGTGTGTCAGCATGAAAACGACGCTGGATAGGATTGTCGTGGATGAAGTTGGTCAGCGATAAGAGACTCATTCCTTGATGATGAGCCATATAAGCTTGTATGACGACTCCACGCTCGTCCTCACGACTTGGTTGCCGGCTGAAGTCCATCGCTTCGTAATAGCCGTAATCGTTCAGAAGCCCCAAATTGGCCAGTCGTTTCAGATTCTGTACGGCCTCTCGCGGCGCCAGTTTCACCGCCAGAAGGGTGGCATAAGGCGCGACGACAACTTGCTCCTGCAAGCCGCGCTTTAATCCGAGCTCTGGTACGCCAAAGGCCTTGTATTGATAAGTCTTATTGATGTCGAAATCTCCAAAGGCAGACTCCGATATCCCCCACGGCACACGACGCTTGCGACCGTAAGCGATGTGGATCGCCACGGCTTCTTTAGTCGTTTTATCCAAGAGCGTGTTCCCGTAGGAGCGTTGGAAAATCAGCGGCATCAGATATTCGAACATGGTCCCGGTCCAACTGAGCAGCACCCGACGCCGACTGATCGCGCCGTATGGTCGACTCATGGAGAACCAATGCTCAACTGGGATGTCCCCCCGAGCGATGGCGACGAAACTCCCAAGCCGCGCCTCACTCGCCAAGAGATCATAGTAGGCGTTATCCAAGCGACCTTCAGAGGCGTTGTAGCCGATCGAAAACAGCCGGCGTTCGGAGTCATACAGGAAGCGCATGTTGATCGATTCGGATAGCTCACGTCCGTCCTCGATGAGTCGCTCGCCCAAACCCAACATTTCACCGGCCAGCCATTTCGACTTTGCGAAGGCCTGCAGAAGGCGTTCAATCCATTCGAACATGTCGCTTGGAACTGAGGAAGCCTCCTCCCGGACCGATTGGAGGATCGAAATGCACTGAATGCGCCCATTAGCGAGATCGAGAAGCGAAGGCGCGTGATGCAAATCATGGCGGAAGGCGAGCAGGGCATCCGGACCCAATTGGGCGACCTCCTCTTCCGTCTTTTCATCGAGGATTTCGATCCATGTGAGGTAGCGGTCCACAATTCTTAACCACGCAACTACCTGTTTCTGCATCTGTCCGGCCCAATAGGCCGCGTCCGCTTCAACGCCGGCGGACTCACGCGCTTTTTCGGCCAGGACCTTTACACTCTCCTCCACCCGTCGCAGCAGGCGAAGCGCGTCGGCAATGCGATCCGGCGGGGCTTCCCACTCGCCTATCATTTCGTCGAGGGCATGAGAATTAAGACCAGGGATGCCTTTCTGTTGGACGACCTGTTTCAAGATATCACCGGTGTCCTGTAAGCCTTCAAAGGCTTTCACATCCACGACAGGCGCCTGAATCAACTCGTCAAGTCCGTGCTCCAGGGACCATAAGGCGCCAAGTAGATTTCCGCTGTCCACGGTGGACACGTAGCGAGGTTCTAGAGGGGTCAGGGTTTGGATATCGTACCAATTCAGCAGATGGCCCTCATAGCGCTCCAGTTTGCCAAGCGTCTTCATAGTACGCATCAGCTTATCAACGACCTGATCCACCGTCAGATATCCGAAATCGTGTGCGGCGAGCGCGCTGAGCATCCAGAGACCGATATTGGTTGGACTGGTACGCATTGCCAATTTATTCTGATGGAAGACCTGGTAATTGTCGGGTGGAAGCCAAGAGGTCCCATCGTTGACAAAGTGCGAGAAATAGCGCCAGGTTCGTCGTGCAACTGTCCTCAAAAAACGCAGATCCTTTTCAGGAAGCAGGAATTGTTGTTGCTTCGCATGCGGTCGCAGGTTCAAGAGCCAACCGATCAGAGGGGATAGGAACCACAACACGAGCCAGGGACCGGCCACCAAAAGGTTCGACGGCATCCATCGCTGCACCGCCCACCCCACGACCCCGCTGAAGATGCTTGCCGGGCCCATGGAAATCACGAACCTTCTCAGATGACCCGGGGTCTTCCCATGCATCGCCTGGGCTGAAGTCCACTCAAGCAATCCCCGATGAGAGATGAGGCGGCGATACCAGACCAGCAGAATGGCATCCAAAGCCAGTCCGGCCTGGTGCGGAAGCAGAGCGGCATCAACAATCGCCCGCAGCAGGTCGTGCGCCACTTTTGAGAAGGAGAAGCTCCTCAGCCCCTGACGGGTGGTCGCCATTGTGAAGGGCTGCGCCAAAGGGTGGAACAACAACTGCACGGCGACCACAGAGGTGGATACCCACCCTATCCGAGAGGAGGTTAGCCACGAGGCCACAAGCAACCCCAGGCTGGCTGCGGGTATCAGGCTCCGACGCAAGTTGTCGAAGACCTTCCAACGGTCGAACCAGGAGATTTGGTTTGGTCCTCGCCGTCCTCCAGGTTGAGGAACACGCGGTAATATCCATTCCGCGATTTGCCAATCACCACGAATCCAACGGTGCTGCCGGCTGGTGTAGCTCAGGTAATCCTGCGGAAACTCATCATAAAGCTCAATATCACTGGCCAGACCCACTCGAACGTGAGCGCCTTCAATCAAATCATGGCTCAGCAACCACTCTTCAGGAAACCTTTCAGAAAGCACTCGACTAAAAGCGCGCACATCATAGATGCCTTTGCCATGGTAGGAGCCTTCACCGGTGAGATCCTGATTGACATCTGAAACAGCCCTGGTATATGGGTCGATTCCAACCGCGTCCGAGAAGAGTCGGCTGAAAGGAGTGGCATTCGTACTCGGCAGAGAGGGGCTCACGCGCGGTTGGATGATTGCATAAGAGCCGGCCAGGATACTGCCTTCGGTATCGAAGCGCGGCTGGTTGAGAGGGTGTGCCAGGGTCTCGATCATCCTGCGGGCGGCGCCGTGGGGCAGTTGTGTGTCGCTGTCCAATGTGATGATGAACCTCACGTTGGACAAATGATCAGGGTTACCGACGTATACCAGACGATCGGCATCTTCGGGCCGCGTTCCATCGATCAGACGATTGAGTTCTTCTAACTTCCCGCGTTTGCGCTCCCAGCCGATGAATTTATGCTCGGATTCATTCCATCTTCGCTCCCGATGGAAAAGGAAGAAACGCTCATCACCATACCGATGATTGAGGGTTTCGAGGCTTTCGGTCACAGTTTGGAGCAGATATTCGTCCTCCTCACAATGTGTTTGCTCCGAATCCATATAATCCGTGAAGAGGCCAAAGAGCAGATTGTCCTCTTTATTGGCCAGATATCGGATTTCAAGCTTATCCGCCTCGGCTCGGATCGTCCCTGCGTCCACCAGCAACATTGGCACAACAACCAGCGTTCGAAATTCGTCAGGAATCCCTGAAATCTCGAAATCCATCTTCGGAAGAGTGCGCGGCGGAAATAGCCGCGTGACCAGGTAATTCACAACCTCGATCGAAAGCTGGCTGGCGGGGATCAATAAGAGGAGGGCTATCAAAAGCCGGACCCCATGTGTCTGTGCGCCCAGGCCAAGCACAACGATCAGGGAGATGAGTAGGGCGGAGAAGAAGCCGAGCCCGAGAAAGTACACTGCAGAATGATGGCGGTAGACCCAATGCAGGGTACGGAACCGTAGCGTCTCAGGACATCCTATGAGCTGCGCCAGCTTTCCCCTTCCTTCACCGATCAGATAAGTCCCGACGTGGATCCACCGTTCATCCTCCGCGGCTTCACGGGTAGCTTGCGCCGCCAGATCGATGGCGCGTTGGGCGACTTGGCTCTCCGCCTGACCTGACCCACGGGCGAGTTCTTCAATCGCCCGGCGATACCGATCGCGCGTGTCGAAATCCATCCTGGAATAGACGCCAGAGGGATCCAGCCGAAGCAACCGCTCTACGCGGCTGAGTTGTTCGAAGATCTGTCTCCAATCCAACAGGGAGAACTGTCGCAAGCTGGTAAACGCATTTCCGATCGATATCTGATCCCTCGTCTGGCGGTTTTGCTCACGCTGGTCAAGATCGCTCAAGGATTTGCGGAACGTGCGCTCAAGCCAGCTCTTGACCGGCGCCAACGCGGCTCCTTCGTCGTAGAGGTGATCGATAAGTTGAGAAGCGAAATAAGGGCTCGGGCTGGGTTGGGTTTCAGCAAGTTCAGCCATAATCGAGAAGAGCTGGTTGGGATCTCTCCGGTTGGCTGTAATGAGCCTGTTCGCCCAGAAGGTGGCGATCTCTCGCTCTCGCAGTTCCGTGAGAGCTCTTGCGGCAAGATTCTGGACGCTCTCAATCAACGCGGCGCGCAGCATCTGGGGGACGGCCCAGAGTTCGCCAATCGACAATGCGCCCACGGATTGATAGGCCTCAATAAACGCAAGGATGTTCTCCCGGTCTAGACGCAAGTCCGAATGGGAGACGAGTTCCTTCGCCAGGCCGTAAATGCGTGGCAGACCCCGGTAGGGCTCGTTGGCGAGGGCTGGTAGATCCTGGTAATAGTGCCGCGGAAGGTTCAACTGAACGTCGCGGGCGTTGCTCTCGATGATGTACTCATTGTCGAGGAGCCACTCGGCGGTTGGAGGCACACTCTGTTCCAGTCGGCTCGCTTCGGAGAGATCCAAGCAAACCTGATGCACCCATTGATGGGCCTGTTCGAGGCGCTTGAACAGTTCGGTGTTCCGTTGCGGATTTGGGTCCACATTGTGGTCCGTGGCCAGACGCTGGGCATGCTCCCTGATTTGCTCTGGGGAGAGCGGCGCCCCGGGGCTCCACACATCTCTGATTAGACTCTCGCGCTTCGCATGCAGGACGAAAATCGCGGGCGGGGTTTCGCCGCCTTCCCGTAACAACTCCACTGGGAATCGCAATGTTTCGACCGGCGTCTGGAGAATCAGGACGGTCTCCTCGGACATCAACCAACGTGCGTGATCCTCGAGCAGCCTTCGTTCCACGCCAAACCGCGATCGTCGTATCCATACCCCACTGAAAAGGGCGCCGATGAATCCACCCACAAGGATCGGAATCAGGGCAGAAGGGACTCCGCTCAAAATCGGCTCCGGCCACTGAAGGGTTATGGACGCAACTCCGGCGAGGACCCCGAACAGGATGAAAGCTATGGTCGCCACGAAAGCCCGGCGCCACAGGAAGGGGTCCCATGTATGTACATCTCCATCCGCAGTCCTGCTGACCAATGCGGCGCGGCGGAAACCTCTCCTCTGCAACTTCCTGAAGACTCCGCGAGCTTCATCTCGTTTTGCGAAGTAGCCTATGAGGATTCCTGTTTCCATTCTCTGTCCTTGTATCACCGCTTGGTCTAAGATAGTTCACTTGAAATCACTCGGAGACACGCGGCTCCCGAGTGGAAACGCTTTGAGGTTTCCATTTCCCGTCTTTTCAGGTCGAGATAAAGTGTACGTCGTCAGATCAATTGGTAAACGTTAATATAGGAATTAAGGATATGAGTTGAGCTTCTTCCGCGTTCAGGTTAATCGTCCTTCGCCTTGCGCGAGTTTTCTCCTTATACAGCCTCTTTTGTTCTGGGATTTCCTCTGCATCCGAAGTATACATTATCAGATATGCAATTGCCAACATTCCGAATTGAATCAAAACACGGCAGACACATCGGCATTTTTCTTGATTTGTCCTACCCTCGTGGATATATTATTGACTGCAAAAGCAATATGATGTCGGACTAATTCCGTCATTGTAAGGTTTACGGCCAAAAGAGAGGGGGAAGTAGCAAACAAAATGGACAAGAGTAGCGGGAAAAGAACTCGAGTATGCCAAATCTGTGGCGAGGAACGTATCGCCCAATTGCGACCAGCCGTCATCGTCCGTGCCGCTGTGGCTGAACTGATAAAGCATGACTTGGGAAACTAGTTGGACGACGGTTGGATTTGCATTGGGGACCTTCAGAAGTACAGCCATAGGTATGTGAAAGAGCTCCTCAAAACAGAGAGGGGCGAACTAACAGAGATGGACCAGGAGATTATAGAGAGTCTCAGAAAACAGGAGATTCTCGCTCATAACCCAGAAGAGGAATTTCAAACGGACTTGACCTTAGGGACGGCTGGCAGATCAGATTACAAATTTTGGGGGAAGTTGGACCTTCTTATCAATCTTCGTGGTTGCCATTCTCATTTGGTTGTTTATTAACTCGGCCCTCCTTATTGCCATGCCGTTCGATCCGTATCCTTATATTTTCCTGAATCTCGTCTTGTCGGCGTTAGCGGCGATTCAAGCACCAGTGATTCTGATGAGTCAGAACCGGCAGGAGGCACGGGATCGGATACGTGCGGTGCGTGACTATCAGATAAATCTAAAAGCTGAACTGGAGATTCGTCAGCTTCACCAAAAGATCGATCACATGCTGTCTCGCCAATGGGAGCGATTGGTAGAGATTCAAGGAATACAGATGGAGCTAATAAACGAGATACGGGGCAGGAAATAGGCATGTTCTGAGGGGATACACCCGCCACACGGTTCACGGTTTTTTCTACCTATCCATATGCGCTAAGCCTTTTCGTTCATCATCTTGGCCAAAATACCACAAAGATTCTCAAAGGGAACCTTATTAGGGGACCGGAACCTGTCAAGAACGTCACATCAAAGGCGTGAAGGTTTTCGAAGACGGAATCCACACTTCTCTGGAGATAAAAATAACTGAAGGATTCTGGCGGAACCTTCACTCAAGAACATCCCTTTGGCAGTGAAGAGTCTCATCATAACTCTTCCCTCAGGAATATGTGGCTTACAGTCAAGAGTTTGTCATAGAATCTTCACTTCAGGCCTGCGCGGCAAGAGTGCGTATTATCCATAACTGCGGCTGGTGATAAGGGAACGGGGCTTTGCTTGCTTGCGCTCCTTGCTCACTTTCCCCGAACGCGGTCGCCCACTCTTCTCATCCAATCCATCTGTTCATTATTGAATGGGCCGAGGGTCAGCGTCTTGAGCGCTTCCTGCATTTGCGCCCTATCTCGAGGGCCGGTCATGCACACATCCACGTTCGGATTCGACAGCACAAAGCGGTAGCAGTCTGAGCCGGAGGGGGTCTTCTCGCCAGGAGGTGTCTTCCCTGGACTGAGCAGTTTTCGCCAACAAGTAGCGGTGTAAATGACTATGCCGGGTCTGCTTTGCTGGGGAAGCTTTGGAAAGACATCAACCTCGGCGCCTCTATGAACAGCGTTGTACCGTATGTGGAAGATGTCGAAGACGCCCTTCTCGGCCACAACAGGGAAAGCAGGACGATAATGCCCGCTCATCGCCAAGAATCTTATTTTTTCTTGCTCTTTAAGCTTATGAGCGGCTTCAAGGAGTCGCTGAGAAGGAAGCGAATTGTGCCATCCAAGCAAGAGGACATCCGCATAGTCCAGGGCCGCTTTGCGTAATCCTCTTTCCACGCTGCCGTGAAGCATAGATGCGATTCTGTTATAAACCTGAATGACAACCACAAGTTTATCCCGCTTGCCCTGAGTCGAGATGCTCTTGATGGTCTTGGCCATGCTCAAGCGGCGAAGAGAACCCCAATAGAAGTAGTTACATCCTCTCTCGAAAGCTTCCTCAAAGGCTTCGGTCGGCGCGCCGTACCCACAGGATACTCCCAATCGGCCCACTATCAGCCCGCTTCTGCCCAGTGTTCTCTTTTCAGTCAGATCCATAATCCTCTCCTCGTCAGCGACCGGCTTCTTCGAGCAATATGGTCTTCTTTTTCGCGTACTTCTGAAGCGCGTCTTGGTCCAAGGACACACCCCATCCGAGCCCTTGTGGGACTGTGGCGAACCCATTGCCGTAGTCTATTGGCTCAACAATGAGGTCATCTTCGAGCATGATGTGTCCGAAGAGTTCGACTGCGTGGCCCAGCGAATGATACCGTGCCGCAGCAAGATGAATCTGCATTGCCGAGGCTATGCCGAGTGTCTGGTTGTGGATCACGACACCCATCCCTCGCTGTTCGGCACAGGTTACCCGAGGACATATCTCCCGAGCGCATGTTCAACAGCGTCTATGATCTGTTCGGGCGAAACGCCGGTCTCAGGCAGCCAGACAAATGCCTCGCCCGTGCCGATGTTCCCGTCATCCGCGAAGAGCCTGCAGATGACGAAATCTTCCCCGAGCCAGGCTTCTTCAGCCGCTATTGCCATCCCGAGGCCACCTGAACCAGATTGCATTGCCTGCTTTACGGTCTCGCGGAATGGGACGAACACGGGGGTTAATTCAATATGTATGATTTTTGGGCTGCAATGTCCCGCCGCGTCTGCTGCTTCGCTCATTACGAGGTCCCTCTCTGAAGACAGGCACTTCAACGAAGACAAAAGGAAATATGACTGGTGGTCGGAGTATACATCAGCAGATTTGAGATTATTAAGAATTGCCGCTGGTTTGGTTAATGTGGGAATGGGCTACTTTGTACGCCTCTTCCAGCTCTTCTGGCGTCGGCGGCACAATCGAGTACCAGTTGAATCTGAACACTAATTCCCTGTCTGCATTCAGGTCAGCTTCGAGAAGTCCCTCTCCGGGCAACCCAGTGTCTTCGTTAACGACCAGCACAGTCAAAGGCGGGAGTCCGTTGTGCTGGCAATAATACATGATATGACCGAGTGTTTGCGCCAAGGTGCCAGCACCCTTATAGCCGATCTTTTTCGCAAGAAGGTTATACGTAAGAATCTGTCGATTGTCGGCCGCTGCAATCAGGATTTGCCAGATCTGCAGCGCGCGCAAAGGTCGGGTTGGATTGTCGGCGAATTCCCTAAACATGATTTGCTCCTTCTTCTTTTGAAATTCAATTGCAGACAGCAGGAACCGAGTAAGATTCGCCCCTAGTCAGTAGCCTTCTAAGGCTTGCCTCAAGCCTTCTGCTCTACCGGCCATACAACTTTCCCACAGTCGGGTTCCAATAGCACTATCGCTTTCTCTGCCAATAACCTTGCCGTCTCAGTCTTACCTTGTTCAATGTATCGGCGCAACGCTGTAACAATATTTTCTTTATCGGTCGCGTCAATAGCTCGTCCTAAACAATCTACGCGGCGGCCTATGAAATCGGGTCGATCCGGCGACCTCCCAAATTTCGGGTTTCCGAAGTCATAAGATTTGATTCGTTTTGCGTACCAACGTTTTTCTGAATGGCTCCTGTAAAATGTGTATATATCGAAGTCATTGATGCCTGTCACGCCATCAACATAGTGTTTTGCCGCACCTTGGCAGAGAGCAATACATAGCACGCGTTGAGCGTAAATAGCCCATTCAGGCTTGTCTTGAAAGAATTGCTCACGGTCTTTGCGAGCTATCGCAGCCAGTTTCATAAGGTCAGCGGCTTCTATTGTACTGTATGAACGGCTTTCGGGACGTACATTGCTCATGTCATCACCTCAAACTTGTTGGGACACTGCCTCAGGTGTTCCGTGATTAGGCTAAGAATCTGGCCCATGTGCTTCTTTGATTTTTGCCGATTGAAAATCCTGAAGCGTGACAGGTGGGGGAAACGAGTAACCACTACCCTTCTTGAACCGGGAATGGTATACCAAGTCACATCAACGGTTGTTTTCCCCCATCCAGTTGGAAGCGGCGGATGGTCAGCGCGCTTACAACCCGGCTTCTTCCCAAGTATCTTCTTAAAGTCTTCGAACGTAATCCGGTCGATAGTCAGAATGAGCCTCGGCGAAATGTTCTCTGTGAGACACGACCATAGATTGAAAGCAAATTCCCGAGATTCCTTCGGCTTGAGCAACTCGGAGTAGCTGGGTGATCTGAACGGGATGTAGTACGCCATGAGGGAAGTGTCCATCATCGACCGATAGTCCGGTTCACCGATTAAGAGGGCGATTTCTTTGAACAGTGCCTGGACCTGCTTCTGCAGTGGGGCTTCCCCGCGGTTATGAGTCGCAGGCCCCTTACCCTTACCCCTTGGCCATCTCTCATAGATGTATGCAGAACCGTTTTCACAACTCTCTCGGCCATGGTCCGGGTGGATTGTGTCACCACCCGGATTCAGCGTGATAAAAGCTATATCCGGCTTATGTGAAAGAGTGGCGCTGGGCGTAGTCAGGAGCCGCCAGCCATATGTATGGTCCAGCTGTTTGTATTTATCCTCGATTTGTTCGCAGGCCCATTCGAAGAGTTCAGTCGGCATATGCCTTCGTCACTCCTTTCTTTGGGCTACTCAAATCATTGGCAACGGGTAGAGGAGCTGCTTAACTTTCAGTGCCACAGTATTGGCACAGAATAATATATCATAGAACAACGGTTGCCAAGCCGTCATCCATTGAAATAGACACACCATAAGGGTTCAGTTGAGTAAGAAAAGGGGACCTTGCACGCATACGCGGCGAGGCAAAAGAAAATATTTAGGGTGTCGGGCAGTGCGATGGACGGCTGAGACATCGATTTTCAGTGTGCTCGGATTGTGCCCAAATTGTGCCCGTCAACTTCAAATTTCATCCAACTTGACCCAACAATACCAAACATGAAAGGCTCAGAAGCCTGTATTTACAAGCCTCTGAGCCTCATGACGTTTTCGACAATTCGCAGTTTCGGACTCAAAATCCCCCGGTGCTCGGCACCATGAGGGTTCGAATCCCTCCACCGCTACCGGATTATACAGAGTTTTCGAAAAAGCTTCTTTGTGGACGGCTGTGCCTTGACTCGCTGGCAGGAGATGCTGGCGAGTTTTGTTTTGGCCCAGCCTTCGTCGATAGGGCGGTGATGTCGAAGGGGGCGATGAGAGATTCCCATTTCAAAACAAAGGTCGGCCACACGGATTGTTTCTCGTTGCGGGCGTAAGGAGGAGGTTGGGACGGCTTCCAGCGGAAACGTGACAACCCGTGCTCGCGGTTGATGCCGTCGAGCCTCGTGTCGTGATAAGGACCGCTAGAGGTGTTGTTCGCCGACGTGTTGTTTCTCGAGTATGTAGAGTTTGTAAGTATTGATGAAGCTGTACATCTTGCCGACGGAATCGAGGCGATAGAGCGCTTTGAGACGGAGGAAGATTCGGGCCATCTCCATGCACTCTTCGCCGCAGTCGAAGAAACGTCTCCGATACACTCCGCTCGCGAGAATGCGCAGACGCTCTTCGGCGGGCACGGTCGTCTTTATGTGTTCGTCCATATACATCAGGTCTTCGAGTATGACCTCTATGTCAACGTAGGCGGGAATCAAGTTGAGTTTCTCGAATGTGAGGACATCCGTTTTGTGTTTCTTGTCCATAGCCATTCTCCCCATGGAAGCCTTCTGAGCGTAATGATATCAGAATCACAGAGACGCGTCAATGCAAAAAAATGATAGATTCGGCGAATCATCGTTTGCATGACCGAGCGCGGTAGCGCGTCATGTTGAAGCGCATGTCGGAACGGAGGAAACGAGGTTACGGCTGGTCTTTCAGGGCCGGAGAACGCCGTGCGCCGCAATTGACAGTGATATTCCTAAGTGCTATAATTTATTTGAGTTGCTAGCGTTCACGTTCACCTTTCTTTTCAGCGGTCTCGCGTGTGCGGCCCCGCGGTATGAAGGGGGGCCTTCTTTTATTATCTTTGACAGTCGGCTGAACAGAGAGCAGCATTGCATGAGTGGTGAAGTGTAGGCAGGAGGAGTACGGGTATGGAGCTTACCGTTACAGGTCGTCATGTAGAGATTACCGAGCCGATTCGCTCTCACATCGAGAAGAAACTGCAAAAGGTGCTGTCTTCATTTGATCGCATCACAGATGTGCGGGTGGTGCTCTCTGTGGAGAAGTACCGCCAGTTCGCCGAGATAACGGTGTCGGGGGGCAACTCGGTCCGTTTTCATAGTCAGGAAGCCACTGATGACATGTATGTTTCCATTGACAAGGCGGTCGAGAAGATTCAGCGACAATTGCGCACGCGTGTCTCGAAGGCGCGCCGTGCGAAGCGGAAGAAGAGCGAGGAACCTGCGGCAGCGGCGCAGGAGTCCGACGAAGGCGCACCCGAGCCGGAGGAATTGCTGGAGCAGCACGGACAGTACAGCGTCTCCGTGAGCACCCATTTCGGCGCGAAGCCCATGTCGGTCGAGGATGCGGTCATGCAAATCGAGGCGTCGGGCGACGTTTTTTTTGCGTTCGTCAACGAGCGGAGCAATGACGTCAACGTGGTTTACCGGAAGAAGGACGGCGGATACGGCCTGCTCCGAAGAACTTTCTAAGGGCCGGGAGACTTCCCATGATTAAGAGTCTGACGGTGGCGGATTTCATAGAGAGGACAAAGGAGAATCTCAAGATTCAGACTATCGCCGGACACAGCGGCCTCGAGCGGACGATTGCCATTCCTGACATTAACCGGCCGGGACTCGCGCTTGCCGGGTACCTCGATTTTTTTGCCTTCGACAGAGTACAAGTGATGGGATTGACGGAAGTCAATTACATGAGGCAGCTTGACGAGGCCACGCTCTCCGAGCGGCTGCAGCGCGTTTTCAAATATGAAGTCCCGTGCTTCATCATCACGAGAGGGCTGACTCCTCCTGAAGGATTTGTGGAGCAGGCGAATCGGGCATCCGTGCCGGTGTTGAGGTCGCTGCTGACGACAACGAAGGTCGTCAGCAAGATAATCATATTCCTCGATAATCAGTTTTCGCCCGAGACAAGCCTGCACGGTGTCCTCGTGGACGTGTACGGCGTCGGAGTCATGATCATGGGGCGGGCGGGCGTGGGGAAGAGCGAGTGTGCACTTGAGCTCATCGAGAGGGGGCATCGTTTGGTTGCGGACGATGTCGTGTTCATCCGACGGAGGGGTGACCGATTCCTCTACGGTGAGGGCTCGGCATTGCTGCGACATCATATGGAAATACGCGGCCTGGGCATTTTCGACGTGAAGAACATTTTCGGTGTCGGCGCGGTCCGGAATACGAAGCGGGTCGGCCTCATTGTGGAACTTGAGGATTGGGATTCCTCGAAGGAGTATGATCGGATCGGGATTTCGGAGGACTCATATACCATCCTCGAGGTGAAACTGCCGAAGATAACGGTGCCGGTGAGACCGGGCAGGAACATGGCGATAATCATCGAGGTCGCCGCCCTGAACCATCGACTAAAGGAAATGGGTCTTGACAGCGAGAAGCTTCTGACCGAACGGCTGACGCAAGTGCTCACATCTCCCGACAAGGATCAGGACGATTTCGAGCCATGAGACGAAGCCATTTCGTGGTAGTCACCGGCCTGTCGGGCGCCGGCAAGAGCCAGGCGATCAAGTGCCTGGAAGATGTAGGGTTTTTCTGCGTTGATAACCTGCCTACGATGCTCATTCCCAAATTCGCCGAAGTGTGCACGGAATCCGGGGGCCGACTGAAGCGGGTGGCTTTGGGAATCGACATCAGGGAGGGCGGTTTCCTGAACCGGCTTTTTGACGAGTTGAAGTTTCTGAGGAAGAACCAGTTCAGCTACGAGATTCTTTTCCTTGAGGCGAGGACGGATGTGTTGCTCAACCGGTACAGCGAGACACGGCGGAAGCACCCGCTGAGCGGGCACAGTTCGCTGCTTGCCGCGATTGAGGGTGAGCGCCGGAAGATGGCGAGGCTGCGCGGGGTGGCCGATTACATCATTGACACCTCAGACATTAACATCCATCAACTGAAGGACCGGCT
The DNA here is from genome assembly GCA_003598055.1 of Candidatus Abyssobacteria bacterium SURF_17. Taxonomy (GTDB): domain Bacteria; phylum Abyssobacteria; class SURF-5; order SURF-5; family SURF-5; genus SURF-17. Next base: position 4,594 of record QZKI01000088.1, on the reverse strand, counting down.
GGTGAAGATTTTCTCGGCGGGCGATTCACGCGCGCTGAGTGCGAACGTTATCTCGTTTGGTTATCGGTTCGGTGTTCCGGCAGAGGTGGATATGGTGTTTGATGTCCGGTTTCTCCCGAACCCCAATTATGTGCCTCGTTTGAAGGCGAGCACGGGGAACGAGAAGAAGGTGTCGGACTACGTGCTGCGCTCACCGGTGAGCAGACAATTTATTGAGAAGGTTCAGGAGTTGATGGATTTCCTGCTGCCTCAGTTTGAGCATGAGGGCAAGAGCTATCTGACGGTGGCGTTTGGTTGCACGGGAGGGCGGCACCGGTCGGTTGTGCTCGCGAACGAGCTTGGAAGGTTTTTGAAGAAAAAAGGGATTGACACGAATGTTTCGCATCGGGATATACGGAAGAAATGAGAAGACCACGAAAAAGGGAAGGCTACGCATTAAAGCGGAAGGTAATCGTTCAGAACGAGGTGGGACTGCACGCGAGACCGGCCAAGAATCTCGTATCTGAACTGAACAAATACACTTCGGACGTGTATATTGAAAAGGACGGCTACCGGGTGAACGCCAAGAGCATCATCGGGGTGCTCACACTCGCAGCCGTGAAGGGGACCGAACTCATGGTAATCGCCGAGGGAGAGGACGCGGAGGAAGTTCTCGACGTCGTCGAGCGTATGTTCAAGGAATGTCTCGGCGAGAGTCCGCAGGTGAACCAGTGAGAACGCTTGTCGGAATAGGCGCGTCGCCCGGAATTGTGATTGGGAAGGCGTATGTTGTACACAGCGAGAGTTTTCGCATTTTCCCTCGCAGGCTGACCGATGAAGAGGTTGAGGGGGAAATCGATCGCTTCAAGGAAGCTGTTGCCGCGAGCAGGCAGGAAATCTTAGTGGTAAAAGAAGCGTTCCTGGAAAAAGGACATTCGCCGGACCTGACTGAGATATTCGACACTCACATCCATCTGCTCGAGGACCCTGTGCTCACGGACGAGACGATCCGGAGGGTTCGCGAGGAGAAACGGAACGTAGAATTCATTTTTAGTCAGAATGTGGAGGCGATAGAGGAGAGATTCTCTTCGGTTCCCGATGAGTATCTTCGGCAGCGGCTGCAGGACATACAGGCGGTAAGCGGGAGGATACTACGCAAGCTGTTGCGCAAGGAAAGGCAGAGCCTTTCGCATCTGAGCGAGAAGGTCGTCCTCATCGCGCATGATCTGACTCCCGCAGAGACTGCCAGCATGGACAAAGAGAACGTGCTCGCGTTTGCGACGGATGTGGGCGGCCGCACGTCACATATGGCCATCATGGCGAAGGCGCTCGAGATACCTGCCGTTGTGGGCGTTCAGACGGTAACGCAATATGTGAAGAACGATGATATTGTGATTGTGGACGGTCTGCAGGGGACTGTCATCGTTGCCCCTGATGAGCAGATGTTGAACGAGTACCAGGTGCGCCGGGAGCGTTATCTCGAGTCGGAGCGGCTCTTGACGCAGTTGAAGGACCTGCCCGCACAGACGGTGGACGGACACATCGTGACGCTGTCTGCAAACATTGACTTGCCGGAGGAAATCGGGTCGGCCGTTGGCCATGGAGCATCTGGCATCGGCCTGTTCCGGACAGAGTTCCTTTTCCTGAACCGGACGGTGCCGCCAAGCGAGGATGAGCAAACGGAGACGTACAGCCAGGCGGCGCGGCTGGTGAGCCCGGATCCCATCACCATCAGGTCGCTTGACATCGGCGGTGACAAGCTGCTCGGAAGCGATGTGCGGTATCAGGAAGTGAATCCCTTCATGGGATGCCGCGCCATCAGGTTCTGCCTCGCGCACCCGGAGATATTCAAGCCTCAATTGAGAGCCATTTTGCGAGCGACCGCACACGGGCGGGTGAGGCTCATTGTCCCCATGGTTACGAGCCTATCCGAGCTGAGGCGGGCGAAGGCAATGCTTGACGAAGCGCGTGATGAGCTGCGCGCGGAGGGAATCCCCTTCGACCCTGAGATGCCGGTTGGCGTGATGATAGAGACGCCTTCGGCTGTCATAATTGCGGACGTGCTGGCGCAGGAAGTGGATTTTTTCAGCATTGGCACGAATGACCTCATCCAATACGCTCTTGCGGTTGACCGGGTGAACGAGCGAATCGCGCACCTGTATGAGCCGACTCATCCCGGGATACTGCGCATGCTGAAACTGGTGGTCGACGCATCGCGAAAGGCGGGAGTCAGCCTGAGCATTTGCGGAGAGATCGCCGGCGACCTCCCGCTCGCGCTGGTACTGGTCGGGTTGGGCGTGAGAGAGCTCAGCATGGCAGCGGCCGCAATACCGGAAGTGAAGAAGCTGATTCGTTCGGTTTCACTCAAGGATATCGAGCGTCTGGCCTCGCGGCTGCTCGAGCTTTCGACCGGCGAGGATGTCCGCGCCGAGATTCAGCGGACCATAGCACAGCTTGTACCCAATCACAAGGATTACGAACTCTTCACGTGGGCGCGCACCTGAGGATTGGCCGTGCGCGCGTGCGGTTTGGCGCCGACACGCCGTCCGATGGCCTTGCTCGATGCAGATTGTTCTGAATGTTGTCGCGTCATTTCTTGCGATCATCGCTCTTGCGGTGATTATCTCCTATGCAATCCGAAGCCGCGAGCTGAGAATCAGACAAGGCGCCGCTGTGCCGGGAGGCTGCGCGGGAAGTCCGCTTGAAAGGGTTTTCGGCATCGGAGGAGAGGTTGCGGCGGTGTTTTGTTGCCTGGTGCTCTATCCGCTTGGCTATCTTCTCCGTGAATCTTCGCGCGCTACTCCCGAACCCGGTGAGCTTCCCCTGATATTGTGCCACGGCTATTGGCATAACAGGTCGGCTTTCGTGCTGCTTCGATACCGGCTGCGAAAGGCTGGACGGGCCAATGTCATTGTGCCGAACTTCCGGCCGGCGTCCGCCATGGTGCCTTATTTCGCGGAACGGTTGTCCGAAAAAGTGCGGGAGGCGATGGCGCGAACCGGTTGCGAGAAGGTTGACCTCGTGGGACACAGTATGGGCGGCCTGGTTGTGCGATATTTCATCGAACACCTCGGGGGAGCTTCTTGCGCCCGCATGGCAGTAACCATAGGGACGCCCAATCGCGGCACAAAAATGGCGGCGCTCGGCTTGTTCAGAACAGCCGAGCAATTCCGGACTGACTCACCGCTGATACAGAGCCTGAACGCAGGAGCGCGCTCATGGTGCTCCGTCACAATGGCATCCATTTGGTCGGAGTTCGACAGCGTTGTGCTCCCTGCGGAAAGCGCCCAACTTCCGGAGCCGACTCACAATTTGATGGTTCGCAATGTCGGTCACGTCGCGCTCTTGTTCTCCGGCCAGGTGTTCAGGCACCTGGTATCCGCACTTTCGATAGAGCCAACGCCCTGAGGAAGAAACATGGTGAAGCCAGACTTGTTTGAGAAGAGACTCCTCATGGTCTCGGGCAAGGGCGGTGTGGGGAAGAGCACGGTATGTGCAGCGCTCGCTTTGGCTGCCTCGGGCTTGGGCAAGCGAGTGCTTCTCGTGGAGATGGATGAGAAGGAGCGGATCTCGCGCTTGTTCGGTTCTCCCGAGGTCGGCTATGAGGGCGCCTTCGTGTATCGGAATATTTATGCGAGGAATCTGTTGCCGATGCGCGTGATGGACGAGTTCGTCGAGGTGCAGATAAAGGCAAAGAGAATTGCTCGGCAGATTCTGGAAAGCCCTATCTATCGCCATTTCATGGCGGCCGCCCCCGGCCTCAAGGAACTTGCAACGCTCGGGAAAATCATGCTGCTGGAAGACGAAAAGGAGAGGAGCGGGAGAGCGAAGTATGACATCATAATTGTCGATGCTCCTGCGACCGGGCATGGAGTGGCGTTTCTGCGTGTTCCTTTCGCGACTGTGGAAGCGGTGAGAATGGGGTGGGTGAGGAAGCAGGCCGACCGCGTGATAGACCTGGTGACCGACCCTGCCAGAACGATGCTCAACATCGTGACGCTTCCCGAGGAAATGCCCGTGAACGAGACCGTTGAAATGTGCCAGAGCGTGGAGAAGCTGTTGGGAATTCCCATCGGCTACATCATCATCAACTCGGTGTTCCCGCAGGTGCTGCGGCCGCGGGAGGAGGCGCTGTTCGCGACCATGAAGGAAAGGGCGGAGTCAAACGGCCTCCAACGGCTGAACCGGGCCGAGCGCAGGGCTGCGGGCGCACTGTTTGAGTGTCTCGAGGCCACGATGCGTCGGAGGGAACTGAACGAGTTCTATATCTCGAAGCTGAAGCGCATGCTCCGATACGAGTTTATCCAGATTCCGTTCATTTTCACGAAGAACTTCGACATAACTCTCATCGAACATGCGAGCGCACACCTGATGGAAGCGCTCTTGCGCGGACATAAGAGTTGAATGAGCTTCATCGACCTGATTGAGACGAGAGAAATCATCATCTGCTGCGGGAGCGGCGGAGTCGGAAAAACGACGGCTGCCGCGGGGTTAGCCATCGAGGCGGCGCTGCGCGGGCGCAAGGTGATAGTGCTGACGATTGACCCGGCCAAGCGGCTTGCGAATTCGCTTGGTCTTTCCGAGTTGGGAAATGAAGAGCGGCTCGTCCCCCCGC
>QZKI01000017.1 GCA_003598055.1 Candidatus Abyssobacteria bacterium SURF_17 | reverse complement strand
CATCTACCATGCCTGGGAGCCGTACCAGTTCGAGAACTGGAAAAGCTATGACACATCCATCCCCGGCATGATAAAATGGTTGGACCTTGCCGCGGGTTATGGTCACTTGAACTATTACCGATGGAATTGGTGCACACAGCCGATAGACCGCGCTGTGACGGTCGAGGTCAAGAAGGCATAGAGCCGACGGGAAAAGAAGGGGGTCAATAGATCATGGCTGAAAACGCAACGACGACGGTGGAAAAAATCGTGGCCGAAAGAGTGTCCGCCTCGAGAGAAGAACTCCTTAAACTCGACTCGCCCGTGTGGGCGAGCGCCAAAGAGTACGCCCTCGACACGGCGGCTACTCCGCTCGCGAACCAACCCTCGCCATACATCAAGGCCACCCGCGAGGAGAAAGATATCGGCAAAATCACGCGGGTAAACATCAAATCCGTCCATAACGGCAAAGAAATCTTCTTCTACCTGAAATGGAAAACTCCGGAAGCGAACCTCAGCATCGGGGACCTTAGCACATTCCCCGACGGGGTGTCGCTGCTATTTCCGATGAAGGATGACGTCGATACTCCTATCAAGGAAATGGGCACGCAGGATGCGCCGACAAATTCATGGTACTGGCGCGCTGATTTCGATAACAAGCCGAAGAACCAGATCGCGCAAGGCCTCTCAACAAGCCTTTACACCGAGAACAGCTCCATCATCGCCAATTCCGAGTGGAAGAACGGCGAGTGGAAAGTCGTCATGGCACGAGCCTTCGAGGTGCCGGAGGAAGCAATCAAACTCGCCGCAGGGAAGAAAAAGTCCATCGGCATCGCGGCATGGGAAGGTTCAGCCGGTGAGCGCGGCGGCGTGAAAGCCTTCTCGAAAGAGTGGCGCGATTTCGTACTCGCATGAAAGGGCGTGCGACCAAACATGTTGACAGCAATCTGTAATATCAAAGAGGAGACAAAATAATGCCAGTATTAGAACCGACCGCGGAAGACAAGCAGAGAGAAGAAGAACTTGCGAAGGAATTCCTCGCCATCAAGGACGAGCTGCGCAGAACCAAGCGCCAGCTTGCCATGGTGATGGACCTCAACAAGTGCATCGGTTGCCAGCTCTGCAGCATGGCGTGCAAGAACACATGGACAAAGAAAGAAGGCCGGGAATACATGTGGTGGAACACCGTCAACACCATGCCCGGCAAGGGAACGCCCAAGGACTTCGAGAAAATGGGCGGCGGATATAAAGTCCTCTTCGAAGGACGTGTCCGCGAACCCATTCTTGGGCAGCTTCCCACCCGAAAGGAATTCGGCGACCTGTGGAAATTCAACCACGAGGAAATCGTGAAAACCAAATGGGGCGAGGTGGTGCTGCGCGCAAAAAACTCCGACGGCACCACCCCTGAATGGTCCATGAACTGGGACGAAGACCAGGGCGCGACGGGCATCAGCTATCCCAACAGCTACTTCTTCTATCTCCCCAGAATCTGCAATCACTGCACGTACCCGCCCTGCATCGACGCATGCCCGCGACATGCCATCTACAAGCGGGAAGAAGACGGCGTCGTGCTCATCGACCAGGACCGCTGTAAAGGATATCGGTTCTGCCTCGAGGCGTGCCCCTACAAGAAAATCTACTTCAACTTCGAGACGCTCACGAGCCAGAAATGCATCTTCTGCTACCCGCGGATAGAAAAGGGCGTCACCACCGCCTGCTCTCGCCAGTGTACCGGACGAGTGCGATTCGTCGACTACCTCGACAACGAGCAGGGACCAATTTACAAGCTCGTGAAAAAATGGAAGGTCGCCCTGCCGCTGTTCCCACAGTTCGGAACCGAACCCAACGTATTCTACGTGCCCCCGCTCGCGCCGCCGCGACTTGATGACTCGGGCAAGATCGACCCCTCAAAATCGCGTATCCCGTTGAAATACCTGGTCTATCTCTTCGGGCCGGAAGTCGAACAGTCGCTCAAGGTGCTCCAGCAGGAAATGCAGCGCACGCGCGACGGTGAGAAGTCGGAATTGATGGAGATTCTCATAGCTAAACGATGGAATGAAATGTTCGGGCCGTTCACCAAGGACCCGATCGTGACCGCCTGACAAAACGATATCCCGAAAGGCACCCATGAAACCGTTCGCAGAACTCGGCAACCTCGAAGGACCCGACCAGCTGGCGCGGGCACGGCGGAGCCAAATGTACCGCTTCCTCGCAGAATCGTTCCGCTACCCGGACAACGAATTCTTCAAGATGGCCCAGGAAGGAAGCTACCTGAGCTCGGCCCTCGCCATCCTTCACGAAATCCCGTTCGAAGTCGCCGTGGAGGAAGGCGCCCTGTCGGGTCAACTGCTCAAGAGCGTATCACAAGACGATTTCGAGGCCGAGTTCGTGCGTATCTTCGAGGCAGGGCCGAAGGGCCCCGTGTGCTCTCTCTATGAGGGAGCATACGCGGCCAACCGAATGGGCAATATGGAAGAACTCGTCCGCTTTTACAACCACTTCGGCCTCAGCGTTGCCGAAGCGCGCGAACGGGAAGTGCCCGACCATATCACCACGGAACTGGAATTCATGCACTACCTCACCTTCAAGGAGGTGCTCGCGCTTCAACGAAACGAAGACCCGACGCCGTACTGCCGCGCGGAGATTGATTTCCTCGCGCGGCATCCGGCTAAGTGGCTTCCCCAGCTTCACAAGAAGACCGAAAAAGTATTTCAAGCAAAGATCCCGAACCTCTGCGAGCCGGCGGTATCTTTCTATTGCTCCCTCATTGGGCTATCGGCCAACGTTTGCGAAGGCGACTTAGCCCACCTTAGGAAGATGTACCTCGACACCCCTTGAGCCAGGCAAAGCTGCAGCTATCAAGAAAAGGCGTCAGCGTGTCCGCGCAACCAGGAAGGGGGTCGGGAAAGAGGTTCACCGCATAAAAAGCGATGGTTAACGTGTATAGAAATGAGCAGGAATCTGAAAAAGGTCACTGAGAGCCAGCTATGGCGTTCCATATTCCGCCACAAGTTTAGCGACACACCGCGCAATCGGGTGCTGACGGTCGTCTCCAACTTTTTTCTCCACCTGCACCCGCCCAAGGTTCACACGCGAGGCTTGAAAATCAGGCACACCTTCTGCCTCGGCGGACTTACCTTCTATATGTTCATCGTGGAAACCATAACAGGCGTGCTCCTGATGTTCTACTACCGCCCGACAATCGAATACGCATACCTCGATATGCGACTGCTCGAGCACGTCGTCAAGTTCGGACCCATCATGCGAAACCTGCACAGGTGGGCGGCCCACGCAATGGTCATTCTGGTTATGATGCACATGCTCCGCGTCTTCCTCACCGGCTCGTACAAGCCGCCGAGGGAATTCAACTGGGTAATAGGCGTCACCCTTTTGGTCCTTACGCTTCTTCTCAGCTTCACCGGATACCTCTTGCCGTGGGACCAACTCTCATTCTGGGCGATTACCGTGGGTACCAGGATGGGCGGGGCTACGCCGTTTATTGGCGCCGAGGGCCCCTTTCACACGGCGCTCGGCATCAGACCCGATAATGACGTCCGCTACCTGCTCCTCGGTGACACAGTCGTCGGTGAGAATGCCCTCCTCAGATTTTACGTGCTTCATTGCATCTTGCTGCCCCTCGCGGCGACTGTCTTCCTGTTGGTCCACTTCTGGCGGGTGAGAAAAGATGGCGGAATCTCGCATCCACTCTGAACAAGGGAATGCATCCATGGAAGCGTCCGAGAAAAAAATCGACGATGGTTACGAGTTTGTGATGCCGCATCTCGTAATCAAAGAACTCATCGCGGTCATCATAGCCTCCGCCGGATTGCTTGCCTGGTCACTGCTGGCAAATGCGCCCCTGTTGAGCATCGCTGACCCGAACAAGACCGAGAATCCGGCCAAGGCGCCGTGGTATTTCGTCGGCCTCCAGGAACTGCTCGTCTACTTTGACCCATGGATAGCCGGAGTCACCATTCCGACGATCATCATCGTCGGCCTCATGCTGCTTCCGTATCTCGACGTCAGGAAAACCGGAGCCGGACAATACAGCTTTCGCCCGCGCATGCCGGAGGTCATTTTCTTCGTTTTCGGCTTCGCTATGTGGATCATTCTCATTCTCGTCGGCCAGTTTCTCCGGGGGCCCAACTGGCAATTCTATTGGCCATGGGAGGATTGGTCCGTCGCCAAGAGCGCGGAGGAAACCCTCGCCAATATGTCGTCATGGATGGGTATCGGTTTCCTCATCCTGTATTTCGGAGTAGGGTTCGCTCTGCCGGCTCTCCTCTGCAAAGGACTCTTCAGGAAAATGGGGAGCGCCAGATATCTTACAGCCATTGCGCTCGTGCTTCTTATGTATGGCGTCGTCGTAAAGATTGTTCTGCGACTTGTGTTCAATATACGGTACATACTCACAACACCATGGTTTAACATCTGAACAGATGAGTCTCATTCGAGCAAAAACCGCCCATCGCATGGTCTTTTCGGCCACCGTTATCATTTTCGCGGTTCTCTGTTATCTCGCCTTCCGCAAGGAACGCGAGCGGGATTGGATTTCCTACCAGCGTGAATTCCTGGGTCTCTACAAGAAAATCCTGACCGAAAAAATTCACACAAAAGGAGAAGGTGGCAATCCCGCAGATAAGGGAAAATGGGAGAAACAGCTCCGGGAACTCAACGCCGAAAGGCCGCACCTGCGTCAGGTCTTTCTTCCCGACGCGAACACTCGCGACCTTTGCACCACCTGTCATACAGGAATCGATAATCCCCTCTTCGTGAACGCCCCCGAACCGTTCAAGGCGCATCCGGGCAAAATCCTCGAACAGCACCCGGCAGAAAAATTCGGCTGCACTATCTGTCATAACGGCCAGGGCGTCGGCACCACGACACAGGCCGCCCACGGCCTCGAGAAAACCTGGTTCAATCCCCTTATCCCTGACGAATATCTCCAATCCACGTGCCTCGGTTGCCATGAAACCTCATACGGTCTCGAAGGGGCGGAACACATCGAAGCAGGGAGGCTGGCTTTCTCCAAATACGGCTGCTATGCCTGCCACAACGCGCGGTCATTTGAGAATCTCCCCAAATTCGCTCCTCCCTTCGACGGGTTCAAAGACAAGCTCGCGGACGAGCGATGGATGCTGAGCTGGCTTCGCACTCCGGAAAAGATGCGGCCGAAAACAATCATGCCCACCTTTAAGCTCACCGACGAGGAACTCCGGGACCTCACCGCGTTCGCGCTTTCGCTCGACACTGCAAAAGAATACCCGAAGGCAGACCTGTCCGGAGCCTCGGCGAAGCAGGGCGAGACCCTTTTCACCGAACTCGGATGCAGAGCATGTCACTCTGCCTCGCGTGAGGAGGACTCGCAAACCCGCCGCATCCCAAACCTCGCCGATGCGGGCGTAAAGCTAAGAGCCGATTGGGTCTTCGAATACCTCAAAGACCCGAAGGCATACAATCCGGACACCCCCATGCCAAAGCTCGACATCACCGAAGCAGATAGGGCTAATCTCACCGCCTACCTCGTGACGCTGAAGGATAACCGAGCCATTGTCACCTCCGAAAAACTCACCACCAAGGGAAGCTCCAAGCAAAATGGGGAAAAGCTGGTTCAGTTGCTCGGATGCTACGGCTGCCACGTGGTCAAGTCCCTCGAGCACGCGCCGATTCCCGGGGTCGCTGTCACGGAGGTCGCCAAAAAGGCATTGGACGAACTCCCCTTCGGCAATTCGACGGTCCCGTACACGAAATGGGATTGGATATATAACAAAATTAAGGACACAATGATTTACGAAACGGTTGATATGCCACTGAAAATGCCTCAATACCAGCACGAGGAGGGCGAACTCGAAAGCCTGACAATTTTTTACCTGTACAATGACCGGTTCCCGCTCCCCGAAAAATATATACTCGCAGCCACTCCATCCCAGGAGCAGGGACGCAAAGGCGAGTGGCTCGTAACAGATAGGAATTGCCGCGGATGCCACATGTTCGAAGAAACCACCAAACCGCGAATCGACCAGTTCATCGGACTGAAAACGTACGTTCCGCCAAGGCTCGTCGGAGAAGGCGACAAAGTCCAGCCTCAATGGGCCTTTCAATACTTGAGCAAACCCGTTCCCATGAGGCCCTGGCTCAAGATGCGGATGCCCACGTATTCATTCACGTATGAAGAGGTCCAGAGACTCATAGACTATTTCTCAATATTGGCCATGTCACCCGCAGACGCACGTGTGCCCTACGTGCTGCTTCCTCAGAAAGAGGAAATGCCGGAAATTGACATTCAAATGGGAGAGTACCGCATCGTCGCCGACAAGTGCATGCAGTGCCATCCCATCTCGCTCGAGGCGGGACTGCCTGAGGACGTCAAGCTCGAAGACCTTTCCATAAATCTCATGCTCGCCAAATCGCGGCTGAGATTCGAATGGATGAAGAATTTCATGCGTAATCCCGATAAGTATGCAGGCGCCGGCACAAAGATGCCGTACGTGTTCTACACGCCCGAGGGAGCTCCTCGCGTGAGCGACGCAGAAATGTGGATAGATTTGGTAGCCAAGTTCATGCTGGTCATGGACAAAATTCCCGAAAAGCCTCCCGAAGCCGAGACGAAGCCGGAAGATATCGTCGACTGGAGCGAGGCTGAGTACTGAGACGGTGCGATGGAGCGCAGGACGCCGTCAGCCGCAGACCCGAGAGGGACGCAAACCGACATGGGCATGGGGGCCTAAAATGAAAAAATGGACAAGGAATGGGGCACTGATTACGATCATATCGACGGTCGCGCTTCTCGCATTTGCCTCCGAAGCGCTCGCGGCCGCCACCATCGATAAGAACATTTCAAAGAATGCCGTGTGGAAGGCGACAAGGAGTCCATACATTGTCAGCGAAAATATCGTTGTCGAGGAAGGCGTAACCTTGACCATTCAGGAGGGTGTCCGCGTCGAGCTCGCACCCGAGAAATCCATCGAGGTCAGGGGAAAACTCATGGCAATCGGTTCCGAGGAAAAGCCGATAGTCATGACTGCCCATTCGGCCAAGCCGTGGGGAAATCTCTATTTTACTGATTTCAGCGCGGACGCCTCCTTCTCTGAAGACGGAACATTCCTCGACGGATGCATTCTCAACAACTGCATCATCGAGAAGGGGCACGGTATCTACGTGCGGTTCGGCTCGCCCCTCATTGCAGACTGTGTCGTGCGTGACAACGTCTCAAGCGGTATTCGAATCGAATTCGGGGGCGGTCGAATAGTGCGCAACCGTATCCACGACAACTCTACAGCCCAGGACCCCGCCTCGGGAAACGGCGGAGGAATAATCGCCTATACCGACAAGAGCGTCCTCATCGCTGACAACCATATCTATAACAACACATCCGAAGGCGGACGCGATGGGGGAGGCGGCGTCTATGCATATGCATCCGAGGGCGGAATCATCGTGGTCAGAGAGAACATGATATATGGAAATACGAGCTCGCGTCTCGGCGGCGGCATTTACGCATACAGCGCGCTCTTGTTCAGGAACAAAATCATGGGCAATTCAGCCGCGAAGCGAGGCGGCGGCATCTACGCCGTCGAGTCCAACATCCAGGAGAATGTCATCCAGTCCAACACGGCGGAACAAGGAGGGGGAATGTTTGTCGAAAACTCCGATGCCCTCTCCAACAGCATCGTTCGCAATACGGCCCAGAGACCCGAAGGCGGCGGTATTTACTACTTCGGCTCCGGCGACGTTCGCCGCAACTGCATTGCCTCGAACAGCGCGCATGGCACGGCGGCATGTGGCGGCATCTACGTTTCCGGAAACCCCGAGATTCACCAGAACAATATCTTCAATAATGCCGGCTATGCCCTATACGTAGCAAACGTCGCCGACGCGCCTGACCTTCTCGCTACCGATAATTTCTGGGGAACGCTTTCAGAGAAAGCAATTCTCGACCTCATTTTCGACTGGCTTGACAACGAAACCTACGGTCTGTCGCTTTTCATGCCGTACCTCCAACAAATGGAACCGGCCGCACCCCAGTCCCCGCCTCAGAATCTGCTCGCCGTAGCCACGAATGAAGGGGTGCAGCTCTCATGGGATCAACCCGGAAGCACAGCCGCCGACGGACACATAATCTACTTCGGCACGGAGAACGGAGGTCCCCATGGGAACACAATGAAAGCCGGTCCTGAAAAGACGTGCATGGTCAAGGGCCTCAAGCCAGGAGTCCAATACTCCTTCGCGGTCTCCGGCCTCCGAACCGTTGGCGGCGAAGAACGGGAAACCGCGCACTCTGAGCGTGTCCGCGTGCTCTGCACCGGCTCCGACGAATCCATCATGCCCCCTGCGAGCCTCTCCCCGCGTAACGGGGATGTCGATGTGTCGCGACGCACGCCGCTGAAAACCGTCGAGCCCGAACCGGGCGCCCGTGTGGTCGCGACACGGTGGCAGATATCAATGTCGCGGAATGATTTCTCGACACCGACGCTCGACATAACCACTTCAGGAGAAGAGCTGTACGCACTTGCGCGTTTGCCCCAACGCCTGCAGCCGACGCAGAAGTACTATTGGCGAGCCGCACGTCGCACGGCCAAAGGAAGCTGGTCCCCATGGAGCCAGCCCGCTTCTTTTATCACCGTTGCCGACAATCCTGCCAACCTCTCAGGCCCGCTTCCCGCAGAGACGAGACTGGAGAAACGATTGAGCCCATACAAGATCATCGGAAATACTCTCGTGCTGCCCAAAGGAACCCTTTGGGTAGAACCGGGAGTGGAGCTGAGAATCGCACCCGGCACGGATCTCATGGTCCAGGGCAAACTCGTGGCACGCGGCACATCCGCTGAGCCGATCATCATTACGCGGCAATCAGCGGAAGAATGGGGCAGGCTGATTTTCGCCGACTCGTCCGAAGACGCTTCGGTAGATATCATGGGCAATTACACTGAGGGCAGCGTGCTTGAATACTGCACCGTCGAGTACGGAAACGGAATTCTTGTCGAAGCGTCATCTCCTCTCATCAAGAATTGCACCGTAGCACACCATGCGGACAGCGGCATAATCGTCCGGCAAGGCGGCCCATTCATCATGGGCAACGACATCCACCATAATGCCGCGCCGACCAATGGTGGCGGCATCTATGCCTACACCAACGACATCATATACATCGTCGGCAACAGAGTTCACCACAATCACGCAGACGGCGAGGGTGGCGGCGTCTACGCCTATGGATACATGAACACCTCCGCCATCCGCGTGGAGGATAACACCGTTTTCCTCAATGAAGCCACCGGCAACGGCGGCGGCATCTACCTCTCGCGCTCATCGGCCGTAAGCAACTCCGTCGAATCCAACCGGTCAGCCGGAAATGGCGGGGGCATCTACGCCACGTTCGGGCTCGTCGAGGCAAACGAGGTGCGCGGCAATGAGGCTGCCGAGGGCGGGGGCATCTACGCAGAGCGTAACTGCAGCCTCACCCGAAACTATGTGGCTGCAAACTCCGCACACTCGGGCTTCGGGGGCGGTGTGTATGTCAATTTCTGGGGCATGTCCATCGAGAACGAAATTTTCACCAGGAACACCGTCACCGAAAACCGCGCGCCGTCCGAACAGGACAACGGCGGAGTCTTCGTCGTCGGATACCTGCTCTTTGAAGAAAACAACATTTTCGGAAACATGGGCAGCCAGCTCTATAACGGAAACGAGGCGGAAGCGCCCCCGCTCACGACAGTGAACTGCTATTGGGGCAGCGCAGACGAAAACGCGATTGCGCAGGAAATCCTCGACGGCGACGATAATCCCATGCTCAGCAAAGTTACGTACACGCCATTCTCGCCCGAGCCGCTACGATTCGATTAGACCGGGGACATAATACCTGTTTTCGTTGAAGCGGCAATGGGAACACGGCGTTCCTAACCCTGCCCTGCATACCATACGGATGGAGAGCGCCCCGTAACCACGCTTGCGCGGGCGCAGCATGCTGCGCCCCTACAAAAAACAGCGATTTTTCGGGTCCCTGCAGTGAGCGGCCAACTTGTGTTCCCCGCAGTTTCTGATTAAGATATACCCGTTTGGTTTGTCGAGATTACATCTCCATTCCAAAAGGACAGATAGGACCTTGAGCGCCCATTTGCGGTCACATTCATAGCAACCCCATGAAAAGGCAGCGGCCCGGATTTATCCTCGCACTCGATATAGGCGGCACCAAGCTCGCCGCCGCCCTGTTCGACTCCCATCTGAATCTGCTCGCCCGTTCACGAATGCCCACCCATGCCCACAAGGGTCCGGACGCAGTGTTCGAAAGACTTATTCAATTGGCGGAAACTGTATCGGCACGCGCGGGGATTGATTTGCACCGCGTCCGTTGTATCGGCGTTGGCTGCGGTGGACCGCTCGACACCGAAACCGGTCTCATCTATTCTCCTCCCAACCTTCCCGGATGGGATGCATACCCGCTCAAAGAGACCTTGGAAGCCCGTTTCTCCACTCCCGCCTTCGTAGACAACGACGCGAATGCCGCCGCCATGGCCGAGCATCGGTTCGGTGCGGGACGCAACCGCAAGAACATTTTCTATATAACCGTAAGCACGGGTATCGGCGCTGGTCTCATCCTCGACGGGAAAATCTATCGGGGCGCCAATTACTCGGCCGGCGAATTCGGCCACATCGTGCTCGAACCCAACGGCCCGCGCTGCAATTGCGGCGGACGCGGATGCCTCGAGGCGCTCGCTTCGGGCACCGCCATCGCAAAACGCGCACGAGAAGAGATAAAGAATGCGCCAACTTCGCTCCTCGCAAAATCCTTCGCTAACAAGACACATTCCCTCACTGCAAAGGATGTGGTTGCCGCAGCACGGCAGGGAGACACGCTCTCCGCCCAAATCCTCCGCGAGGCCGCACACTACATCGGCCTCGGCATCACCTCCGCTATCCACTTACTCAATCCCGAAATCGTCATCATCGGGGGCGGCCTTACCCGCGCAGGGAAGCTGCTGTTCGACCCTATTCGCACAACCGTCGCCGAACGCGCCCAGCATTACATCGCGCACTTCGTCCGCATCGTTCCGGCGAAACTCGGGACCCGGGTTGGCATTTACGGAGCCCTCGCCGTCGCCCTCGACCGTCTTCCTTCCCGGTAATAACTCCTCTCACTAACCCTGGACTTGCATCTGTCCCGCAATTCGCAATCAGGGATGTCCATCTGTAGGTGCGAATTCATTCGCATACTGTTTTCAGCCTCTTTGGGCTCATGTCCGGTCGAATGAATCCGACCCCACAAAATCGCGGGACTGATTCACAGTCTCACTTTGGACTCCTTTCTGGCAGTAAGTCCTTTGAAATGCCATACTTATATTAAGGAGACAGCCAAGCGGCGCTCACACGTTCATAGAGCGCTTTTGAATACTCGAAAGGACCTGAATGCGCGCAAGATGATCAGCAAATTGCCCAAAAACGACCTGATAATCGGTATTGTCGGCAGTGGAGGCGACGGAGTCGTCGCTGCGGGAGAACTGCTCACGTGGGCGGCCGCAAGCGAGGGGCTGTTTTCCTTTATGCTCAAGAGCTTCGGTTCTCAAGTCCGTGGCGGAGAAAGCTCTTGCACTATCAGAATGAGCGAGAGTCCCGTCCTCTCACAGGGAGACAAGCTTGATGTCCTGGTTGCCTTCAATTGGGCCGACTATGCAAAATTCAAATCAGAGCTGGAAATACGGCAGGGAACAATAGTCCTCTGCGAGGCAAATGACCCGACACCGGCGGATGATATTCCTCTACCGCTCTCGACCGGCCCGACCATCCACAAAATCCCGTTCCGCGACCTCGCAAAAGCACAAACGGGCAGGGAATTAGGCAAAAATATCGTCATGCTCGGCGTTCTGGCGGAGGTGTTTGGGCTTCCTGCTGATGCAATCCGTCATGCGCTCAGAGGCAAGTTTGAACGCAAGGGCTCGAACGTAGTCGAGATGAACCTGCGCGCCTTCGATGCCGGCACAAAGTACGTCCGCGAAGAAATACAGAGACCGGCTGATTTGCGCTTCTCCTATCAAGAAAGCGCGCCGAAAATGGTCATGTCCGGGAATGAGGCCATAGCGCTCGGCGCCCTGGCCGCCCAGATCGAGGTTTTTGCGGGATATCCAATCACACCTGCCTCGGAGATCATGGAATATCTGGCCCGGCTGATGCCCCTGTATGACAGGGTCTGGGTTCAGGCGGAAGATGAAATCGCGTCTCTCGGAATCGCGTTGGGAGCGTCGTTCGCGGGCAAGAAGGCGATGACCACCACATCGGGCCCCGGCCTCTCGCTGATGAACGAACTCATCGGGCTTGCCTCAATTGCAGAGCTTCCCGTTGTCATCGTCGACGTTCAGCGCGCCGGCCCGAGCACCGGCATGCCGACCAAGAGCGAGCAGGCCGACCTCCAGCAGGCCCTCTACGGAAGCCACGGCGATGCGCCCCGGGTGGTGCTTGCGCCTGCAGACGTGGAAGATTGTTTTCAAGTAACAATGGAGGCATTCTGTATCGCCGAGGAATACCAGACCCCGGTCATCATCCTCTCCGACCAATTCATCGGCCAGCGAAAGGAGTCCGTCCCACGGTTCACTCTGGACCGTGTCAAGACATGCGGCAGGCGCCTGCCTGCGCCGCCTGAATTGCAGAACTTCCGGCGGTACGTATTGAGCACTACCGGAATCTCGCCCATGTCACTCCCGGGAATGAAAGACGGCGAGTATACGGCGGCGGGAATAGAGCACGATGAGTACGGCAATCCGACTTCGTCCGCCGATATTCACGAACAAATGAACGCGAAGCGGTTCCGAAAACTCGAGGCCGTAAGACACCGCAGAAAGTTCGTGAGGCGCTATGGCTCACCGGACGCCGAGGTCGGCGTCATCGGCTGGGGCTCTTCCAAGGGAGTGATAAAGGAAGCGGTTCTGACTGCGGAAGCAGAAGGGGTGAACGTTTCCGGCATCGTCCCCCAGCTTCTCTATCCTCTGCCGCTTGAAGAACTGCAGGCGGCGCTTGAACCTCTCAGAAAACTCATTGTGGTCGAGATGTCTTACTCCGGACAATTCCTGAAGCACCTTCGCGCGCATCTCGAGCTTCCGGATGAAGTCGTCTCGCTCAACCGGAGCGGGGGAAAACCGTTCGCAGTCAATGAGATACTCGAGCGAATCGAACAAGAGGTGGGATACTGTGTCTACAGTTAAACCACAAGAATTCAAGAAAGGCACAAAACCTGTCTGGTGTGCCGGCTGCGGAAACTACGGCGTTCTCAGCGCAGTCTATAAGGCGCTGGCTCAGCTTGATATGCCGAAGGAAAACATCGTATTGGTCTCCGGCATCGGGTGCTCGAGCCGGCTGCCCGGCTACGTGAACGCGTATGGCTTCAATGCCGTCCATGGGCGCGCCTTGCCGATAGCCACCGGCGTCAAGCTCGCTCAGCCCGACTTGACCGTGCTTGCCGTCGGCGGAGACGGAGACGCGCTCGCCATTGGAGGCGGCCACATTCCGCATGTCGCGCGGCGAAACGTGGACATTACCTACCTCATCATGGACAACAGCATCTATGCCATGACCAAGGGGCAGGTCTCACCCACCACCCCGCTCGACGACATAACCTCGTCGACCGCGTACGGCAGCATCGATGAGCCGCTCGACGCCGTCAGCCTCGCGCTGGCGTATGACGTCTCGTTCGTGGCCCGTGGATTCTCAGGCGACGTCGAGCATCTGGCCTCGCTGATTGTCGAGGGCGTTCATCATCCCGGCTTCGCGCTCATTCACATCATCAGCCCGTGCGTTACATGGCGCGGCCAAAAAGGGTATGAGGAGGCGAAGCATCGCACCTTCTACCTCGACGACGGGCATGACCCGACCGACAAGGCGCAGGCAATCAAAGCATCCCTCGAAAGAGACAGAATCCCCCTCGGCATCATCTATCGTCAGGTCAGGCCCACATACTGGGACAGACTCCTCAAACAACGCGTACAGGTCAAGAGCCGAGGCGTACCCGCCCTTGCAGAGGTGTTTGACCACTTCGTCCCCTCGTTCCCCTCGAAGAATTAGCGCCTCCGCCAGTGGATTGTGGCGGTTCGTTCGCGAATGACCCTACAACGCAAGAAAGGCTCGATTCGGGGATGCATCCACACGCATTGCCAGCCATTGTTGTCGTCTCGCCGCAGTACCGGATGAAAAATAGGCCGTAATTCTATATTGCCCCTTTTCTTATGCTGCATGCGCCTCGCGCCCTCACGAGCATGAGAAAAAGCCGCGTCCATGCTATAATATCCAGAATGTGAGGAGCCGAAACGTGCCAAGTCCCAACACAGAAGGTTCCGCGTTGCGCCGGCGCACATTCTCACCCTCTGTTATCCTCATTGCCGGCTTTGCCACAACCATCGCAGTTGGCACAACCTTGCTTATGCTGCCAGCCATGAGCATAGAAGGGCGACTTCCGTTCGTAGACGCCCTGTTCACCGCCACCTCTGCCGTATGCGTGACAGGACTCACGGTCGTTGATACGGGGACACATTTCAGCCGTGTCGGCCAATGGGTGATTCTCGTGCTGCTCCAGATAGGCGGACTGGGCATCTTCACGTTCTCCACCTTCTTCATGGTGCTTCTGCGAGGCGAGACCACACTCAGAGGCCGCCTGGTGATCCAGGAGGCAATGACTCACTTCCCCCACCGGAACCTTATGCTGCTTCTGCGCAATATCCTCCTGTTCACGTTCGGCGCAGAGGCCGTGGGAACACTCTTGCTCTGGCTCGCCTTCCGCGAGAGACTCGGCGGCCCCACGGCTCTCTACTACTCGATATTCCACTCCGTTTCCTCCTTCTGCAATGCCGGCTTCTCGCTCTGGTCAACCAGCTTCGAGGAATACGCCGGGAATGCGCCGGTGTGCCTGACAGTCATGGCTCTCATTATTCTCGGCGGCCTCGGCTTCACCGTTGTCACGGAAGTGGGCGTCCGCATGATTCCGAAACGACAAGAATTCAGGCGCCTGTCCTTGAACTCGCGTGTGGTGCTCACGACGAGCGCTGCGCTCATCACAAGCGGCGCTCTCCTGTTCTACCTGCTTGAACATGGCAACAGCCTTGCTGTACGTCCGCTGCCCGAGCAGATTCTTGCAAGTTTCTTCCAATCAATCACGGCACGCACCGCGGGATTCAACACAATTCGCATAGGAGAGTTGACAAGCGCCACACTCTTCATCCTGATAATTCTGATGTTCATTGGAGCATCGCCGGGGTCGACCGGCGGCGGAATCAAGACAACGACATTCACAATCTACCTCGTGGTAATAGCCTCATACCTTCGCGGCAAGGAGAGCGCGAACATCTTTGGCCGGACCATTCCAACGCCGATAGCCTCGAAGGCGCTCGCGACCATCGCTGCCGGGTTCTTGCTGGTAATCGTCTCCACCGTACTGATTGTTATCCTTGAAGGCCGAAATGGCGATCCCGCGTCGCGTGAAAGCTTCCTCCCGTGCCTGTTCGAGGCGGTGTCGGCCTTCGGAACTGTCGGGCTTTCCACCGGCATCACTCCCCTGCTTGAGCCGCTCAGCAAGTTCGTCATCGTGGCAACCATGTTCGCAGGCCGCGTCGGCCCGCTTGCGTTGGCGCTCTCGCTCCTCGGGCGCGGCGCCGAGCAGCGATTCAGATATCCGGAAGAAAACGTCATGATAGGATAGGAGGAACTCCCGTGAAAAGGTTCGCCGTGTTGGGTCTTGGGAATTTCGGCTCTCACCTCGCGCGCTCGCTCGCCCAGAAAGGGGCCGAAGTGCTGGCCGTCGACAATGACGAGCAGGCCGTGCTCAACATAAAAGATTCCGTCACGCAGGCCGTCGTGGCCAACGCGCTCGACAAGAAGGCGCTGCTCGCGCTCGACATCGACAAGTTCGACTGCGTCACCGTGAGTCTGGGAGAAAAAGTGGACGCATCCATCCTTATTGCCATGTTTCTCAAGAAAGTAGGCGTCGAGGAGATACTCGTAAAAGCCATCAGCGAAGACCACGCGGAGGCGCTGCAAAACGTGGGAGCGACACTCGTCGTTTTTCCGGAAAGAGACATGGCCCACAAGATAGCCGATAGCCTGCTGACGCCGAACCTCATCGACTTCATCCCGGTCACCGAGGGCCAGAGCATCGTCGAGATGAAGCCGCCGTCCGAGTGCTTCGGCAAGACTCTGGCGGAGCTGATGCTTCGCAATCGGTTCGGCTTGCAGGTGCTCGCCGTGAGGACGGAGGAGCCGTCGTGGGACACCATCAGCAGGCGCATGAAATCCGGAGCGCTCATCGTGCCGGACGGCAACTTCAGGATCGAAGAGAACCATGTCCTCATCATCATGGGCGACAACAAGAATATCGAGAAATTCCGCAAGCTCACGTGATGCAGGGGCCAAACAGCCATATTTCTCACCGCAAAGGCGCAAAGGACGCAGAGAGTGCACGAAAGAAGAGGTATTGGAACAGGAATGAAAACAAGACCGTCGGAACCACTGATTTGACGGATTCCACGGCACACCGAAACCAAAGACCGTAAACTGTAAACCGTACGCCATCCTTTCATCCGCAGATTGCGCTGATTCGCTCAGGTTCATAAGCCTCAGACAGAGACAAGAAACCACTCTTAGGAACCACTGATTTCACGGCGCAGCATAGCCGCAACCAAAAAGAAGAAGAAGAAAATGGATCACGAATATCACGAATGGAACGAATCGCACGAATGAACATCCTTTTCCCTTTCATTCCCGCGAAGGCGGGAATCCATTCAAGAATAACGAGTTATACAGATATGTTCGTGAAGATCGCGACAAAAATTCACGATTCTGAAAAGGAGTAGTACGGATTACACGGCGCGGCGCAGCCGCAACCAAGAAAGAAAAGATGTGGCAACCACAGATGAACACGGATGAACACGGATTCAACTGAGAAAGAAACAAAAGAAATTCTAGAAGACGAATTACGCTAATTGCGCGAACGAGGGCATCCTTCTTTTTCATTCCCGTGAAAACGGGAATCCAGCTGTCTTTTCCAAACCGCCGATGTACGCCGATGAACACGGATTCTTGAACTCCAGTCTCAAGACTATCTCCATGAGCCATGAATTGACACAAACAACAAGAGTGTCTCTTCAACCGTAGGCTGTAAACCGCAAACCATCCTATCATCCGCAGATTATACCGATCGGCTCAGATTCTAAACCATGAACCGTAGACCGTAAACCTTCTTGTCCACCACGGGGAACACGGGGCATCACGGGGAAAAAACCATTCGACCGTCATGTTGGCAAAGAGATGCGACGGGGTCGGTTCGATTTTGCTGCGGTGACGCGATGACGCATAAAGGGCCATTTTCGGGTTACCCGTATATAACATAGCGAACCGACCGGTCGGTTGCACATAAAACGGGCAGGGTTTCGGGTTTCGATGACACGAATACAGAGAGAACATCTAACCACGGAGCACACAGAGGGCACGGAGAGAAACAGAGAAGCATCGGAACACGAATTGCACGAATTACGCGAATTGAGCGAATAGTGACTGAGCATTTTCAAAATTCTCTCTTTGCGAACTTTGCGGCTTTGCGGTGAAAAGACGACTTGGACAGCAATCGGGCGCGTGTGTCAGCCCAATTCCTGATGCCTATGATGGAGGAGCACGGGGAATGGGTCAAGGAATTTTTTGTTAACAAAAAAAGTGAAAAGATGGAACACGAATGGAACGAATGGGGCGAATCGCACGAATGATTCTTTGGCCGAAGACTGTTAACTGTAAACCAATAGTCTGGAACCGCGGATTCAAGGGAGGAGCCAAGCATTGAAACAGCGCATCTCAATAAACCACCCGTGCGGAGCGGAAAATGGATTTTTTGAAGCTGTATTCAAAGCGACCAGATGGGCGCAAGGTGAATCTTGATTCCGGATTAGAAGATTTTGACAAGCACATATCCGATATGCTAACATTTCACGGTAGCTCACACGAGGTCCCCAAATAAAACTCAAAGAGAAGATAGATGCAAACCCAGTGTGCGCGTTGCCAGAAGACACTTGACACGGTCTATGCATACAGGTTAAGCGAAACTGAATGTCTCTGTATGTCGTGTTATGATGAATACAAGGCAGAGCGTTCGGTCCGCGTAAGGAAACAAAAGGAAAGCCAACAGTCACGTGTAGAGAAACCCGAGGAGGATGGAACTTCTCCGCAGGTTACGCAGCATCTCAAACCCGATTCCGACTTCGACCCAGCAGTCCCACCAAGAGATGAACTGGTAAGATTTCAGTGTGCTTGTGGAAAAAGGTATAAAGTCAAGAGTGAAATGAAAGGCAAAAGGGTCAAGTGCAAGGAGTGTGGAGCCAGATTTCAAGTTCCGGAACAACCAAACGAGAGTGAATTAAATGTATCCCGACGCGAGACGGGTATGAACGCGACTGCATCTCCGTCGAGAGCAGAGAGAACCCAATTACGGTTAGAGAAACAAAATCCGCTTTGGGTTTGGGTAGTTTCACAGTTTACAGTCGGCTTGTACCCTTTATTCTGGCTTCAGAAGAGGAAAGATATTTTTGACAAAATGGGAACAGGCACGAGACTTGGCTACGGATATTTGGCTGGCTATGTTCTCTGGACCGTCGCCATCTTGTTCTTCTTACTTGCTTTGCGAGAAGCACTGAATCCGCCTTCTGTTGAACCAAAACCTGCACACTTCATCGAAGCAGCATTGCAAGAAGCACGCTCTTCCAAGCCTCTGCAGGCTTATCTTATTGGTTTTAGGTTATTCGCAATATTTTATCTTATGATTTTATGGATTCAATCCTCCAAGGTATGCAAAATTCTGTCGGAACAGTTGAGCGCTTGGTCAGAGAACAGAAAGATATTCAAGCTAGGTGTTATACCATTCCACGTTGCCTATCTCCAATACCAGATAAACCGGCTTCCCTTCAAAACTCTATTTGAGCATATTCCTACCACTCCTGCAAGACTTCGCGCAGAAAAAGACGCGACCGCGAAAAGATTTATTATAATTCTCCTTCTTTTTGGTCTCGGCATTGGTTTTATTCTCAGGTTTCCTTTTTATCTGTTCTTCTCCTCTATGAGGCCGAGCGTACTTTCCCATTTGATTGGTCCGCTTATTGTCTTTGTATGTGCTTTGTATTTTCGAAAAAATAGTTTGGCTCAAAAATTACGACATGATTGGCATAAACTTTCTCCGCTCGTTGCTATAATGGTCTTGTTTTCTTTCATGGTGATACCGAATAATCCAGTATTGTTTTGTCTAATGATTATTCTGGTCCTCGTGACCTATTTACTCGCCCGCCGTCCATACTTGAAAATTATTGATCAGGCGTATAGCCCGAGAAGTTAATGACATAGCAGCGACTCGGATATTCCGGGGACATAATATGTATTTCTGTTCTTTTTCGGGCGGCTAGAGCGTCGGGGCTTCAACCAGCGACCTGTCAACTCCTCTGCCTTCTCCACAAAATCAGCGGCTGTCCTGGTTCAGCGGGAAATGGAATTTTGCCGTTTTTGTTAGTGAGTATCATCCTGGTTATTGATCCCATTATTTGTAGCTTTTAAGAACGAGTTTTTTAAGGTATCAGAGGGGTCTATCGTCCGATGAAATTTCTAAGGGGTGGGCGTGGTGGAAACAAACCACGCCCGCTTCATCGTTTCGATGAGCCCCACCGGGCTATCCCTCGGCAGGTTGCTCTCCAGCAGAGCCTGCCTCCGTTTCACCCGGCAGTGGTCACTGTAGCATGGTTACATCAATGAGGCACACGCGCGCAACTTCTGCTTCGCTCCATAGGAACGAAAGGAAAAGAAGAAAAAGAAACAACCCTGCTCGATATCCCTTGACAATATACATAGCAGAACGCTGAGGATCGCGGAGTCTCAAACGAGAGGCGGGAAAGGACGATTCGGGTCAAGTTCGTGACAGCTCAGTCGCCAGTTTTCTTGCGAATCGTACTTATCAATGTCCACGCCTCGTCCAGGTCGGCTTTAATTTCTTCGTAGCTGTATTCTGCGGGTGGGCCAGGCGGGTAGCGGTCCTCGATATAATAGCGGGATGATTTTTCGCAGAGGTCCATGAAATCATCGAAGCTGTTATCGAACGCTTGAATATGCTTGAGGAGGGTGTCGAGTTCATGAATCTTTGGAGGTTTTCTGCCGTGGAGGACAAGGTAACCCTTTAGAGATTTTTCAATGGCCTGTTGGATATGATACGCGATGGAATCCGTGTAGCCTCGCTCATCAAAGAGCAACTGTGCTGTTTCTATATCGCGGCGCCCTCGTTCGAACCACTCGAGTGCCTGTCTCTTGAGGGCCTCATCCATAAAGGACTTCCCCTGTCTCAAATACCTCTTGCAAAAAGAAATCCTTTATAGCGATTCTCTCGTCGATCTCCTGTTCAGTGTACACCAGAGGCGACACGGGCAGCGTTCCGCTTATGGTCCGGAGGAGCCTCTTGACCTCGACCCACCTGTCGATAGGCCGCTTGTCGGTATTCTTGATGATAAGAAAGTCTACGTCGCTATCTTCGCCAGGCTCGCCATGGGCATACGAGCCGAAAAGGATAATCTTCTTCGGCTGGTATTGCCTCGCGATTTTCTCGGCCATCTCGAGGATACGTTCTCTTGCCTTTTCGCTGCCGGTCATACCTTCGCCCCTGATTCCAGAATCTTCACTCTTGTTGAGTCATTATAAGAAATCTCCAACGCAATATCAAGCAATACGAAACGCCTGCCACGGCGCCGCGTAGCCGCAACCAAAACCGATGGAACCACGGATTCCACGGATTTCACGGATTTGAGAAGAAGAAAAAGAAGATTTCATAGAACGCGAATTACACGAATGCGGCGCTTCTTCTTGTCGTCCCCGCGAAAGTGGGAATCCATTCAATGATAAAGACTTACGACTCTATAATCTTGAAAATCACGACGGAAATTAAAGAAAGTGCAATGGAGTAGTACTGAGCGGCTCGACTGAGTTCGCCGAAATCTCGCTGCGCCCCTACACATCGTTGCGTCGGTTACTGGTTTGCCTTCAGCGTTTCCACGGTGATGTTTTCGTTGGTGTGGATGCAGATAGCGGCGGCGGCGAGAAGTGATTCTCTCACTATCTGTTCCGCGGAGAGGTTGGAATGCTTGAGCAGAACGCGGGCGGCGGCGAGCGCATACGGCCCGCCGGAGCCGATTGCGATGATTCCGTCGTCGGGCTCGACAATCTCGCCCGTGCCGGATAGGAGCAATGAGTGACTCGCATCACACACCGCAAGCAATGCCTCGAGCCTCCGCAGATATTTGTCCGTGCGCCAATCCTTCGCCAGTTCGACGGCGGCGCGCTGAAGGTTTGACTTGTATTCGGACAGCTTCGCGTCGAACCGCTCGAACAGCGTAATCGCGTCGGCGGCCGCGCCCGCAAACCCGGCGAGCACCTTGCCGTCGGCAAGCTTCCTGATTTTCGTCGCGTGATGCTTCACGATGGTTTCGCCCAAGGTCACCTGACCATCGCCACCGAGGGCGACAATGCCTTTGTGCCTCACGGATATCACGGTCGTGCTTTTGAACATGGTCGTAGTCCTCCTCAATCCCCCTTCAGAATCTGTCCAGCGATTGACGCGTCATTGTTTTTGTAGGGCAATCCCCCGCGGTTGTCCTTCGATCGGGCAGGCGCGGGGGCCTGCCCTACAATTGCAGGATGGATTCTTCAACCGTTTTCCTAAATCCCCCTTCATCCCCCTTTTCCAAAGGGGGGAAAGAGAGAATGTGAACCCGTCCCGCAAATGTGACTTTCGGGCGCAGCATGCTGCGCCCCTACAAGAACCGCCGATTTTTCTGGCTGCACGGGCACGGCGCGCTGTGCCCCTACGGCCTCCATGGATCCCCGTCTAAATCAATACGTTCCGTGGGGCGAACACGAGGTTCGCCCCTACAGGCGCGCATTTTGG
>QZKI01000137.1 GCA_003598055.1 Candidatus Abyssobacteria bacterium SURF_17 | reverse complement strand
TCCATGAGATGCTGTGGATTATTAATATATTTATCTACTATTATAATACATCCCGTCGAAGCTGTCAAGCGAAAAGTAAGGATTTGGGCAACACGCCCTGTAAACTGCAAACCGTGAACCAGCTTTGCTGCTTGACTTTAGTTAACTGAGAGTAGTAATCTGTAGCTGCCAAGAGGAAGAAATTCAAGAGTAAATGGTGCCGTGACCTGTGACGCCTGCGTGTTTACACTATGAACGTGTTGGCTAATCTGAAGACAGCGTGGCGCTCGTATAGCCAGGAAATTCGCTACCGTCCCACGCACAAGGGGAAGGCTGAAGCGTTGATCACTGTGTCAGCCATGGCTGGCGTGGTATATGTCCTCCTTACCGGTTTGATATTGCGGCAGTATTACGATCACGTGCTCAGCGTTTCATACATATTAGTACTTTACTTCTGCATGCCTTATAGAAGGAAAACCCTCCAGAGAAGTCACGTTGCCTGCATAGTACTCATTGTGTGGGCCGGCACATTGATCCTATTCACTGAAACGCACTTTTGGCAAATCATATACGCATGCGCACTTATCATCATCCCGGCCCTAGCTTACATCATCATTCCTTACCGACGCATTACGGCAGGATGAGAAGATAAAGTTAAGGAATCATGGCAACAGGTCCTAAAGATTTTGCCTGAACCAGAGTTTTTGGCCTTTGCAAGGAATGGAAAAAAACCATCGGAAATGTTCCAATGGGCTCCTCATCAAGAATTAACCGTTCAAGTATTCATCTGAAAGTAGCTATTGTGTCACTCGTGGCGGCAGTGGTTTCTGCGGCCAATTGCATAGCCGCGTATTGCTCTGTTCTTCACGATGAGGCGCATTTTGCGACAAGAGGCGCTTATCTCTATGTGGTGCCTCGGAACGGGCTTTTGCAGAAAATCGATACTGAGAGTGGGCGCGTGCTGTGGACAAGTCAGGACGAGTATGAAGGAAGACCGCTGCGAGGGAGTGCGTATACCACGCCGGTGTTTGCCGACGGCCAGTTCTTCACCCTTGAGATGGACAACCTGCGCCTTCTTTCAGTCGACTGCGGTACGGGCCATTTGACTATGGTGCATCAATATGGCTCATGGAGCGGGACAACGGCAGTGGTTCCCTATGCCCCAATTCTGTGCGGTGACTTGATACTGACAGGCGCTACCTTTTTCGTTCAAGCGCTGCAACCAAGCGAGAAATCCCTGAGATGGAACATCGGCTACAAGACTGGCGAGTTTACGCATCTTTGGGATTATTTCCTCTCAGGGAACTCCTTATATATTCTAGTCAATAGCCTTCTGAAGAGAAGTCATGCTCAGGAAGACATTCCGCAGAGTCTACGCACAGGGGATTATCTTATTGATGAGACTCTGAGCGAATTTGAGATGGTTGAGTTGGATTGCTCGACAGGAAAGACACTTTCTAGATTCGGAAAAGACACTTTTCTCAATGACACAACGAGCAAGATAGAGCGGACTTACGCGACTGGAGAATGGGAAGGGAAGAAACTTATTTTCATGACCTATACTGACGATTCGCGTATTCCTGTTCACCGACTTTTTGGGTTCGATCCGGTGAGCAAGTCGGTAACCATCTTGGTAGAACAACTGAACCATCCTACTTACTCGACAAAGGTGCAGGATATAGGCCATAAACCTCTTGTGACGAACGGTGCCGTCTTTTACTCGGTGCAATATCCCGACACAGCATTAGGGACACTTGCAGCAAGGGATCTAAAGAATGACAAGATGCTTTGGCACACAGAAACGGTGGAGGTCCCATACGCAGCAGCAAAGGACAAGTTATTCACTAATGTTAGACATAGAGAATCTGACCAACTTAATTGTCGAAACGCTCAGACCGGGGAACTTATTTGGACAAGAAAACTCAAGCGGCTTCAGCCATTCCATAAAGTATGTGAAGTCGGAGTATCCAATGGTCGCGTGTACGTGCTATCCAGCGAATATATGCGGGCGTTGGATGCGACGAACGGAGAGGAAATTTGGGCAGTGCAGCTCGAGTCTACTGAAGACCATTACGGCGAAACGACGGAAAGCATTTGGAGCAGAATCTCAGAGTACTTCCATCGCCTTTTTTGATTCCAAGCTCTGAAGAACAGAAGTGTCATTGAGGCTATAATTGGGAAATAGAGACTTCAGTTCAGTGATTGCGAGCCTGCCGTAATATGAACCCAACAACCAAATTTTCTCTCATCGTATTCGCGGCGGCATTGACGCAGTTGCCGAGGGCAATCTCTATGTACTATGCGGAGACATCATGTGTGCGCTGTCCGCAAAGACTGGCAGAATACTGTGGGAGATCAAGCTCCGGTCCTATGAAGGATGGGAAGGCGACCCTGGACGGGGAAACAACCATGGAGGAAGCGTTCTAAGCGAAGCGACCGGCTTTCTGCATTGGGTATTAGACAGAATCATTGACCTCGCCAATTCCATAGTTAGTGTTCTAACGGGAACATCTGGCGACCTTCCACGCCGGGCGTTTCGGTTCCCCATGGGCCAGAATGTCGGCGCCCTTTATATCCGCGGCGACAAAGAGCCCGATGAAGCAAGTTGGGCTTGGTTGGGAGAAGCTCGCGGTCGCTTGACCGTTCCTTCGGGAAAAGAAGCCAGACTGATTGTGGACGTGGACGCTTGCGCGGACCTGTCACATTTGGATGCGCTTGCTCCAAATGCTCTCCAGGAACTTGACCTCTCAAATAGCGAAGTGGACGATAACGCCCTGTTCCACATAAAACGCTTGACCTCACTTAAGCGCGTCAATATCCGCAACACTCGTATCACCGAAGCTGCACTTGCGGAACTCAAGAAAGCTTTGCCGAACTGCCTTTTCGAATCTTGATGACGAAAATAGAGAAGGGGGCTCGCCTGTACATTGGACAGCACAAACTCATTTAGGCTTTGGCGCTGGTTAGATCCTGACGGAACCCTGCGGTCACACGATTGAACACCTATGTTCGGCATGCGAATACGGAGATTGTCCAAATGTTAAGTTTAAGTGTCGTCCAGAGTCTCACCAATATCTCTCTCGGTGTCATGGTAATCGTCGTCTGCATCCCCCTGCTAAAAGGGAAAATAGGGATGAACTACTGGTACGGGATACGGATCAGGAAAGCATTTCAATCGGAGGAGAATTGGTATACCATAAACAGATATGGCGCGCAACGAATGATTCTCTGGTCTACGGTCCCCATTGTCATCGGCATCGTGACGCTCTTTTTTCCGGTCGGTGACCTGGTAAGCTTCCTGCTCGTCATATTCGTGCCAGTCATATTTATTTGCATCATGCCCCTTATCGAAATCCTCAGATTCGCAAAGAAACTGTGATCTTCTTCACGGTTCGCGGTTCCCAGTCCACGGTTTACGGTTTACAGCTCGAAGTCCACAGTGCGCAGTTCACGGTTCACAAATCCGGGCCAATCTGCGGATAACAACAGTATCTCTTGATGTGCAATAGGGAGCGAGTTTGCCGATTTTTTGCACAGGCCTGCCCAATAATTCAGCGGGGGCGGGCTCTTAAGCGATGGGTCAAGCAGCTCGGCCTTATGTGAAAGAGCCGCTTTTCCCCCTCAATTTCCCGGCAAATCGGGCTCATCTATCGTTTCTGCATTCCTTCATATCTCATGGCACATGCCTTGCTCCCTGTGCCATAAACGCTCAATTTCTCGAGTTCGTGTGACTGCTGTCGAAAACAGAGGAAGTTAACCGCGAAGGGGTCGCAGACCCAAGCCGCAGAGGAGCGCAGAGAACACCGGGGCAATCGAAAAGAACATTTTCTGTGAGAATTCGACGTCCTCTGTTGTTGGTACTCGGTACCAGGTTCTTTGTTTGAAATCCGTGCAATCCGTGAAATCCGTGGTTTCGGACTAGGTCTTAGTTGCAACTTCGTCGCGCCGTGGTCACGAGCGCCTTGGGCGCAGAAGGTGAGGGATAGCAATGGCAAGAGATTTCAAGATTCTTCCCGGCGGCTTGCAGAGTGCGCAACAGGTGCACGAGGCTGTTTCCCCGGAAGTCAAGCTCCGGCATTTCCGGAATGTGAGCGGGTCGATGCTGCAGAGTGCGCTGGACACGTGGGGTGACATCTGGAATGAGTTCCAGGGGACCATCACGCACGGATTTCTCGTGACGCCGGAATCGGAACACGGATTCACGCCGGAGTGTGGTTGGCCGGAGTTCCTCGAAAAAATGTGGCTGATGAAGCATTACCTTGATTGCACGAAGAGGTATTGCGACAGCGCACATTGACAAAGGAGACCCTCCCTACTACACTTCCTGAGTCCTCAAGCATCGGATTTCTGAGGGCAATCAGTCACCGCGCTGTCCCTCATGGTATTCCTGATGTATGTCGTCGAGCTCTTTGTGGAATTCATCATGTTCGTCATGATGGTAGTGACGGTCGTGACGATGTGCGCATCCCATCAGAAATGATGCGGCGAGGAATGCGGTTACCATTATAAGATATAGCTTTTTCATGGTCTTTTCCCCC
The DNA here is from genome assembly GCA_003598055.1 of Candidatus Abyssobacteria bacterium SURF_17. Classification (GTDB taxonomy): domain Bacteria; phylum Abyssobacteria; class SURF-5; order SURF-5; family SURF-5; genus SURF-17. Next base: position 17,453 of record QZKI01000137.1, on the reverse strand, counting down.
TCCATTATAGTCTTGGAGTCCATCATTAAAGTATGACGACTCCAATCACGACTAGCTATGCGCGCGCGATTTCCTTGGGTGTGGCCCGAAGGCCGCCGTCCTGATCCATGTATCAAAGGGTTTAAGTGCAAAATATAGGCAAGGGCCGAACCTCCTCGCCGTCTCAATGCGGGTGGCGCAGAGAATTTGCCTGCTTTGAAGTTACGATTCGCAAGTAAGAGATTCCCTGGTTGGGTAAATGAGCCTCACTTCGATTGACTTCTCCTTGTCCCCTTGATACTATCTGATTTGTGCATTCGCGACAGCGTTCACGACGTTCGATAAGGCCTTTCTTGATAGTAGAAGACCTATCTGTCTGGAACGGTGATATCGATGAAAAACATCTTGCTTCTCCTCACCATGGCGCTTCTTCTCGTGCCGTCTCTGGCAAAGGGGGAAACGATGAAAGAGGAAAAGATACTTCTGCCGAAGCCGCGTTATGACGGCAAGGTTTCCTTCGAGGAGACAATCAGGAAGAGGCGCACTATCCGGAGTTTCAAGTCCGACGCGCTGACGCTCTCCCAACTCTCGCAGCTCCTGTGGGCGGCTCAGGGAATAACGGATGAACGACACGGCTATCGTTCCGCTCCTTCCGGGGGCGCGCTCTATCCGCTGGATGTGTACGCTGTGATCGGGAAGGACGGCGTGAGGGAATTGTCTGCGGGTGTGTATCGTTATCTTCCCGATGGGCATGCCTTGGAGAAGGTGATGGAAGGCGACAAGAGGGCTGAGGTCGCCCGCGCTTCTCTGTGGCAGGACTGGATGGCTCGAGCTCCGGTGAGCCTTGTGATTACTTCCGAATACGGGCGGATCACGTGCAAATACGGCGAGCGCGGCGTGCGATATGCGCAGATAGAGGTGGGCCACGTGGGGCAGAACATCTTTTTGCAGGCGGAAGCGCTGGGATTGGGCGCGGGAATCGTGGGCGCATTCGACGACAATGCGGTGGCCCAAGTGATAGGGGCGCTGCCGGATCACGAACCATTGTTGGTCATGCCGGTGGGATATAAGAGGTAAGAGACAATTTTGGATTTTAGATTTTCGATTTTGGATTCAAAGCGATTGGTTCAGTGTCCACAACACGACACAGCCGTAACCAAGACTGTCATTGCGAGGAGTGCTGGGCCGCAGGCCCAAGGGTCTCAGACCCAAGCGACGAAGCAATCTCCGCATCATGATGAGATTGCTTCGCTTCGCTCGCAATGACGGCGCGTTGGAAGTCTCAACAGAGATTCAGGCTTTCAAAGGCGAGTAGCACAGTGTACAGTTTGTGGTTGTGACGGCGAACCGTAAACTGCGCAACGGTAGTCCACCATGGATGATAGAATGCAGGAAATGATGAGTGAATTTTTCAGGTACGATGAAGACCTGCCGTTGGAGGCGGTTGAGACAGAGCATGGGGCGGATTCGCGGGGACATCGGCAATACCATGTGACGTTTACGAGCACGCACGACCAGCGCGTGCCCGCATTGCTCACGCTGCCTTCGCAGGCGAATGCCCCATTCCCAGCATTCCCAGTGGTTCTCATTCTGCACGGCGTGCTCGGCCACAAGGATTCCTATAACCAGCAGAAGCGTTCCGCCCATCTTGCCCGTGCCGGTTATGCCACGCTGCGAATAGATGGCCAGTATCGAGGCGAGCGCGAGGTCAGCTTCGGCGGTGAATTCGGTCTGCAAAACCATTACTACTATCGGAACCGGGATGCAATGATGCAGACCGCAGTAGACCTCATGCGCGCCGTGGATTTCCTGACAACGAGGGATGACATAGACGCCAGCCGGATTGGTTTTGCTGGATTCAGCATGGGCGGCGCCATCGGCACGCTGTTCTGCGCGCATGACACGCGCGTGAGAGCTGTCGTTCTCGGGATAACCGGCGGCGATTTCCGCAGGCTCAGGATTGGAACGGCTGACGAGCGCTCTGAAGCACGCATGAGGCAGGCATATCAGATAGTGGACCCCGTCCTGTATGTTCATCGGATTTCGCCGCGGCCTCTGCTCATGCTGAACGCAGCGCACGATGAGGTTGTGCCAAAGGCTGCGACCGGCGCGCTCTTCAATGCGGCGAGTGAGCCAAAAAGAATTGTGTGGTACGACTGCGGTCACACCGACTTGCCGGATGAAATGCTCGTAGAAATGACCCGTTTCTTCGACGGCGAATTTACCAGATAGTTTTCTTGCTTTCGCAGAGTCAGAATTCTCGGCATCCTCACCTCCTCCTATTGAAGGCTATAGCCCATCGTTTGTGAGACGCAAAATCGACCGCTATTATGAAAATGGCCCCGCTTTTTGATATACTGACAATCTGACAATTTTCATTTGTGAGACCGCGCGACGGTAGCAAGGAAAGATTTGTTTCGGTTCCCAAGAGACCGCAAATAAGCAATGATCGGCAAAACTATCTCCCATTACAGGGTTCTCGAAAAGATCGGTGAAGGCGGAATGGGGGTAGTGTACAAGGCTGAGGACACAAAGCTCAAAAGAACTGTTGCGCTCAAATTCCTCTCCTCACAAAGCCTCGGCAGTCAAGACGAGAAGATGCGATTTGTTTATGAAGCCCAGTCCATCGCAGCGTTGGACCATTCCAACATCTGCACTCTCTATGAAATTGACGAAGTCGAGGGACAGACGTTCATTGTGATGGCGTATGTCGATGGACAGACCCTCGAGGAGAAATTGCGGTCGGGCCCACTGAGTTTAGATGAAGCAGTGGACATCGTGATCCAGATTGCCGAAGGTCTGCAGGAGGCACATGAGAAGGGGATCATTCATCGAGATATCAAGAGCGCCAATATTATGGTGACGGAAAAGGGACGGGTAAGGATCATGGATTTCGGCTTGGCGCAACTGGCCGGCCGAACGAGACTCACGAAGGTGCCCACGATCATGGGTACGCTTGAATATATGTCTCCGGAGCAGACACGCGGCGAGGCAACAGACGAGCGCGCGGACATCTGGTCGCTGGGTGTCGTGCTCTACGAGATACTGACAGGGGGGACCCCGTTCACAGGAAATAATCCTGCATCGCTGATTTATAAAATCATCAGCGATGAGCCTGCCGATGTGAAAAGCCTGCGACCGGAAGTACCTCCCGAATTGAGTGCCGTTGTGGCGCGGGCAATGGCCAAGGACAAGGAAGACAGATATTCAAACATTGCCGAATTCCTTGAGGACCTCCGCAATTTCCAGGACCCGAACGGACCGAAATCCGGCATCAGTGAAAGGCGTAGGGGATCAGGAACAGTACGGATAGCGAAAGCGGCGTCTGCGAGGCGGGTCAAGCTCATAGCTACGGCTGCCATCCTGGCAGTCGTCGTTTGTTTGGGTATCGCTGCTGCTTTGTTCCTGCCGCAGACAAAATTTGGCTTCCTTCCTGGAGAGCAAGAGTCCGGAGGAGACCGTCTGCCTTCGATAGCCGTCTTGCCGTTCATGGATATAAGTGAAGATAAGAATCAGGAATATTTCTGCGACGGGTTGGCCGAGGAATTGATCAACGCGCTGACCCAGCTTAAGGGCCTACACGTTGTCGCCCGGACGTCCGCCTTTTCATTCAAGGACGAGAAGCGTGATGTTCGCGATATTGGAAGACAGTTGAATGTGGAGACCGTCCTGGAGGGCAGCGTGCGAAAATCGGGAGACCGCATACGGGTGACGGCACAGCTCATTAATGTTGCAGACGGCTACCATATCTGGTCGGGACGGTATGACCGTGAGATGGCGGACATTTTTGCGATTCAGGATGAAATCACTCTGACGATTGTAGACAAACTGAAAGTCAAACTATTGGGGCAAGAGAGAGTCAGGTTTGCCAGCCGCCGTCCCGTGGATATGGAAGCCTACAATCTTTATCTCCAGGGCCGCTGGTTCTGGAACAAGATGACAGCGGAAGGATTGACCAAGGCAATTGAATACTTTGAGCAAGCGATAGAGAAGGCTCCGGACTATGCCCCAGCCTATGCCGGGCTGGCCGATGCGTATATGAATCTTCCGCTTTACAGCACCTTTTCGCCCAAAGAGGCCTATGCAAAGGCGATGGCGGCGGTATCGAAAGCGCTTGAGCTCGATGACGCACTCGCCGAAGCGCACGCCTCATTGGCATGGATAAAGATGAATTTTGAGTGGGACTGGGAGGGCGCCGAGCGAGAATGCCAGCAAGCTATCGAGCTGAACCCGGGCTATGCGATTGCTCATCGTTGGTACTCGTTTGTGCTGCTTTTCACCGGTCGGTTTGATGAGGCTATACGTGAGATAGAGCAAGCGCGCGAACTGGATCCCCTGTCTCTTGTGACCAACAGAGTTGTCGGACACATCTACCATTATGCGGGCAAATATGACCGTGCACTGGAGGCCATACAAAAGACGATAGAGATGGACCCGAATTTCAGCTATACTCACCTTGACCTCGGACTGACATACCTCGGAAAGTCGATGCCTGGAGAAGCCCTGCAAGCGTTTCAGAAAGAAGAGGCTTTATCCAAGAGCTGGAACCCTGTTGTAGCCACATGGATCGGGATCGCCTACGCTCGCAACGGAGAAAGAGAAAAGGCACAGAAAGCTCTGGAGGACCTGCTGGAACACACAAAGAAAGGGTATGTCCCGCCGTCCGGCATGGCGCGATTGTGTTTTGTTCTTGGCGATAATGAACAGGGCTTTGAGTGGCTGCAGAAAGCGTATGAGCAACGCGACTTCTTCTTGCGTTATCTCAAAGTGGAAAGGACATTTGACGGCATCCGTTCTGACCCGCGATACCGTGCGCTCCTGAAAAACATGAACCTGGGGGAATCGTCAAGGAAGGATTGAAGGCTTCTTCTCTTCCAATAGGCCGAGTATTCTCTTCTCGTTTCGCTGTCAATCTCCTTGTGTTGCCAGAATGCTGATCACAGAATGTCTCGGTCGCTCGTGATAGGGCAGATAGCATGCCATGTTGTATATTCCACACACCCCAAATCCTCGTTGCTTTTAACGCGGCACTCATACTATGATAGGTCTTGATGTTTTCCCTTGAGAAGGACTCTCACAAGAGTCGCCAATATAAGCTCTCATATAAACGTGCTTCATAAAGCGGTATGGAGGTGCACTATGACTGCTCGGCAAAAGAACATAAGCCCCTTATTTTTGCTGGCCATCCTCATTTCGATGTGCGTTGCCTGCGCGTCTCCAAGCGTAAAAAATCCTGAAACGCACTACGGTGACGCAAGAATTCCGGAGGCAGTCAAAGCGAACACGGAAGCACAAAGGCTTCTTAAGGAGTACCGCGCCAAATACGGGCCGCAGGCGCACTATGACCTCGTTGCGGAAATGAACGTGGACATACCCATGCGCGACGGGACAACGCTGAAGGCGAATATCTTCAGGCCGGATGCCGACGGAAAATTCCCGATCATCATGTCAATGACTGCTTATATGAAGGATAGGCCATGGCCGGTTCCCGAAGGGCATGAAGCGTGGCCGGGGGAATATCAGGTGTGGGAGCTGCCGAATCCTGAACGTTGGGCGCCGTGGGGCTACGCGCTGGTTCGCATTGACACGCGTGGCTTTGGTCAATCCAACGGGAAGGTCTCCGGTTTGAACGACCAGGAGGCAAACGACTACTACGACGCCATTGAATGGGCTGCCCGTCAGCCGTGGAGCAATGGGAAGGTGGGCTTGTCCGGAGTCTCGTATATCGCCATCAATCAATGGTACGTGGCGGCCAAACAACCGCCATCGCTGAAGGCGATCATTCCATGGGAGGGTCTGGCCGACCAATACCGCGACAGTTTCTTTCGCGGCGGCATTTACTCCTTTACGTTCGCCACGTTCTATCTGGCGGAGTTTTATCGCGATTACTCCGTGCGCGGATGGCCCCATGCGCAAACGTTCGAAGAGGCGGCTCCCGTGAGTATCTGGGATTTTATTTCGCAACGTCTCGATAACGAGTTCTGGGCCGACAGGAGGCCGGATTGGAGTAAGATTGAAGTCCCGCTCTACAGCGCCGGGAACTGGAATGGCTGGCTCGGCGCCGGCCACCTGAGGGGAAATCTGGAAGGATTCAAGCGGTCGGCCTCACAGCATAAGAAGCTGCGGGTGCACACGGGCGACCATCAGGACGCCTATTATTCCGAAGAGGGATTCTTGGATCAACTGAGATTCTTCGATTACTGGCTCAAGGACATCGACAACGGAATCATGGATGAGCCACCCGTCAAGCTTGCGATACGGAAGAGCACGGACCGTTTTGATTTCGAATGGCGCTATGAAAACGAGTGGCCGATTGCGCGCACGGAATACAGAAAACTGTATCTGAAGGGCGCGGCCGATGGCGGGATCAACGGATTCGCAAGCGAACTGCCCAAAGAGGAGGCCTCGGTCACCTATGACGCGCCGGGAGGATATAAGGACAAAGACAACGTCGTCCTCTTTGTCTCGGACCCCTTCAAAGAGGATACGGAGATTACCGGCGAGATCAAACTCAACCTATGGGTTTCCTCAACCATCGATGACATGAATGTGCACGCGAGCATGCTGATTGTGCATCCGACGCTACATCCGCTGCTGCATAAGTGGTACGGAGAAAGAGAAGTGGTAACGGTGGGCTGGCTGTCAGCGCAACACCGTGAACTTGACGCCGAACTATCAACGGAGTCACGGCCTTATCACCGGCATAAGAGGCTCCTGCCCCTAAAGCCGGGGGAGCCGACTGAAATACAAGTTGAAATTTGGCCCACCAGCATGGTTTACAAGAAGGGTTCGCGTCTCATACTGGCCGTTTCCTCCGACCATCCCATGACCATGCAGGGTTCACGAGTGGGACTTTATCGCGCACGCCACGCGAAGGACACTATCCATACTGGCGGCAGATACAATTCGTACTTGCAGATTCCGGTTGTTCCCTGAGACAGGACAACTCACGACTCTCGAATCTATGCTGCCGGACCTTGTCCGTGAGGCGGCGATGGGGGAAAATCGCCGTCAGTATTCCATGACGCAGAATTTGTCGGGCGAGATACGAATGCGGATAGGTTCGCCGGGATGGAACTTGTATCGGCGATAGAGAAAGTTGGGCAGTTCCATCACGATGGGTTGGCCGGAGCGCTCTTCATCAATCACGAATGTGTGCGTGGCGCCTTTCTCAAGGATCTCTCTGACGACACCGCTGAGAATATTGGATTCGCGTCCTTCACGGATAGGTTTGTCGGGCTTGATGAGCATGACTTCCTCGGCGCGAACTCCAACGAGCACGCGCTGACCTTGCGCAAGAGCGGCTTGATTCGCTGAGGCGACAAGCCGATTCCCCAACCATTGTACCGTGACGCATGAGGCCTGACCGTCGACTGCCACAATTTCGGCCTCGAAAACGTTTTCCATGCCCGTGAAGCGCGCCACCTTCAGATTGCGCGGATGAAAATATACGCGGTTTCGCCTCGCAATCTGCTCGACCTTGCCGTCAATCATTACGGCGATGACATCGCCGAGGATGAACGCCTCCTCGCGGTCGTGCGTCACGTGGAGAAACGTTCCCTTCAGGTGCTTCTGCAAGCGTTTCACCATCAATTGAAGCTCACGGCGGATGGGCGGGTCGAGCCCGCTAAACGGCTCATCGAGCAAGAGAATTTTTGGTGAGGTGATGAGCGCCCGCGCCAGCGACACGCGCCGGCGCTCTCCCCCGCTGAGATTGACGGGACTTCTATCGAGCAGGTTTTCAATCTGAAGGGAATCGACGAGGTCATCGAAGAGGGGGCGCCACCTTGTCTCGGCGAAGCGCCGCACGCGAACGCCGAACAAGATGTTGTCCGTCACGTTCAGGTGTGGGAACAGGGATGCGTCCTGAGGCACATAGGCAATCGGCCGCGCCTCGGGGGGAAAGCGTGTAACGTCGGCGCCGTCGAGCAAAACGCGGCCGCGCTCGACGGGCACAAGACCGGCAACGGCCTCAAGCAGGCTCGTCTTGCCAACTCCGGAGGGGCCAAGCAATATGAAATATTCGCCATCCTCGACATGGAGCGAAATGTCACGCAGCGAGAAATCGCCGAGCTTGAGCCCCAGTCCTTCGAGCGAAATCATATCTCGAGCGTCTTTCCGGCAACGCGGCGCAACCCGATGAGGCTCGCCGTCGCAACGAGCAGAAGGATGAGGACAAGGGTGAGCGCGCGGTCAACGTCGGCGCTCGCGAAGCTCAGGTAGATGGACGTGGGAATGGTCGCCGTCTTGCGCTCGGTGGCTCCGGCTAGCGTTACCGTGGCGCCGAACTCGCCGAGTGCGCGCGCCCAAACAAGTATTGCGGAAGCCATGAGGCCGCTTTTTGACAGCGGGAGCACTACTTTCCAAAACGCATTCCATTCCGTGCAGCCGAGTGAGCGGGCGACCTTTTCGTATCGGAGCGGGACCGCCTCGAACGTCGCCTTCATCAACCTTACCGCCAAGGCAGTGACGATGGTCGCTTGGGCGATGATTATTCCGGGAACCTCGAATACGATCTCTCCCACGTGTTCCTGCAGCCATCTCCCTTGCGCAGTGCTAAAGGCGACGAGCAGCAGCGCGCCTATTGCAATCGGTGAAATGAACACGGGCACGTCCAGCAGCGCATCCACCACTATCTTTCCAGCGAAGTCCCGGCGCGCGAGAAAATACGCCATTGGAACGCCGAGCACCATAGCTACTATGCCTGCTCCCGTTGCCGTCACAAGACTCAACACAATCGCCTCCCTCACCTCCGGAGAAGCGAGGATGCTGAAGAATCGAACAGGCGGATAATTAAGAACCGTCAGGAACAAGACGCCCGCATAGAACAACACAACAACGAGCACCGGTAAGAAGAATAGCGTTCGCGACGGAGTGATTGCGAGCCGACGGCTCGTGAGGATGTTCGTGGGCTCACGTGCTGATACCATTTGGTTTATCCTTCTTCTGACATTGGGCGCGATTTATCGCGCCTCTACAGAATTGTGCAAGCGCTGACACTGCTTCACTCACCATCCTTCCGGCAATGCGTAGTCGCCGCCAAGCGCGGCCCTTGGAGCATAGGCGCGCGCTTGTTCCTCGCGTGTCAGATAGCCCCATTTCTCGAAAATCTTCTTGCCTGTGTCGGAACAGCAGTACTCGATGAATTGTTCGGCGATTTTGACATGTTTGGACAACGAGGAAACGGCGATTGGAATATAGCCGATTCGCGGTATCTGCCCGGGGGGAAGCAGCACGGTTTCTATCTTTTCCGGATTCCATGACTCGAACTCGCGCCAGCCCAGAACCGCGTCCACCGCCTTCAGCGCCACGAGGTTGGCGGTCTTCTCACAGCTTTCGGCATAGCCGACGATTCTCGGTTTTATTTCATCACCCAAGCCGGCGGCCTCGACTATCTCGACCGCATACAGGCCCACGCACACGCTGCGCGGGTTGCCGATTGCGACGCGCACGTCATCCCGCCCCAGGTCCCCGAGCACCTTTATGCCCTTCGGGTTTCCACGCTGCACGTTGATTGCAGGGACGAGATACGCGACGATTTGTTCGGTTTCGACGACGACGAGCCCGTCCTGTTTCGCTCGACTCATGAAGTCGGGCGAACCCGGGAAATAGATGTCGCCGCGGCCGGCGATTTTCATCTGCGACAGCACGCTTCCCGAACCGCCGAAGTAGAGCCTGACGGTGTGGCCTGTTTCTGATTCAAATAGGCGGGCGATTTCCTCCGTGGGTGGTTTCGACGCAGCGCCTGCGAAGACCTCTATCTCTTCAGCGAGAGCATTGCCGCACCAGAGCAAAATGAGAATGAGCATACTACCTACTGCGAGTTTTCTTGCCTGCACCCTTTTTCTCCTTGCGTTGCCGAAAGATGGCTCGGAACTGGCGGTCGGCGAATTTCTGCGCCCTGCGCTCGAGCGTTTCATACAGGTTGAGCAGCGTCTTGCCCTCATCGGTGAGGGCGCTGCCTCTGTTTGAACCGCCGCGTTGCCGAACTACGAGTTTAACGGCAAACCGCTTCTCCATCGTGTCAACGAGCCCCCAGGCCCTGTGATAATCCATGCCGAGCTTCTTGGCAGCGGCATTGAGCGAGCCTGTCCGCTCGATTTCCCGGAGGAGTTCGGCCCTGCCGGAACCCATGAGCGGCGCTCCACTGGCCTCGAGCCAGACTTTGGACCGGACGGCAGTGTTCCGGCTGAGAGACTTTTCGAATTTTTTCAACATTCTCTCCTTGTCAGAGGCAGGAGCCATTATGACAAATTCCCATAAGACTGTCAAGCACAACGAGTCGTACATCAGCATATTCGCACAGTCCGGCACCGGCGCAACCAAAGAGGCAAAAATGGGGACAGGACCCTATTCCTAGCTGTGGTTGTTTATTTAACTCTTGTTGCTCGAGGAATAGGGCTCTGTCCCCATTCGTTTGACAGTTGACATCGCGGTTTCTGGCTGGTATCTTGGTGAGCAAGCTATTTTCTTCGTCAGCGATATCACGTGCAGGGATGCTTCTCACAGCCGATGTCAATGGTTGACTAGGGGAAACACTTAGGAGGAGGGGATTATGCTCGCTTCGGCAGAAGAGGAAAAGATCCGCACTGTGGTGAAAACGCACTGGTTCATCTTTCTTTCCTTTGCCACGGCCCTCATTATGTATACCTTCGTGGTCTTTGCGGTGACTCGTGGGCGCACCCCGAATGAAGATGTTCAAGCCGGCACGTTACGGCATATCTTTATCATCGTGTCGGTTATTGTGGGAGCGATAAAGTTTTGGGTGCAGATCAGATTGCTTTCCGACGAAACATCGTACCGTAAGTGCCAGAACGTCGATGAGATAATAGCAAAGTATTGGAGTTACAATTTTATCATGCTTGCGATCTGCGAAGCTCCCGCCCTGCTCGGCCTTGTCATCGTATTCTTGACTATGCGGATGGAGGAGTGGCTGGTGTTTTTCGCAATATCGGCCGTGCTCTTCGCAACATCAACGCCAAGCCCCGGCAAGCTCGAGAGTATTGCCGGTTCTCACGCCGCGCACCATCAGTCAGATAGCTGAGACCATGGCGAGCGCCTGTAACTCTGACTGATATGAAGTGATTGGCGCATGGAGCGGGCTTCGAGTTGGAAAGTTGTGCTATTAGCTCCGGAGGAAAATGTAATTAATTATCAGGCGAAGCGAAAGGAGCCCCGACGTATCTTTTTCAGGAAACTCTTCCGTCATAGAATGCGCACGAAGCATTGCCACTCGTCTCAAGAAAGTACAATCCCCATGGCGACAACGTATATTGCGAGGACCATCACCGCGAATATAACCTGCACATCATGATTGTCGGCAAGCATTTTCATTCCGACACCCCCTCGCTGAATCAGCCTTTCGATATCCTCTACCCGTTTTCAAATCATTGCAAGATGACTGCCAAAAAAACGGCCCGCGGTATAAGACACTCTTTCGCAAGAAGATAGAAGAGATATGTGATTTTGCAGGAAGACGCAGAGCCCAATTAAATGAAGCAGACTGATACAAATCGTCGGACAGTGTGTCGCATAATGGCGGGAAACCAGACAGAAGAGGCCGCCCTGTAATTGTGTAGGTGCGAATTTATTCGCATTCGCATGACGAAAGTAAGGCGGAAAGATTATGCGAATGAATTCGCACCTACAAGCGAACATTCTGATTGCACATTGCGGGACAGTTGCAGAAAGGTTTCTTTGAGGCTTCAAGGGGCAGGCGCAGGGGCCTGCCCTACAATAAAAGGGGTGGGCGCGATTCGAGCGACAGGCCTTCAGGTCTATCCCTCACTCTGTCGCAGCAGCTCCTTGTCCCTTTCCATAAAGTGGACCCATGTGTTGCGCGACATGAGACAGTAATCCTCCTCGCACAGAATCTCGAGAATCTTCAAATGTAGCTTGAGCGCCTCGACGTCGGTGGGGTTGTGCTTGAGCACGATGTCCAGCACCTGGAGTGCGAGTTGAGCCTTGCCTTGCTCTAAGAGGTCTTTGCTTCTCTTCAGGATACGCTTTTTGTCTCCTATCAGATTGAATATTTCCTCGTTGACTTCCCGTTCAGGCCGGGGCAAGAGATGGGCGGGGTTGTGGTCAAAATATCCGTGGTACCATCGATAGATGTTGTACACGGCGAATTCGGGGCGGGAATACAAGAACCGAAGATAGCGATGGTCTTTGAGATGCTCCGGCAGCTTCACGATGTGGATCATTTCATCAACGGGCATATCTTTGTTTATGGCATCGACCACCTGGTCATGAACGGAATGGATTGCCTCGATGGTCACATCAAGAAGTTCCTTGACTTCTGCGCCTTCATAGACAGCATGACCGCCGTGAGCAATGAGCATCTCCGGCTCTTTGTCGCGCACCGCTTCGAGCGCGCGAGCCCACGGAAGGGCGAAGCGGGTCGGCTTGAACGGGTTGCCGATGTTCGGAAATCCCGCGATGATGAGGTCGCCGACAAAGGCTGTCTTAATTTCCGGCACGAAAATCCATGTGTGGTCGTCGGTTTCGGCGCGCGCGTGATACAACTCGAAGGTCTTGCCTCCCAGCGAGAACGTCATGGATTCATCATACGTCTTTGTGGGATTCACAAAAGACATCCCCTTTTCCACTTGGAACGTAAAGTTGAATTGCATGGCGGCGATTCTCGCGCGATGCTCGGATAAGATACGGTATTTCTCAAACCGGTCCGTGACATATCGGTGTGCGATAATCCGGGGCGAGTCCTCGAGGAAAGCGGGGGCTCCTCCGACATGGTCGAGGTGGCCATGCGTGTAAATGATGTATTTGACCGGCCCGCTGGTTTCGCGAATCTGTTCGAGCATTGTTCGCCCGAGCGAAGGAGTCAGCAACGTATCGATGACGACTGCGCCGTCGGTCGTGTTCACCCAGGATGCATTCGAGATGAGTATCCTAGCCACATGAACGTCGGCGCGAGGATGCTCAAAGAGAACATCGCTGAAATTGATCACCTGGATGGCCTTATCTTTCTCCGGTTTTGCCGCCGATTTTCGGGCAGTCTGATTCTTTCTCGCTCTTTCTCTGTCCTTCTTGTTTGTCTTATCGTTCTTTGTCATTGCTTTTATTCCTTTTGTTCGGGCGTCCCGAGTTCATCACGACTGCAATCATATAAGCCGGAATGGGGATAGTCAATCACTGCTGGTCAAACCAGCTCTTTTACCGCCAAGACGCAAAGGGCGCAAAGAGAAGATGATGGTCAGAAGGAGATTCTCTCAAGGAGCATAGTTTGCGTAAGGCAGTCTTTATAGCGCACACCCTACGATGTTCCGGTTCTTGACACGGAGATACCTCTTTGCTAGTATTGCCGCGACGGAAGGGGAAATCGCCTGGATGACTATACCGGCACGAAGCTGGGCACATGCCACGGGAGGACGCGAACATGCAATTCGAGGATATCATTTACGAGAAGAAAGACGCAATCGGGCGCATCACCATCAACCGGCCGAAGGTGCTGAACTCGTTCCGGTCGAAGACGCTCGACGAGCTTGCGGCGGCATTCGACGACGCGAGCAATGACGATTCAGTCGGCGTCGTCGTGCTCAGCGGCGCGGGCGAAAAGGCGTTCTGCGCGGGCGGGGATATCTCGGAGATGGGTGAGCTGGGCCCATCGGCGGGGAGAATGTTCCTCGGGAAGTGCCTGAAGCTTTCGACGGCAATCCGCAATTGCAGCAAGCCGGTCATCGCGATGGTGCGCGGCTACTGCCTCGGCGGCGGCCATGAGATTCATTTGATGTGCGACATCACGATTGCCGCCGAGAGCGCGCAGTTCGGCCAGACGGGCCCGACCGTCGGCAGCGTTCCTATCTGGGGCGGCACGCAGATGCTCCCGCGTGTGGTGGGCGAGAAAAAGGCGCGCGAGATCGTTTTTCTGTGCAAGCGCTACCCTGCGCGCGAAGCGGAGGCGACGGGACTCGTGAACAAAGTGGTTCCCGACGACAAGCTCGAAGAGGAGACGCTCGCTTGGTGCAAGCGCATCCTCGAGATGAGCCCCCAGGCGCTGAGCGTCGCGAAGGTATCGCTCAACTTCGAGAGCGACTTGATGTATGCCTCATTCGTGCACGGGATAGAAATGCTCCGGCTCGTTTACGGCACCGAGGAGATCAAGGAGGGAATGCTCGCCTTTTTAGAAAAGCGCAAGCCGGATTTCGGGAAGTTCCGGAAATAGAAGAGCTTCATCCGCAGATTCCGCGGATTCTCGCTGATGAAAATTCCCTATAGGGGAATGGCAAGAACGGAAACAACCGGGTTCTGACCGCCAAGACACGAAGGCACAAAAGAGAATTGTTTTGCATTCACACGGGGACAGAGCCCTGTCGGGGCTCTGTCCCCATGTATTTCCCCCACCCTTCCTTTGTGTCTTGGTGCCGTGGTGGTTCGAATCTAGCTCATTCCGTTCTCAGCATGCGCATCAAAAAGGATTTATCTGCGAAATCTGCGGATTCCCATCTGCCTTGCGATCTTGAAATCCAGCTACGTATAAATCTGCCTGATTGCCGGCTTCTTGCGTGCGCCGTGGATGGTGTGCGCTTTCTTGGCGCGCTCGATCCTGCGCTCGGCCATGCGGTCGGCCGCCGCGCACGTGGGAATCTTCTCCTCCTTCGCAATCTTGATGACACGAGTCACAGCTTTATATATTCGCGCGGCCTTGTGAAGCGCGCGTGAGTGATTGTAGCCTTTCATCTCGTCGGCCACATTGATGAGCCCGCCGGCGTTTATGACGTAATCGGGCGCGTACAAAATGCCGCGCGCCTCGAGCTTGCCGCAGTATTGGTCAGACTTTAGCTGGTTGTTCGCCGAGCCGGCGACAATCTTGCACTTGAGCGCCCGGATATTCCTGTCGTCGAGGATTCCGCCGAGCGCGCAGGGAGAGAAGATATCGCATTTGACCGAATAAATCTTTTCCGGCTTGACGTATTCCGCGCCGAATTCGTCCACCACTTGCTGTGCCTTCTTCTTGTAGATATCTGTAACGATGATTCGCACGCCTTCTTTCGACAGGTGCCGCGCGAGATGGTAGCCGACGTGGCCTGCACCCTGTATAGCGACCGTGAGCCCGCTCAGGCCTTTCGTCTTGAACACTTCTTTCGTGCATGCCTTGATCCCATGGAGCACGCCGTATGCCGTGACGGGAGAGGGGTCGCCGCTGCCGCCGTGTCTTTCGTCGAGTCCGACGACATGTTTCGTCTCTTTATGGATAATCATCATGTCATCGGTGCTGGTGCCGACGTCCTCGGCCACGATGTATCTGCCGCGGAGCGTGTTGATGAATCTGCCGAATGCGCGCAGGAGCGGCTCGGTCTTGTGCGTCTTCGGATTTCCGATGATAACGCTCTTGCCGCCGCCGAGGTTGAGGCCGGCGACCGACGCCTTGTATGTCATGCCTCTTGCAAGCCGGAGCACATCATCGATGGCTGCGCGTTCGGAAGTGAATTGCCAGAACCGGCATCCGCCGAGCGCCGGCCCGAGTACAGTATTATGAATTGCGACAATTGCCTGAAGTTTCGTTGCCCGGTCCTGGAAAAAGACGAGCTCTTCGTAGTCGTACTCTTCCATGCGTTGAAAGATTATCACTGACTCCTCCTGCTGCTTGATACGCTTCGGGTGGGGAAACGGCGGCGGGTTCCAATTCTCGCTCCATCACTGTATCGCGCCCGTCCGCCGGTAATGATGATAATACCCTAACACGAGCGACGCGAGCATGCCACGGATGGACTGCTCGGAGAACTTCGAGGCCTGCGGCTGCTCCGAGACGCGTTCGAACATCATATCCATGATTTCGCCGGTGCCGAATCCGTGTTCGAGAGCGGCCCGAATGAGGTCGCCATAGGTGCGAACAAGATTCACTGTTTCCCGAATCACAAATGACGGATTGCGATGCTGGCCGAATTGGGAGAAACAGATGACGCGCGCGCCGAGCCCGCGGATGGCCTCCGCCGTCGCTACGGAGGCATCGAGGTCAAAGCCGGGAGGCGCGACCGCCGGGGTGATGATGTCGAACTCGGGAATGTAGTGGCCGAGCGCTTCGCCGGAAAAGAGGCAACCGCTCTTCGGCTCATAGATGCAGAGATGATGCGGCGCGTGTCCCGGCGCCTCAAAAATCCTGATCCGGATGCTGCTTCCGATGTCGATTTCACTCTCTTTCACCGGAACCAGATTCTCCTCGGGCACGGGCAGTACCTCTCCGTGAATCGCGTGAATGGTCTCTCTATCGCCATAGACCATCTGAGCGCTCTCGAGCAGGTTCGAGGGGTCGGCAAGATGCTTCGCGCCGCGCTCGTGCACGTGTATCTTCAGGTGCGGCAGTTGCTGAACCAGCCACCCGGCGCCGCCTGCATGGTCGAGGTGAACATGCGTGACGATACATCGTACGACGTCTTTGTCTTTCGCGCCAAGCGCTCGAACAGCGTCAAGAACATGCGGGGCAATCTGAGAAGTGCTCGCTTCAATGAGCGTGATGCCGTCGCCCACGAGCACGTAAACGCCGCTTACCGAGTGTGAGCCGAGGGCAAGCGGGTTTATGTAATAGATGTCGGGTTCGACCTGGACAATGTGGGATTCGGGGTTCATCTCTCAGATTTCAGGTGTGCCTCTCCCCCATCACGTGAACTTATTATAATGTACGTAAGGGCCAAATGCAAAATGGTGTATGCACCGCAAAGGCGCAATACGACATGATAGGGTCAGGCCAGATTCAAGAATAAAAATTTGACCCTCAGCGGGTGAATGCAAATCACGTGCTGGTGTCAAAATATTGTACCGGCCCGTGCCAGAGGTCGTTGTTGAGAGTCGTCTCTTTGAAATTCCCACGAGTGTATCCAGTGATGACCTTTCGCCAGAACTCTTGTCCGGCAGTATTCTCTTGAATTTGTCGCACTTCCCACTTGCCGGGAAACTTGTCAAAAATCTGAAAAGCAGTTCTCCTGCCGACGCCTCGTCTGCGATATTTCGGCATCATAAAGAATTCTGCAATTGATTTCGCTCCTCTGTTTTCTGGAAGGCATGTGTACGAGTTGACGAGAACAAATCCGGCGATCTCCGAGTCGGCATAGATGAGAAACGGAAACCTGTCTGGTTCGCTCCAGTAGGAATCGAGGTGCATCTGGTGGTCAAAGAGGCCATCCGGATTCACATCCGCGCCTTGCATCGCGCTGAAATCGTAGAGATAGAACTGCATCAGCCGTTCAAGAATGGGCTTTTGTTCGATTGAGGCTTTTTTCACCCGTGCTATCATTTCGAGTCTCCAAAATCATAAAGAGGAAAGCTGTGGCGAACCGATTCTATGAGAAGAACGCTGAGAGTGTCAAACGCGGCGCGACTTCGTGGCCAATGCGGCCGGGCATAACACGGGGAAAATTACACCAGTAGAGTAGGGAGGGCATAACCCTCCCCCTCGTCAAACCGGACGTGCAGATTTCCCGCATCCGGCTTTCCTGTAGGCTTTGCCTCAAGCATGCGCA
>QZKI01000106.1 GCA_003598055.1 Candidatus Abyssobacteria bacterium SURF_17 | reverse complement strand
GCACCGCCCGCTTCGCTACCTGCTGAACGAGCAATTAACAGGACAACCACCTTTCAGGTTGTAAGGTCGGCCAGGCTTATCCTGGCGCTCCGAAGGCACCAAGACATATCACAAGGATAATCCTTCTTTCTATTTCTTTTTGTCTTGGTGCCTTCGCGGTTAAGACTCGTTTCTTTGCGTCTTTGCGGTGAAAAAGGTTTGGGGCATCGGAGACTTTGTGTCCTTTCGTTTTCGGACAAGTCCTGTTACAATACTTTTCAACAGTCACAAGCAGAAGTAGATTATGTGCACCACAAGGGAAAGGAGCGGTGACGCACGATGAAAACTGCAAAGGTTCTCCTGTCAGCACTGATCATTGCAGCGCTGATTCCGGGACTCGCCCTGGCGGTTGAGGTTGTAGATGCAGCGGTCTGCGAAGGCGTGCAAGAGCGAGAGCCGGTGAATCCCGGCGCAGCATTCCCCGCGGATATCGGAACCGTGTATTGCTGGTCGAAGATCAAGGACGGCGACGGCGCGGTGGTCAAACATGTGTATTACTATGAGGGTGAGGAAATGGCGTCCGTTGAACTCGCCATCAACTCATCATTGTGGCGCACGCACAGTTCCAAGCGCATTCCACCGAGTTCGACTGGCAAATGGCGGGTGGATATTGTCGATGCCGAAGGCGTTGTCCTGAGGTCCATCGATTTCTCGATTGGTGAAGTTGTGGAACCGGAACCGGCTCCGCAGGAAGAGTCAAGCGCGGAAGAACAGCAGCAGTAGCGAGGTTTGGCCTAATGCTGTTCATTTATCGGTGCGAATTCATTCGCATTCGCATAGCTTAAACAAGCCGAAAAAACCATGCGAATGAATTCGCACCTACATACAAATCTTCCCACCTATTGATTTTGGAACAGATTCGCGCATGCTATGCGTGAACTGGGCAGACACGGGGGCCTGCCGCTACTGCCCGAAAAATCAGCGTTTCTTGTAGGGACGCAATTCATTACGCCCGCGGGCGAACATTCCGCGCTTCGCGGGACCCCTACAAGTATGCGTCTTCATGACTGCAGGACAGTCTCCTCGTCTCCCTTTTTCAAAAAGGGATTCATTGCAGTACTGCTCAAGTAATACTAGAGGTGGTAAATGCTCACGGCTGTCATCATTGTAGTAATCGCGCTGGTTATCGCCGCCGCGCCCATTCTGTATTGGAGGTATCGCTCGCCTTCTGATATTCATATCTCCGAGCGTCTCAGGCTCGAGGTATGGACTGCGGTCCCGCCGGATGCCCACCATTCCAACACCGATTTGTTCAAGTTCGGAGACCAGTACATACTTGCGCACGCCACATCTCCATGGCATTTCGCTTCGAGAAAATGCCGGCTGGTTATCCGTTCATCGCGCGACGGCAGAGATTGGAAGGTTTTGGCGGAAATAATGGTTCCCGGACAGGATGTGCGTGACCCGAAGCTGGCATTGATACAAGGAAAGCTCTTCCTCTATTTCTTGAGCAATGCGAACAAATTCCAACCGGAGCCGACGGGCACGTCCTACTGCGTAAGCAGTGACGCGAAAAACTGGAGCGCGCCGCAGGAACTCTCATCCATGAAGGGCTGGCTCATCTGGCGGCCAAAGACGCACGATGGCGTCACCTTCTACGCTCCCGCCTACTGGTGGGAGCACGGCAGAACGATGCTCTTCAAAACCACGGATGGAGTGAATTGGTCCGAAGTGGGCCCGATCTATTCAGGCGAGAAGAATGACGAAACTGCTATCAGTTTTAGGCCGGACGGCACCATGGTCCTTACCGGCCGCCTCGAGGTGGACCCGAATTTCTGGGGCTATCATCCGGAGGGACACACACTGATAGGCGTTTCCTCTCATCCTTACACAAAATGGTCATTTGCTCGAAGCCATGAAACGCGCCTCGACGGGCCATATTTGTTCCAGATTGGAGAGCGCACATATGCATGCGGGCGACGGCATGTGGGCGGGAAGGCGCACATGGGGAGCGTGTGGGAGACCAAGCGCACCTCTCTCTATCTCGTGTTGCCGGACCAGCTCGTATTTCTCTCCGACCTTCCGAGCAGCGGGGACACATCATACGCGGGCGTCGTGGTCGACCGCGATGACGTGCTCATCAGCTACTACACAAGTCCGCCAAATAGGGATTACATCTGGCTCATGGGAATGCTCTCGAAGAGTTCCATCGAGATGGCCAGATTCAAGGTGAGCGCTTTGGAAGAGCTAGCGGATGAAAAACTCGCGCACGTGCAGGACTAGGACCAAATTCTACATTATAATCTCGCCGACGAGCTCCGAAGAGACAAAAAGAGAATGAAGACCAAATCGTGATTCGAAAGAAGCTCTGCCGGGACCCAAAGGAGAGATAAACCTGGAGGCCCTGCTCGAGGTGCATCGAAAGCGTATTCGCAAGCTGTCGGACGGCCGCCTGCACATTCCTGCTGAAG
Source organism: Candidatus Abyssobacteria bacterium SURF_17 (assembly GCA_003598055.1). Classification (GTDB taxonomy): domain Bacteria; phylum Abyssobacteria; class SURF-5; order SURF-5; family SURF-5; genus SURF-17. The sequence goes on along the minus strand of QZKI01000106.1, from coordinate 20,082 downwards.
AACCCTATATGCTGGGACACAATACATGGTGCGCGAATGTTCCGGGTAGCCTGCTTATCATTCCGGTAGGCGATATAGCGCAGCATGGGATCGCGCTGCTGTGCTTCCTCGTGCAAAATGGCTACTGCATATATGATGATCTAAATAGGCAAAAAATCGACAAGCTGAATCGCTTCCGGGACCTCATTGATGTGGAGCATCCCTTCCCGCTCACATGGCTGGAGCAATATGCTCTCACAGAATGCACTGTCGAGCTTTCTACCGCCTGCTATGCTGGTATGCTCATGCTTCAGGCGATGGGTTTAGGAGGATGGATGTACGATGGCATCGACCGCTACACCTTGCTCGGCGCAAGCGGAGACCCGGAAGTTCCCGGCCTCGGTTTTCGGTACGACACCGACGATCGTTGGGCTCTTCCAAATGTCACAGGTTTGCCGGGTGTCTTCGAGGGCCATTGCCCGCCGCACTATCCCGACATGCGTGCCGCGGTGGAAGCGTTGGCACAAAGAAAGTTCGGCCCTGGCGGACCGTTTCATCCAGATACACCTGGACCTTGGAAAGATACGGCCAAAGTTCGTGGGAGCGCTCAGATTTACAGTGACGAATTCAAGGACTGTGTCGCTACTATGGCCCAGTATGTATATAACACGTTCGGTAAATTCCCCGGCACCGTGCCGTCGATATACACACACATGTTTCTCCAGGCACACCACCTTGACTTAGCTTTCTACGACCATCACTTCAAGCCAGGTGCGTATCTTGAAACACATGCCCAGCATATGGATCGCTGGCATGCCGGCAGGTGAGTCTAAAAGTCGAAATCACTGCAGAATCAAAAGCCAAAACCGACCTCTTGAGCGATATTTGAACATTATGAGATGCACTCACTCCGAGGAGGTCGGGACGAATTTAGCCAGTAAGTGCCGCATACTTTCACTTGAACTTATCGCGAACGAAGGATGTGGCGTTAAAGGGCTTCCTGCTCTTTAAGATTCTGGCCTGTCGTCCAAGGCAGCGCCTTCTTGTTTCCTCAACAGATACTCCACTATCTCGTCAATATCCTTGTCGGGCACGATATCAGGGTCGTGCATATGCATTTGGGATACGATGGCGTCCCACTCTTCTCGGGAGCGCGGGATCTCTAAGACCTCTGTTGTGTCATGACACGGCAGACAGTATCTCTCGAGAGGAGATGCCCCAGCGCTTGCCGGGGCGAGCCTAGGCGATGTATTTTCGATGAGATAATGCAGGATAAGGTTTGCTTCGTCTATGGTCATCATCGAGTGCGCCCTCTCGGCCATTTGTCCGACGGCCTTTTGCCACGCTTCTTTGCTACGGGGCTTCAGGATGTCTGACAACGGGTGGCAGACAGAGCACTTCGCAACGAGAAGCTGCTTGCCCAACTCCATATCAACGATAGGGGCGTCGCTATAGCTCACCTTGCCCTTTTTCGTCACCCTCCAGACAAGATGGTGACTGCTCGTGAGCGCTACGAGCGCAAATAACAGCAGATAGACCGCTATGCCAAGGGTGAATAGGCTGCCGCTCAGACGCTTGAAATACCGGGCGACCAGGATTTTCAGCGTTAACAAAAAAAGGAAAGAAAAGGCGAGCGTGACGTGGACCGCAACCACCGGTGAAGTTCCGAACCAATATCCCGACGCTCTCCAGAGCATTGTGGCGAACATGAAAAACGCCAGTAGGGCAAAGACGTAACCGGCTATCTTGTGACAGATTATGTACCAGCGAGGGTTCTCGATCTTTCGCCCCTGGACCGAGAGCATCGTGTAGAGGGGAACCATTCCCACTATCAACAACACGATGGCGATGGCTATACTTGGCAGAGGTTTCATGGCAGACACTCCTTGAGGTGCTTCGCGCTTCTTCTGAGTACTTGTTTGGCACCCAGAAAGCGACACTCAGGTTGCCACAATTCGACTTCCTCATCCGGACTTTCCTAATCGGGGAACCAGTGTGGGTAGTATTGAGAGATGAGATGTCGAGGAAACATATCGAGGCACGAATAGAATACTCTTCGTGCCTCCGACTGAATTGTCTGACTCTATTATCATTATGACATCCATGAGTTGGCCCGGCAATGCACTGAAATCTAAATCCCCGGTAGGCAGACAGCTTTGTGGCAATTATTGATTCCCTGGAGGTGAGTGTAGACCCGGAGAAAATAAGGAGCGCTGTTGGAGCAGGTGAGTACGGAGTCACAATGGTCTGCGGGATCGGAAGACTTTTTCGTCACGAACGGCAAAACGAAACAAGCTGTGCGCCGTATCAAGTCCGGAGGACATTGAGGAACGCGGAGCGTCGTCGAGGCGAAAGACAAAACGAACAAGACGAAAGGAGGCCGCGCGAAGCGCGAGGGACTTCGGGCTGAGAGAAGAAAAGGAACGAAAATGAGAAACCTCCGTTCCCTTTTGTTCTCTCCTCTCGCTGCTTTTGCCTGTTATTCCTTTGCGCTCTTTGCGTCTTTGCGGTGAAAGAATCTATTCTGACCAGTAGCGGCTCAGAACGCCAGATAGTGCACGAGTTCTTTGGTCATGCTGATGAGGTCGGCGACCTCGACGCGCTCGTTGGCGGCGTGAGCGGAAACATTAGAAGCTCTGGTCGGCGAGACGCCGATGAACTTATCCGTCTTGAGCGCTTTTGCGACACAACCCATGTCAGTCGATCCGCCGATGCCACCGACGAGGAAATCTTCATAGCCGTGAACCGCGCGCCTTGCATCGTTCATCTTCTTCATATGCGGGCTTTCGATATCGAAAACAACGGGCGGGTAGTCGTGGATGAATTGCACCTTAAGGTCAATGAGTTTGCTCTTTGACCTGCCGCGCGCGATTGCCTCTTCTATTTCCCGGACAACCTGTTTCTCATCTTCCTCGGGGATGTAGCGACGGTTTAGGATGAGCTTGCACTCACCGGGAGTGATATTGGGCTTGGCGCCGCTCTGGATGACCGAGAGGTTGAACATGGGCGTGAGTTGCGTCGAGGGCACATCCGGCAGCGGGAACGAGGGGACTTTAGACTCTCTTTTCTCGACCTCTCGTTTCAACACGAGCAGTTCGTTCATGATGGGGACCATTTCCTCGAGCGCGTTTACTCCCATGAAGTTCATGCCCGAGTGACAGCTTTTCCCGACGCCAATGATGACGACGTCTATCCCGCCTTCGCAGGCCTGGAGTATGATTGGCTCTTGTGCGCCGAGCTCGAGGTTGAGCATGTGTCCGTGCACGTATCCGTTCAGCGCGAGGTGGTACACGCCCGGGTAGACGCCTATCTCTTCATCGGTGCAGAGGAGGCAGTGCATGTCGAATCTCGGCTCGAGCGAGAGCGTATGCATCACCTTGAGCGCGCCCATGAGGCACGCAATCGAGCCCTTCATGTCGGAGGCGCCTCTTCCGTAAAATGTGTCGCCCTCGAGAATCCCTGCAAACGGGTCGCACTTCCATCCTTCCTCTATCGGCACGACGTCCATGTGTGCGTAGAGAGAGACCGGTTCTTTGCCGGCGATTTTTCGAGCCACGAGATTGACGCGTTCGCCTTCAAGCTCGTACGGTATTTCTTTGACCTTTTGCTCCGGGATGATGACCCGCTCGGTGGTGAAACCGAATTCATGGAAGTCAGGCTCGAGCGCGGCTACAAGCTTGCCATAGTTCCTTCCCGGAGGCACCGACGTGTCTATTCGGACGATTTTTCTAAGCGTTTCAACGATGTAGTCTCTATTGGCTTCGACACATTCAAAGGCTCGCTTGTAGTCCATCACATTCCCCTTCATTAATAATAAAGACCTTGCCGCCTAACCCAAATCATCTAGCTGCGCTCCACACGAGTTTGCCGTCTTCGTTGCGAAGCGTAACCTTGCCCTGCTCACGGAGATATTTCAGGGTGGTGAGAATCTGCATCATCTTCATCGCCTTGAGGGTGAATGGAATGCCCGGCATCACGGCGTTGAATATTTCAGTGAGTGTCCCTTCGCGCTGAGCAAGGAACTGATTCACGCCGTCGAGATATCCATGCGTGTTCGCAATCATACGGTCGAGCAGGTTTTGCACGTTCTGTTTTCCGCGGACAGGCTGTCCATGCGCCGGGAGGTAGGTCTCGATGTCGAGCGCCCGCACTTTTTGCAGCGATGCCAGACCGTCGGCATAGCTCGAGTGGGGGTTATTCAGGTCCGCGCCCGTTCCTGTCTCGAGGTCGATCAGGTCTCCGCCGATGAATACCTTTTCTTCGGGGAGGTAATAGCCCATGTGGCCGGGTGAATGGCCGGGGGTGTGACAGGCAATGACGCGCAGGCCGAAATCCATTTCGTCGCCGTCATTCACGATTTCGTTAACTCGAAGCCCGGCGTATGTGCCGCCGGCGTATCGCAGAATCACCCGGTAAACGAAGGCAGGAAATCCGAAGACTTCTCCATAGAACTCTCCGATATCCGAGAAGAGCGAACGAAAGCCGGCTTCCTGCGATTCGATGATTGGTTTCTCCCAAGCATGCGCATACACCGCGGCTCCATACTTCGCCTGCACGATGCAGTCGCCCGTGATGTGGTCCCAATGGGAGTGCGTGTGCAAGACAGCGCGGGTCCGGCTCAAGTCGAGACCGTCGGCCGCGGATACTCGCATCAGGTCGTCGAAAGCTCCCCCGACGATAAGTCCACTGTCAAACATGACCTGCTGGCTGGTCTTGAGAACCATGACATTGCATGAACCCGCGCCGCGGGCGAGTTTCTCTTCCTCGCGTCCCTTGTAGAAATAGACCTTGTCTGCTATTTTCATGGGCGGTTCACCTCGCCCGTAGACTATATATCATGGTCGGTGGAGTTATCAAGCAGTCAAACAGCAAAGACCTCAAAGATTCCGGGGACTTAATGCCTGTTTTGGCAGAAGGGGGGCAAGAAGGCTGGCAAGAAGGCCAACGGCCTCCCGATCACCGCATGATATGAGGAAGCAGGTATTGTGTCCCCGGATAGAAGCGCATTTTGTGTCGGACCCCCGAACAAAAGGTCGCGATAAATCGCGCCCCTACAGGAGTGTACAACGCAGCTCACGAAGCGAAGTCCGAAATGTTCGTTGTAGGGGCGCACGGCCGTGCGCCCCCTACCGCAATGCGACACTCACGAAGCTGCGAACATTGGCGGGAAATAGCGCGAGGGCTTGTGCGTCTTCATTTTCGCGGCGAAGTGAAAGACGCCCCACATGCCGCAGAGGTCGCAGTTCACATCATTTCCCGCACAGCAGAAGGGAATCTCAAATTCTTTCCCATTGAGGTAGAGTGGAAGGAGGAACTTCTTTGGAAGGCAATTGTCGGTGACCGCCTTCGAGTTGGCGGGCAGCATGAGCTCGAGGCTTTCCATTGAATTCCAGACGAAATCCCGATGTCGAGTCTTCAGGTCCATGACTCTTCTGACGGCTGGCTCGCGCTCTTCAAGCGAATGCCATGCCATAGGAGACGTATCGTGTTGCCGAGGAACATAGAAGGTGTAGGTTAATCCTTTGGCTTTGGTGGGGAGAACGGTCTCAAGAAACTCCTCGACGCAGTGCTCGTTTTCTCGCGTGACGACGCATTGAACCTGAACGGTAGGTGTGAAACCCTGGGGGATGCGACTCAATGTACGCATCACTCGCTTGAAACTGCCCTTGCCACGCGTGCGGTCATTGATTTCTTCCGGGCCGTCCAGCGACACGACATAGACGCACGGGCCAAGGTCAATGAGGTCGATGGTTCCGTTCGTCACAATCGTGTTCTCCGGAAAGAGTTTCACTCCCTCGCGGAGGACGTCTTTCCTCAGCAGGGGCTCGCCGCCCATCCAGACCATAGTGTGAATCTGGTGCCGGTCTCTGAGTCGGGCGAGTGTGGCGAGCATCATTTGTGTGTCCATCTCATCGCTCGCGCGCTGAGGTCGCTCGTTCGGGTTGCCATCACGATACACAAAGCAATGTCGGCACTTGAGCGTGCAGCGGTTGGTCACATTGACCATCGCGACGGGGAAGAAGCGGTCGCCCAATTCTTCGATTTTCATGGTTTCACCTGTGAAGGTTGACCTGTTTTCTCATCAGAGCCAGAAGTTCTGGCTTCTCGCATCTACCAATCTCACTCACGCACCAGTTACGGCGCCCTCGGGGCAGATGTCAGCGCACGAGCCGCAGTCGGTGCAGACATCAGGGTCGATGACGTATCTGTCGGCTGCATCCACGCTGATTGCTTCCATCGGGCATTCCTCGAGGCACTTGCCGCAGCGCGTACACTTCTCAACGATAATTCTATATGCCACTTCGCATCCTCAGTATATGGTCTTGCAAGGACGATGGTGTGTCACTCTGGTCGTGTAAGGGCGACTCGGCAAGTCGCCCCTACGCAACACGCTCAAACGCTTTACGGAATGTATGAACTCCTGTACTCAGAGAGACGCACACTAACTCACCGGAGCTTGCTCGTGCACCTTCCACATGTCTTCGTCGGTGAAGCACTTCTCGGTTTCGTCTCCGCCGATGGCGTCTCGCTCGAAGTCGCGGTACTCGCCCATCTCCTCTGCGACTTCCCGGTAGTATTCGTGCTGGATGAGCAAGCTCATGATTTCGCTTGTGCCCGTCCAGATCATGCTGAGACGCGCGTCGCGGAGCGCCTTCTCGATAGGGTACACGTCCGTATATCCGATGCCACCCATAATCTGCATCGCCTTGTTCACGATTTCCCAGTTGGCCTCGGTCGCGAATTTCTTCGCCTCACTCACGAGACGCCGCACATTCGGCTCGCCCATGTCCACCGCGCGCGCTGCAAGATACACCAGCGCCCTGGCCGCATCGAGCTTGGTGATAGCTTCGGCAATCATGAATTGTATCGCCTGGAACTTCCGTATCGGTCGGCCGAAGGCGACCCGCTTGGTGCTATAGTCAAGCGCGGTATTGAGCGCGGCGAATGCGCCCAGACTGGCGGCGGCGGAAGTCAGACGCTCGGGTATCATGGTCTGGTTGAATATAAGGCCGCCCATATTCAGCTCGCCGAGGAGATTCTCTTTGGGAACCTTTACATCTCTGAACACAAGACGGCCGGTCCCGCCTCCCCGGCAGCCAAGGAGGCCATACAGGTATTCGGCCTCGACTCCAGGCCCCTTGTCTATGATGAGCGCGCTGATGCAATTGTGCGGAGAAGCATTCTTCTCGAAATTGGTCCGACAGAAGACGAGGAAGAAGTCGGCTTCCGAGGCTGCGACCACAAAGCGTTTTTGCCCATTCACGAGGAAATGGTCTCCATTCAGCACGGCCTTTGTTGTCGCGCCGAAGAAGTCGGAGCCGCCACGCGGCTCGGTCAGCGCCTCCGCGCTCACGACTTCCCCTTTGAGAAGAGGGATGAGATACTTTTTCTTTTGCTCGTCCGTGCCAAAAGTGTTAATCGCCTCGCCGACAATCGAAGGCATGACATAGGCGCACCCGAGCGCACATCCGAGTACTCCGATTTCCTCCTCCGCGGCGACCTCGGCTGTCCAGGGCAATCCTCTGCCGCCCCATTTCTTGGGAAACCGCAGGCCGAGCAGGTTCCTCTCGCCGAGCTTCTTGACATAATCGCGTGGATACTTGATTTCGTCCTTGTCCATCGCCTTGATGAGGTCCGGCGACACCTCGTTCTTCACGAATTCGCGCACTTCCCGTTTCACGGCTTGTTCAACATCTGTCAGCATAAAGTCGTACATGTCGTCCTCCTCCCTTACTCTTTGGCTCCCCGGGAAAACTGCTCCGCAATGGCTTCAGCGAGCAAGAGCGTGCGGCCCCGCACCTCCTGAGGAGTGCGTCCCGGATAATTGACCAGACTGATCATAACACCATTCAACGCGGCAAAGAAGCTGTGTGCAAGGACGCGGGAGCCTTCCGTCCTCCCGCCGTCAAAATACGCCTCCAGCTTGTCCATTATTTGTCGCAGAGTGCCGTTGACTCTTTTCAACGCGGTATCTGAAAGGTTGCCCTCGAGCATGAAGTGAGCCATCATCTCGAAGAACGGCATATTCTCGTGCAGGAAGGTAACATACGTCCTTGCGAGGGCACGTAACGGTCGAGGATTAGCGGATTTGAGGTCGATTTCAATCTTCTTCACGAGATTGGTGGCGCCGGCCTCGAACAATTCCACGAATATGTCGGTGCGCCCGGGAAAGTAGCGATAGATGAATCCGACGGATACGCCCGCCTTTCGCGCGATATCGCGCATGGTCACGCCGGACACACCCCGTTTCGAGAACAGTGTTTGGGCGGCGGCGAGAATCATCTCGCATCTGTTTTCTCTTTCTTGTTGCTTTAACTTGAGGAGGACGCTTTGGCGGGTCATAGAAACCTCATTCATGATTGAGAACAATGTTCATTTTATCATGAGACCGTGCCCTTGTCAAGCGTTTTGCAGGTTGAAGCAAACACACAAATGCTTGACTGGCCACGGAATGGTCTGTATAATGGAGCCTCCGGAACTAAGCACTTTGTCTGGCTTTGTGACACTGCAAAGCTTGCAGGAAGTTGTTCCTTCGAGTCTGCAGTGAGGTTGCGGTGTTGCTTTGCCCCGAATGGAGAAAAGCAGACTTATGCCACCTGCCATTGAAATTGAAAACCTGAGCAAGACCTACCGTTCATTGTTCGGCCTTCGGAAGGTTACCGCAGTCGACGATCTCACCCTTCATGTGGAAGAAGGGGAAGTGTTTGGATTCCTGGGGCCGAACGGCGCCGGGAAGACAACAACAATAAAGATTCTGTTGGGAATACTCTACCCGACGTCGGGCAAATGCAAGCTGTTCGGCGAGACGTTCACATCCAACAGCGCCTTCGCTCCCGAGACCGCGAACAGCAAGCTGAAGGCAAACATCGGATATCTGCCGGAAGGACCCTATTTCCATGAATTCCTAACGGGCAAAGAGGTTCTCGCGTTCTACGGAAAGCTGTACGGCATTCGCGGGGGAAACCTTAAGAAGAGAATCAGTGACGTGCTTGAGCTTGTCGGAATGGAATATGCTGCGGACCGGCTGGTCCAACACTATTCGAAGGGAATGCGCCAGCGGATAGGGTTGGCGCAGGCACTACTGAGCGACCCGAAGCTCCTGATACTCGATGAGCCAACCGTGGGATTGGACCCGATTGCACGGCGCGAGATACGAGACCTCATGCTGAGACTGCGTGGCCTTGGCAAGACGCTCTTTGTCTGCTCGCATGAGCTGAGCGAAGTGGAAATGGTTTGTGACAAGGTGGGGATTATCAATCGGGGCAAACTGATCAAGTACGGGCGACTGCTCGACCTCGTGCTGAAGGATCGGGCGGTGGAAATTGAAGTGTCCTTGCTGAGTGAGGAAACGCAGAAGAAGCTGGAGGCGATGAAGTGCCGGGTTGAGCGTTCAGAGACGGGGCTCACAAGCGTATGGTTGCCAGAGCGGCAGGAAATTTATGACGTGCTGGAAATCTTGAGGTCGAGCTCGACCGAAATCGTCGAGATGAAGCCTAAGAAGGAGTCCCTGGAGGACCTCTTTATCCGGACCGTGAAGGAGGAAGTAGCGTGAATTCCATTGTCATAGGCCTTAATGCATACCGCGAATCGATTCGGAGGAAGACGCTTATTGCGTTTCTCCTCTTCGCAATGCTCATCATAGGAAGCTCTACGTTTCTGACGGTGCTCTCTCCGGGGGAGGAAGTCAAGATTGTGAAGGATGTGTGCCTGAGCTGCGTGTCCTTTTTCGGGATGCTCATCGCGGTATTCGCGGCAGGCGCGCTGATTCCTGGCGAGACCGACAACAGGACAATCCATACGATTCTTTCGAAGCCGCTGAGGCGAATTACGTATGTTGTGGGGAAATACATTGGCGCGCAACTTACCATCATTTTGAACATCCTTTTGATGTCAATCCTCTTTCTCGTTATTCTCTATTTGCAGTCCAAGCGATACACGGAGGAAGCGCCTAAGCCGTTTTCGGTAACAGCGTTGGTAACCATGAAGGCAATGCTTCTCGTGTACTTCGAGTTGCTTGTGCTTAGCGCGCTTGCGTTCGCGGTTTCCATGCTGTCAACTTCGGCGACGCTTCCGGTGATTGCGGGCATATTCATTTACATCGTGGGTCACTCCGTGAACTACTTGAAAAATCTGAGCGAGCATGCCTCGTCGGAGTTCATGGGAACTGTCATACGGCAGTTCTACCTGATACTGCCAAATTTCAGCAATTTCTATTTGAGGAATCAACTGATACACGATGATCCCTACATCCCGCAGGGAATAGTGAAACTCTTCATATATGCCGCATTATATGCGGGATTCGGCTTGTTGATAGGATACATCCTGTTCCGGAAAAAGGATATGTGAGCTGACATGAGCCGTTGGAAAGAAAGTTTGACGTTTGGCGCGCTTGCCTTCGCATTCCTCATCCCTATTTCGGCGGTGCAGCGCGGGATTGAAACGGATCAGGCGCGGGTTGGATTTCTCAGATGGGTGGACAATCAGGAAGCGTTTCAGAAACAAGTAGTGCAGCGAATTGTGAAAGACAGCGACGACCGAACCCCTGAGGAGATCGACCTGCTTGAGCGCGTGGAGGAGCTCGGGTCGTCGCTTGACCCGAATTTCGGCGATCTCCAGGTTGACCCCAAGTGGGCTGTGATTAGGCGGCCTGAATTCAGTCCGTTGCTCGAGGATTTCGTGCGCCTTGCACGGCAATCGAAGGTCACGCTGGTGGAGGGAGAGGTAGAGTGGGCAAATCCGGATGTGAGCGCGAATGTAGGCGCTCTTGTGTTCGGGTTCCGCAAGCTCGTGGCCGACATGCTCTGGCTCAAGTTTGACGAATATTGGCATTTAGGACTCGTGCAGCGCATGCTTCCGATAATGGAAACCGTGGTCACTCTTGACCCGCATTTTGTCGAGGCATACGCGATTGGAGCGTGGCACCTCGCTTACAATGTGACCGTAATGTTTCATTCGGTCGAGGAGAAGCAGAAGTATATTGACCTCGCGGTTGTCTTCCTTGAGAAGGGCATCAAGAACAACCCGCGCAGCTCAAAGCTTTACTCCGAGCTTGGGTTCACCATATATTTCTTTAAGCTGCACGATTATGAAAAGGCAGCCTACTACCTCGGTGAGGCGACGAATTACGAGCATGATCCTTGGGTTGAGCGTGCCTACGCTCTTTCGCTCGAGCGCTTGCGAGAGGAAGAAAAAGCCCTTGCCGTCCTTGAGGACTACAGCCTAAGGCATCCAGACTACATCATGCAAAAGTTCTCAATAGCGCGATTGCAACAGAAGCTGCAGGCGCGCCAGCTGGAAGAAGAAGGGAAGCTGAGAGAGGCCTTCGAGATCTGGAATTTCATAAAGGAAGATGACCCGGCCGACGTTGTTGCGCCCGCTGAAGTCGTGCGCCTCAGGGCACTCCTCGGGCGGGACACAGCGCCTCATAGCGACCATGGTGTTTCCGCCTCGGAATGAGTCGAAAACGGCTTCGGCTCTGACTGCGTCGTCCTCGGGCAGCGCAAGGGTGCCCAGGGCCGATTGAGGCAGAGCGGTCCGTGTTCTTTTCTTCCTGCCTTGTCGATGTTCTGTTCTTGATTCAGCATAATGAGTATTCGGGAAAATCTCTTACGGTTGACGGGACGAATCGAACGCGCTGCCGAGGGCGCGGGCCGAGACCCGAAGAGCATACAACTTGTTGTGGTGACGAAAACGGTCGGTGTGGAGCAGATACGTGAGGCAATTGACTGCGGCGTGAAGCTGCTCGGCGAGAACAGGGTGCATGAAGCGCTCGAGAAGCAAGCGGAGATTGGGCGCGCATCGGTGGAATGGCACATGGTCGGCCATCTGCAGTCACGCAAGGCGAAGCAGGCCGCCGAAGCATTCGATATGATTCAGTCGGTCGAAAGCATATCCACAGCCGAAGCGCTCGACAAGAGATGCGGGGTCCTTGGTCGTTCGATGCCCATCCTCATCGAGGTCAATACCTCCGGCGAAGAGCAGAAATATGGCGTTTCATTGGAAGGGGCAGAGTCATTTATCCGTCGGGTCGCGCGCATGCGCCCTCTCCGGGTCGAGGGATTGATGACCATGGCGGCGTTCGTCGCAGACCCGGAAGAAGCGCGGGCTTCGTTTCGGCGATTGCGGGAACTTGCCAACGAGCTTGCGACAAAGAATATCGAAGGCGCCAGTTTTCGCGTACTCTCGATGGGTATGAGCAACGATTTTGAGGTTGCCATAGAAGAGGGGGCGACCATGATACGCATTGGAACAGCGATATTTGCTGAATGAGATGGCAGGTATTTCCATGAAGGACGAACTCGAAAAGGTACGTTCAGCGGCTCTGGAAAAAATAGTGCGCTCACCCGATATCTCACAGCTTACCCAGGTGCAAGTGGAGTATCTCGGGCGAAAAGGCGCCGTCACGCGACTGCTCCGCCAGATGGGCTCGCTCCCGGCTGAGGAGCGACCCGTGTTCGGGAAGCTCGCAAATGAGTTGAAGGATGAGATACAGAAGGAGATAGACAGTAGGCGCGCGGAGCTTGAGAAAGATGAGATCGCTCAGAGGCTTACGGCAGAGAGCGTGGATGTAACTCTGCCCGGCATCCGGCCCGATATCGGCCATCTTCACCCGATCACGCTCGTATTCGAGGAAATCCGAAGAATCTTTGAGGGACTCGGTTTCCAGGTTGCGACGGGTCCTGAGGTGGAGACGGAATATCACAATTTTGAGGCCCTCAACATGCCGAGGGACCACCCCGCGAGAGACATGCAAGACACGTTTTATATAAACGACGAGGTGCTTCTGCGGACACATACATCGCCTGTTCAGATACGGGTGATGCTTTCGCAAAGGCCGCCAGTCAGGGTCATCGCTCCCGGCAAAGTCTTTCGTCGGGATGATGATGTGACGCATAGCCCGATGTTCCACCAAGTAGAGGGTCTCGCAGTGGATGAGAACATCACGCTAGGCGATCTCAAGGGTGTGCTCGAGGCGTTTGTACACAGGCTGTACGGACCGCAAACGGCTCTTCGGTTCCGTCCGAGCTTCTTTCCATTCACTGAACCAAGCGCCGAAGTTGACATTCGCTGCGTTATTTGCGGCGGCGGCGGCTGTCGAACGTGTTCGAATTCGGGGTGGCTCGAGATACTCGGGTCGGGAATGGTGCATCCGAAGGTATTCGAGGCTGTTGGTTACGACCCTGAGCGATACACGGGGTTCGCATTCGGCGTTGGGGTCGATAGACTGGCAATGCTGAAATATGGAATCGAAGATATTCGCATGCTCTATGAGAATGATATCCGGTTTTTGTCACAATTCTAAATAAGAGATAGGTTCACAGCGCGGCATAGCCGCAACCACAAGACAGATTGGACGCAATGAATTGCGCCCCTACGGCCACTGTGAGGGAACGATTCATCGCGCCCTTGTAGAGGGAAATCTGTTCCGATAAGTCCGCTGCAGGATGTCGCGCGAGAATCAGGACGAAAGTTCGAGAGATTGAATGATGGTAGTACAGAGTCGTGCGGAAAGACAGTTTATCCCGGCGGTGGATTGTGCGCAGGGGGGCAGCCATCCCGCCCGTGGCGGGCTCCCCTGCATTGGTGATACGTCGCCGTCTCTGGCGCCATCCCCTGGAGAAACAAAGCAATGCGTGTTTCCGTTAACTGGTTAAAAGAATTTGTCCCCTTCGACCTTTCTCCCGCTCAGCTAGCACGTGCGCTCACCATGGCGGGTCTCGAAGTGGAAACGATTGATGAGGTCCGGCCGGAGTTCACGAACGTGGCCGTGGGGCGTATCCTGACTCTTTCGCGTCATCCGAATGCGGACAAGCTCGTGCTCTGTCGTGTCGAAGTCGGCTCCTCTCCTCCCCTTTCAATAGTGTGCGGAGCGTCCAACATAACAGAAGGTGACACGGTTCCGGTCGCACTCGTTGGAGCGCGGCTGGCCGGTGATTTGCACGTGAAGAAAGCGAAGATTCGGGGAGAAACATCAGAAGGGATGTTATGCTCGGAACGCGAGCTCGGCATTAGCAATGAGCATTCCGGCATCATGATTTTGCCGTCCGGGCTGGCCACGGGGACGAACCTCGAGGATGCGCTCGGGCTGGTCGATTGCGTGCTGGAACTGGGCGTCACGCCGAACCGGCCGGATTGCCTCAGCATGCTCGGTGTGGCGCGTGAGGTAGCGGCAATCACACGGACGAAACTGAGAATTCCCCAACCGGAGCTTCGGGAAAGCGAGAGCGAGATAACATCGCTGACATCGGTTACCATCGATGACGGCAGAGGATGCCCCCGTTACGCCGCTCGGCTGGTCTCAGATGTCGCCATAGGGCCGTCGCCGGCCTGGCTTCAGCAGAGGCTTCAGAAGGCTGGGCTCCGGCCAATCAACAACGTCGTGGACGTAACGAACTATGTGCTCATCGAGCTCGGACACCCGCTCCATGCATTCGATTATGAGAAGCTCGAGGAGAACAGGATCGTCGTCAGGCGCGCCGGCGCGGGCGAGTCGATTGTTACGCTTGATGGAATGACCCGAGACCTTTCCAAGCAGATGCTCGTGATCGCTGATGCAGAGAGGCCGGTGGCAATCGCGGGCGTCATGGGCGGCGCGAACACCGAGGTAACCGAACAGACCCGGAAGGTCCTCATTGAATCCGCATATTTTGACCCTGTGAGCATCAGGAGAACGTCCAAGGCGCTCGGTCTCTCGACGGAGGCATCCTATCGTTTCGAGCGGGGAGCGGACCCCGAGATGGTGATTCATGCGCTGGACCAAACCGCCGCTTTGATGGCGCAGTTGGCGGGAGGGGCGGTCGCACGCGGCCGGATAGACCAATACCCCGGGCGCTTCGTGCCGCCCGAGATTCGTCTGAGACACAGTCGCATCAAGAAGATTCTGGGCGTCGAGATACCCCGGGATGACGTGGTCTCGATTCTGTCTTCGCTCGGTTTTGCCGTCATCTCTGACGAACCAGCGATGGCAAAGATTCGGGTGCCGAGTCACCGACCCGATGTGTCGGCGGAAATAGACCTCATCGAAGAAGTCGCGCGCATTCATGGGTATGAGAAGATAGAGGCGACGTATCCGCAAGACGCCGCAATCATGACGCGCGGAGTCCAGCCTCGGCCGCGTGAAGATGAGGGCAGAAACGCGCTCACGAGCTGCGGATTTTCTGAAATCATAACATTCAGTTTCGGTTCACCTGCCGACATGGCTGATTTCGCCAATGCTACGCCGGGTAATGGCATCCATCCCATACGAATGAAGAACCCGCTTGCCGAAGACGAAAGCGTGCTGCGTATAACGCATATTCCCGCACTCCTCCGAACCGTGCAGAAGAACGTAAACTTGGGCAACAAAGGCTTGAAGGTCTTCGAGGTCGGCAAGGTGTACTGGCCGGTCGCCGGCGAGCCTTTGCCTGACGAACGCTTGTGTATCGCGGCGGCGGCCACGGGTCTTTTTCATGAAGTGAACTGGAGGGATAAGCCTGCGGAGGCGGATTTCTTCTATATGAAAGGGGTCGCCGAGACACTGCTCGATATTCTGGGGTACAGCCTGATGGAGACGAGGAGAGCGTCCCATGCGGGATTCCATCCGGGAATCTGCGCGGACATACTCGTTGACGGTGTGACCATTGGGAAAGTCGGGGAGATACATCCTGCTCTCATTCAAAAATATGACATCGGACAGAAAGTGAGCCTCTTTGAAATTGACTTGTCGGCGGCTGAGCCGCAGCGCCGCAGGGAGCATGGATACGAAAAACCTTCGCGCTTCCCCTATTCCGAACGAGACCTGGCCATCGTTGTTGATGACGCTGTTGAAGCTGCAGCCCTGTATTCGGCCATACGGACGGCAGGTGGAGAAATGCTTAAGCGGGTTGTCCTCTTTGATATGTATCGCGGGAAGCAGGTGGGCGAGGGCAAGAAGAGCCTTGCGTTCAATCTGAGATTTCAGAGCTCCGACCGCACACTGACCGATGAAGAGGTCACCGCCGCCTTCAATAGGGTCGTCGAGGAGCTTGAGAAGCGATTCGGCGCAAAACTGAGAGCGTGATGCGACATGGAAGATAAACTCGCACGGCTCGAAGAACAGATGAGAAAACTTATCAGGGATGTCCGTGACGCGTACGATACGAACGAAGAGCTTCGTCGGCAGAACGAAAAATTGCTCAATGAGCTCCTGGAGAAGAAACGAAACCTCGAGGTGCTTGAAGAGCGAAGCTCACTGCTCATGGAGACCCAGGCCCGGAAGGAACGACTCGAACGGCAGCGCGAGCGCATCCGAAAGGAAGCCGAGGAACTGCTCGCACGCGTACGCGCTCTCAAAGGGTGTGACGCCAAGTGAATCGACCGACAACAATAAGAGTGGCTATCTACGGCACCGATCTCACGTTCAGGACGGATGATCCGGAATACATACGGGAGTTGGCCGCTTTTGTAGAAGAGCAGATACAAAAAGCCGCAAAGTCGGCCAAGGGCACCTCATCAACGAAAGCGCTCACGCTTGCAGCCTTCAATATCTCCGACGAACTGTTCCGGCTTCGGAGAGAAAAGCAGGAAAGCGGCGAGCACTTATCGAAGCGGCTCGATGCGTTGCTCCAAATGGCCGAGGAGCCCTATCAGAAGCCACAGACGCCTGCTCAAACATGATGGTCGTGAGCTCTGACCATCCCAACCACCGTTGCCGCCATGGAGCGAAGAGCTACTATTCCGGAAATCGTGGCAAGGCACGGGAGATGAGTGTGGTAAATCCGGCCGGCAAGCAGGCAGGCTTCAATGCGCACAAATACGCGGGCGCGAACGAGCAAAGGTCGCGCGCGAATGAGTCTGCCGCCGCAGGATGTCGGGCCGGTTTCTTGATTATCGGCAGACGTATCATGAGCTGAGGAGAGGAGTATCGATGTCGCAGAACCTGACACTCGAAGGGTTGAAAGTGCTCGACCTCACCCGCCTGTTGCCCGGGGGATACTGCACCCTTCTTCTGGCGGACATGGGCGCAGATGTGCTCAAAGTTGAGGACCCGTTCGGAGGGGATTATGTCCGCTGGTTCCCTCCCAAGGTGAAGGAAGAGAGTGCATACTTTCTCGCGGTCAACCGAAACAAGAAGAGTATGAAGCTGAACCTTAAGCATGACCGGGGGAAGCAGTTACTGAAGGAATTGGCCAGACGGTATGATGTCCTGGTTGAAGGATTCCGCCCGGGAGTGATGGAAAAGCTGGGCCTCGGATATGACGATGTATCCAAAATAAACCCGCGAATCGTTTATTGCTCGATTTCAGGCTACGGTCAGGATGGCCCATACAGCCAGCGCGCCGGCCATGACATCAACTATATCGGCATTGCGGGTATTCTCGGGATAACCGGATTCAAAGACAGGCCGCCTGTCGTGCCCGGCGTACCCATTGCCGATTTCGGCGGCGGGGGTATGCTCGCCGCTCTGGGAATAATGATGGCATTGTATTCGCGCGACCGGACCGGCAAGGGACAGTATGTGGACATTTCGATGATGGACGGCGTGGCCTCGTGGATGGCGAATGTCGCCGCGAGATGGTTCACAGTGAATGACGCGCAGAACCGCGGCGACGTGGATCTTGCCGGTGGACTCATTTGTTATTCCACGTACGAGACAAAGGACGGTCGGTACCTGTCCGTTGGAGCGCTCGAGCCGAAGTTCTGGGCAAACTTTTGCAGGCTTATCGGGCGTGAAGACCTTATAGACGTACAGCTCGACGTGCAGCACGACGGAAGATTAAAGGAAGAAATCACGAAAATATTCAAAGGCAGGACGATGGATGAATGGTTATCCCTCCTGCGGGACCATGATACCTGCATCGAAAGGGTTAACACCGTTGCCGAGGCGATGAACGACCCACAGATGCGGCATCGTGAGATGGTCGTGGAGATTGACCATCCTACGGAAGGGCGAATCAAGGCAATGGGAATCCCGATAAAGATGTCGGATACGCCGGGGCGCGTTGACCGATTGCCGGCGCCTGCCTATGGCGAGCATACTCATGAAGTATTGACAGAGCTGGGGCTGACCCGCGCCGAGATAGAGATGCTTGCGGCAGAAAAAGTGATTTGATTCCGTTGCCTGTGCTGTCGGAGAGGTCAATGAAAGAAATCGCTGACCGTATCTTTTACATTGAAGGGCAGAACCGAGGGCGCTATCCCGATTGTCACTCGCTGTTTGTGAACGATGATGTTTCGGTAATCATTGACCCGGCCGGCCGCGAAGACGTGATGAAACAGATAGCCGCGGGGCCGGGCGCCGATGTCATACTCAATACGCATTATCACGAAGACCACAGGATATATAATTATCTTTTCAACGATGCAACACTGCTGGTTCACGAGCTCGACGCTCGTGGGTACGGACACATCGACGAGTTCATGAGCGGTTTTTCCGTGGTAAACAGCCCTGCGCTCAAAGAACTCTGGAGAAGTTTTCTGCTCGAAACCTGCAAGTATCGGCCGTACGACTTGAGCGGAACGTTCACGGACGGATTTGAAATTGACCTTGGACACACGACGCTCCGGGCCGTCCACACGCCGGGGCATTCGGCGGGCCACTGCTGCTTTTTCTTTCCGCGAGAAGGCATCGCGTATCTCGGCGATATCGACCTCACCTTGTTCGGTCCGTGGTATGCCAGCAATAATTCCGACATCGACGCTTTTCTCCAGTCTATCGAGCGTCTTCGGCAGTTGCGTCCGCGGGCGGTCATTACATCACATGGTGACGGCCTGATTACGGAAAGGGTCGACGAAAGACTGAAAAGATATGCCGAAATCATTCATCAGCGCGATGAAGCCATCATGGAATTCGTAACCCAACCGCATACGCTGGAAGAGGTTATGACATTGGAAATTGTGTATCGGAAGAACCAGAAGACGCCGGATGCCTTCTTCTATTGGGATGACAGGCTAATGATTGAGATGCATCTCGCGCGTTTGTTGAAGGCTGGGCGGCTGCAGACAAGGGGCGATGCCTACATACCTGCCGGACAATGAATAAATCCCCAGATTATAAAAAATCTTCATGCCCCGCCGGAACCAGCGTTATTCACTTGACATATGGAATAATTAGTAGTAAAATATGTGCAAGCTGATTGCCAATTGTAGCCTAAATGTAGTGTGTGAGTGATTGGTCTGCCCAAATATGGGGTTATCTGACCTTACTAGAGAGGGAGGGCTACCCACAAAGTTTAGCTGTAGACTAATCTCATCTGAGTGCGCTATGGTGGGATTGAGCTTCGCTGAGAACGTCTTTCCGGCAGGCGAGGGGGGCCGGAGTCCGGAAGCATCGATGAAGGTTGGGGGGGCTATCTTATGAGTTTTCTGTCTAACTGCCTGCCTTGTCGATGGTTTTGACGTGTCTGCGGTCTGCGAAGGGGTTCCCGCACGAACTGCTGGGCCGAATGTTGAGAATGGGGAGAAGAAAGTCGTTCGCGATTACCTAAGAAGCAGACACACCATGAAAGACCATTCGCGCGAGATACTTCTGGTGAATTCCAACCTTATGAAGCCCCCCGTATCTCCCGTTGCTGTCGACTTCCTTGCATCCTCGCTTAGGGCAAATGGGTTCAGCGTCAGGTTCCTGGACCTTGCATTTGAGAATGATATCGATTCAGCGCTGAAGCAGGCACTCGCCCGCTCTCCCCTCTTTGTCGGCATTTCCATTCGCAATATTGATGACTCATTCTTCGCCACGCGCGATTTTTGCCTGGCACGGGTGAGGCCCATCGTGCAGAAGGTGAAAGAACTTACGGACGCTCCGGTGGTGCTTGGTGGAGTGGGATACTCGATTTTCCCTATTGCGACGCTTGAGTATTGCGGCGGGAACTATGGCATCCATGGCGATGGAGAAGGGGCAATCGTTCAACTCGCGAGTGCGCTCTCCAAGGGAGAAGCGCCATTGGAGACTCCTGGCCTTGTCTCCCGCCTCAACGGTTCTTACGTGAGAAACATACCAGCGCCTGTTGACCTTTCATCGCTTGACCTGACTGACCGCAGTACGGTAGATAATCTGAGGTATCTCAGAGAAGGCGGCATGGTTGGGTTCGAGACCAAGCGCGGCTGTGCTTCCTCATGTTCCTATTGCGCCGACCCTCTGTCAAA
>QZKI01000079.1 GCA_003598055.1 Candidatus Abyssobacteria bacterium SURF_17 | reverse complement strand
CATGGTCTGATGGCCTTGTGCCACGAAACTGGAAACGGTGGAGACAACGGAAGTCATTGACCTAAACATAACGCGCCTGCTTTCCACTCAATGGTTAAATGCTTCTTTACACTCTGATTTCGGCGAGTTCAGCCAAGCTGAAGTGCCTTACCTCTTGAGTCATGTTTGCGGCTATGTTGCGCTCGCGCAAATCTGCGGCTGCTTTCTACGGTTTCGGCGCTGGAATCGCCACGATATCGAGATACATCATCGCCTCGTCCTCGTTGCGGACGGCGCCGAGGAAAGCGCTGTAGGGTTTGATGCCGAAGTCGCTCTGTTTGAACTTCAACGATGCCTTGCCGCGCAGGGCGTCGCCTACCGTTTCGACGGTCACGGGGAAAGAAACCGGGCGCGTGACTCCATGCATGGTAAGGTCGCCGGTCACGAGAAGGTCGCTTTCTGATTGTTTCTCGATGCGGGTGGATTGGAATCGCATGGTCGGATACTCGGCCACATTCATCTGGGCCGCCGATTCCATGGTTTCCTGAATTTTCGCGCGGTCCTGGGCCTTCATTGGCTCGATGAGGCCATATTTTTCGCGCACATTCGGCTCGTCCGCCCTGAGAGAAGCAGTTTGAACATCGATTGAAATGAAACTGTTTGCCGGAGTATCTGCATCAAGGCGAGCGCTGCCGGTGAATCCGATTGCGCGGATGACATGATTATGCGCGAGAGCGGCGGCTATACCGCCTTTGAACAGCCGCACCGCGAGCTCGCTCCGGGCGGAATCCACAACATATTCGTCGGCGAACGCCTGTCCTGCAACCGCAAACAATGCGATCAGGAGGGCGAGTCCAGCCACCATGTGGATTCGAATGAAGCCACCTCCCAAAGCAGGAGAAATCAACGTACTATTTCTTCCACTCATTTCCTGCCTCCATGGTCGAACAGTGTGCACTTTTCTTTATTAACTATCGCATCGGCTGAAGCGTTTCGCCATGCGTTTGACTCCGGCGTGGCGACGATGTTAAAATGCGGCATTTACGGCCGAGGCAAAGCCGAATCGCTATAGTCAGGTTGGAAAGCGACTTTACCCGACCGCTTATGCAAAGATTCGGCAAGATGGAGAGTTGAAACTGTCCCGTAATTCTGTAGGTGCGAATTCATTCGCATATGCATTGCGAGAACAGCCTTGGAAAGACCATGCGAATGAATTCGCACCTACAGAGGGATATCCCAAGGTGTGAATTGCGGGGCGGCCTCAGTTGCCACAGTGCTGCGACGAGATTTCGAGAGGAACTGACAAGGATAAGGTTGCCAAGGCATAATGACAACCGTTGATAATCCTCAGGCGCCTCGCAAGCCCCTCAAACCTGCCACGGCGGCGCACACGGCGCTCGCCATTCTCTTCGTGATGAATCTTCTCAATTATACCGATAGGAGTGTCCTCAATGCGGTGCTGCCGTTGGTCAAAGACGAGTGGATGCTCTCGGACAAAATGCTCGGAATCCTCAATTCCGCATTCATCATCACCTACATGGTGTTTTCACCGATTTTCGGCTGGCTCGGCGACAGAGTGGTGCGCAAGTGGATTGCGGTCGGCGGGATTGTGGTATGGAGCATCATGACAGCGGCGTCGGGGCTTGCGCGGAATTTCGCACAGCTCTTCGGATTGCGCATGCTTTTCGGGACGGGCGAGGCCGGCTTCAGCACGGTCGCGCCGACCATGATTGCCGACCTCTACCCGAGCACGGCCCGTTCACGAGTGTTGGCGGTGTTCTATGTGGCGATTCCGGTGGGATACGCGCTGGGTTACATCATCGGGGGGGCAATCGGAGGGAGGTACGGCTGGAGGGCGGTGTTCCCCGCGGTCGGGATACCGAGCTTGCTGCTCGTGCTGCCGATGCTGCTCGTTCGCGAGCCGCAACGGGGCCAGAGCGAGGATGTAACCGCCGAGGAACTCGGGGAGTATTTGAAAACGCAGGCTCCCCTTAAGAACTATCTGAATCTCATTCGCAACGGCTCGTATGTATGCGATAGCGCGGCGATGATTCTCATGACGTTTGTGACCGGCGCCTTCGCGTGGTGGGGGCCGACGTATTTCAACCGGCTGCGCGGACTCGACCTTGACAAGGCGAACTACTACTTCGGCATCGCAACGCTGCTGGCGGGAATAACCGGCACGTTCTTCGGCGGGTGGCTCGCGGACGTGCTTCAGAAGAGAATCAAATCGGCATATTTCCTTGTGTCGGGCGTCGGCATGCTGCTGGGCGTGCCTGCATTGCTTGTGGTGATGCTGATTGATATTCCGCAGGTATATTGGCCGTGTGTATTCTTTGCCGAGTTCTGCCTGTTTCTCAATACGGGGCCTGCAAACGCGATCATTCTCAACGTGACCTCGCCCAACATGCGTGCGGGAGCGTTTGCCCTTAATATCTTCTTGATTCATGCGCTGGGCGATGTGATTTCGCCGTACATTGTCGGCGCTGTCTCGGATGCGACGAACCTTCACGTGGCGCTCGTCACGATAATGCCGCTTATAACGGTTGCGGGCGGAGTGGCTTACCTTTTGGGCATGCGCTATCTTGAGCGGGATATGGAGCGAGCGCTCCAGGAAATGAAGACCAAGCCGAGGGTTTAGTGATACTTCACAACTGACTTTGTGCAGATGCATGCCTGCGAGAAAGAATCGCCCTGGGGTCAGACCTTGAAATATGACAAAAGGCATGCGTCAAGTGTTGAACTCGCTCTCCGTGTTTTCTTATGTCATATTTCAAGGTCTGACCCCAGGAATGCTGCTTGGATTTTCAGCAATGGTGATGTATAATAGTGTTTGCCGTGCGGGCGTTGTGCGCTGAACCAGACGAGCGACTGAAAGGGGCGGTGAAGAAGGCGCCGCCTTAATTTTTTGTTGTTTGAGAGAACATATGGCGAAGAATGAAAAAGAGAGAAAATTGATACTCGTCACCAATGATGACGGCATCCAGGCGCCGGGGCTGAGGATTCTTGCGGAGCACCTGAGCGACCTCGGCGAGGTGTATATGGTGGCGCCCGACCGCGAGCAGAGCGCCGTCGGTCATTCGCTCACGCTCCATCACCCGCTGAGAATCAATGAAGTGGGGCCGAGGATGATTGCTGTCGAGGGGACGCCGACGGACTGCGTGCTCCTTGCGCGTTACCGCTTGCTGCCTCAGAAGCCTTCGCTCGTATTTTCCGGAATCAACTATGGGCACAATCTCGGCGACGACATCACGTATTCGGGCACGGTTTCGGCTGCGTTCGAGGCGACGTTGCTCGGCATTCCATCGGTGGCGATATCGATCGAGCGGGACGGGAAGAAGATATATTACGATGTGGCTGCGAAGTTTGCGAAAAAGATCGCCCAAAAAGTGTTGAAAGAGGGGCTGCCAAAGGATACCTTCTTGAATGTGAACCTGCCGAATGTGCCTGCAAGCAAGATACGGGGCGTCGTTGTTACAAAGCAGGGACGCCGGTCATATGATGATGTGATCGTGGCAAAGGTGGACCCGCGCGGGCGGCCGTATTTTTGGATCGGCAACGGGGAGCCTCGATGGGAGCAGGCGAGTGGGACCGATATTCAGGCGGTGCGCGAAAACAAGATTTCCATCACACCGATTCATCTCGACCTCACGAATCACCGCGCCATTGAGAAGCTGAAGGACTGGAAGATACGCGTATGAGAGAGGCGATTGCGCTCTTTCTTTCCAATTTCATGTCGGCCAAAGGCGTGACGTTTGTGCTCGCGATGCTGCCCATCAGCGAGCTTCGGGGCGCCATGATATATGCCGCCTCTCCACTCGGGAACCTGCCATTGAGCGAAGCGCTGCCGCTCTCGCTCGTCGGCAACCTGATTCCGATACTTCCCATCTTGTGGACGCTCGAGCCGTTGTCGCGCTGGTGCAGCCGGTTCCCGGTCGGCGAGAGGTTTTTCACATGGGTCTTTGAGCGCGCGCGGAGCAAGAGCGAGAAGGTGAAGCGGTACGAAACGTTTGGGTTGACACTGTTCGTTGCCATCCCGCTGCCTGTGACCGGCGCATGGACCGGAGCGGCCATAGCGTTCGTGCTCGGGCTGAAGACGCGGCGCGCGTTCCCTTCCATCGTGGCCGGGGTCTTCATCGCCGGCATCATTATGTCCGTCGTGGCCTACGGAACCGCAACGCTGTTGCGATTGATATTATAGTTCGCCCGCAGCTGTCCGTAGCGCAAGTTTCGCAATTGCCGCCAAGATGTTGGGTAATACCAAGGAGCTGCACTCTCACGCCCAACTCGAAGATGACCGCCTTTTTAGGCCGGGGTGTTTCAAGAGTTTCTTGGGTTTTTGGCTGCAGCCGCGCGGCGCTGTGTTCTTTTCCACGCGAGCGCTTCGCATATCATCTGTCCTCCGTACCAATCCCACTTGTATTGTCTTATCCAATGGATTAGACTGATTGGAACCGGAGGCGGGCGATCAGTTTTGGGAGAACTATGTCATCGGTAGACATGCAGAGATGCGCTACTGACCACACGGGACAATCAAAGCGATGAGTGATAACAAGGAGTCATCAAAATTCCTTCAACAAACGCTCGAATGCTCGAATTGCGGCGGGACGGATACTCTTGTTATAGAGGAAGATATCATCGCGCCGGGCGACAAAGTTTATCCAACTGGTTCGGTCCTTTGTGCGAAATGCCGAACGCCTACAATGGTGAAGGTGTATCGGTGGACAAAGTGGAAGGAGACCCCGTAGCAGACCTTCGCAGTTGTTGCCCGAACCTGAGTGCGGCGGAGGCGTTCGGCAGACTACACGATAATCGGTGGCCTCGAGAAGTACCTGAAGCATTGCAGTACTCGAACCATCTTGCGGCAAAGGAGAGGACATGATTGAGATTACCGACAAAGCGCTCGATCCTCGCGCCGTTTACGACCGACTGTCCCATGAGGCTGCCGGATCAGTGGTGGTGCACATCGGGGTGGTAAAGCCTGTGGCTCAGGGGAGAAGGACAAGGGGCATCCGGTTCGCACCGAAGGGAGACCTTGCGGGCGAGCTGCGCTCGATGGAAGCGGACCTGCGAAGCAAATGGAAACTGACGGATGCGCTCCTCTTTCGGAGGGTTGGCGAACTAGCCGTCGGCGATATAATTCTGATTTCGGCCGTCTCCGCGCCTGACAGGGAGGCCGCCTTCGATGCGTGCCGTGAGGCAGTGGAGCGGTTCAAGCGGCTGGAGTGCATGCAAAAGCAGGAACTCTACGAGGAAAGCGAAACGCATTGACCGCATGCGCAAATCGATTGTGGATTCCGAAACTGCTTGCTGCGGGGGGAAGCAGATACCCGTGCGTGTTCTCTGAGAGAACTCATTGATGCGCATAAAATCATTTGAATTCAATCTTCGCGAACTGGCGGGCTCCATGGGTGATTTCGGAACCCTGTTCCCGCTCGCGATAGGCTACATCGCGATATGCGGGATGAACCCGACAGGTCTGCTCGTGATGATGGGTCTTACCAACGTGGTGACCGGCCTCGCCTATCGACTTCCCATGCCAATCGAGCCGATGAAGGTGCTCGCGGTCATGGCGATTGCCGAAGCATGGTCGCCGTCGTTGATTTACGCATCCGGATTCGCGATGGGAATCGTATGGGCGGTGTTCGCTCTCATCGGCCTGATGGACCTGATTGCGAAGTATACGCCCAAGTCGGTTGTGAGGGGTGTGCAAACGGCGCTCGGAGTGCTGCTCGCGCGCGAGGGTCTGAAGCTGGTCTCAACGTGGTGGCTCCTCGGAATCGTTGCAGTGCTCATCGTGCTTATCTTCCGGAAAAACCGATACGCACCCGCCGCAATCGTGCTCGTTGTGCTGGGTCTGGCAATAATGGGGTTCAATGGAGACTTTGAGCGGGTCGCCGGCCCCCGGCTGACGCTTCCGCCGTTCACCTCATTTTCCCTCCGCGAAGTATGGGATTCTCTCGTGCTGGGCGGTTTCGCCCAGATTCCGCTTACGGCGACCAACGCCATCATAGCGACCTCCGCCCTCATCACGCACTATTGGCCCGACCGCCGTGTCACAGAACGCCGGTTGTCGCTCAACCATGGGTTGATGAACCTCGTGGTTCCTTTCTTCGGCGGCATGCCCCTGTGCCATGGCTCCGGCGGACTGGCGGGGCAGTATTACTTCGGCGCGCGCACCGGCGGAACGAACATCATCGAGGGCATCATCGAGATAGGCTTGGGCCTGTTCCTCGCGGCCAGTATCGCAACCATCTTCGCGACGTTCCCAAAAGCCATCATCGGGGCGATGATGTTTCTTGTGGGAATCGAGTTGATGAAGTTTGCCCGCGACCTGAAAGCTAATTGGGAACTGCTGCCTCTAGCTGTTACCGTCGTCGGCGCGGTGGCGGTCAACATGGCGGTCGGGTTCGTGCTCGGGCTTCTCGCCCATTATCTCTTCGTAAGAGACCGCCTTTCCGGTGAACCTCGCAAAACCTAACGCGCTGAGTGGCCATAAGCGTTCTCCCCGCGGCGCACAAGCGTCCACAAGCTAGTATTTGCTTGCGGGAGTTCGCGTTATATGCGAGAGGATCCAAATGATTCTTGTAGGGCCGAATTCATTCGGCTGGAGACGTGAAGCGGCCAATTGCGAATAAATTCGCACCTACAGACAGCCCTCGGAAATGTCGCGAAACTCTGCAAGTACGCACTAGGTTGCTTTTCCTCCTTCCCTGTGCATATGCATTCGAATATCCGCCGGCGAGCGGCGTCGATCCCTTGCAGAACCATAATCGCGTGCACATAGTTTTATGAAGCGTTGAACGATACTACGGATCCACCCCCAGCCAAAAGGAGGGACAAAAATGAGCGAGAAGCAATATTTGACCCAAATGGGAATGGGCGTCGACCTGCATGGGCAAAATCCCACCAAGGCGGCTGCGAGGGCCGTTCACAATGCGATTGCGAACAATTGCTTATGCGGCATCTCAGAGGTCCTTCATGCCGAGCGGCTGGAAGATGATATGCATGTGCACGTCATGATTGCCTGCCCGAAGCCTGAAGAAGTCGATACCGAAGCGGTTCTAGAGGAATTGCCCTTCGGCATCAAGACCATCGAGGTCAAGGAAGGCGGAATGATATCGCCCCATGTCTACGAGCCGAGATTAGGCGATAAGACGGGCGAAACGTATGTGGCGAATGCCGCCGTTACGGTCATGGTAAACACGCCCTGACTATCTTTCTCTCAGAATATACGTGGTAGACCCCCGGGGGGGATTCCTTGACTTTTGGGCCCCCGCACAGTATAATCAGGGTGCAAAACTGACGGCTGCCATTGTGTTTATGAATACCGTAGCGGAGCGCTGTAGACAGAGATGATGCTTCGCGCCAGTAGCTCAATCGGATAGAGCAACGGCCTTCTAAGCCGTAGGTTGAGGGTTCGATTCCCCCCTGGCGCGCGTTGTGATTCTGCCGGGACGAGTGTGGTCCTGCACCTCGGTAGAGATAATCTGTTATCTGCTGATCCCGCACGGGGCAGCGATATATTTGATGGTGGGTGTAGCTCAGCTGGTAAGAGCACCAGGTTGTGGCCCTGGGGGTCGCGGGTTCAAATCCCGTCACTCACCCCACATTTGACTCTTCAAAAGGCGCGGGTTGTGCGCTTGCCAAGAAAAACAGCTACCGACAGCAGGTACAGACTTGCCGTCCGATGAAGTCATTCCTTCGTATGACTGCCTTCCATTCGGTGACGGAGAATGCCCGCGATGAAACTGCCAACCAACAAAATAAGTCCCAAGAACGACAGTGCAACTCCTAGTCGAAAGCTCCGTGGACGATAACGGAAAACAACTTCATGTTCGCCGGGCGTCAAGGGAACACAGCGAAAAAGATAATTCGCTCGGAGGATTGTCGTCGGCACATCGTCAATCGTTGCTTCCCATCCCGGAAAATCCTGGTCCGTCAAGACCAGGAACCCATCGCCGTCGAGGCGGACATGTATTCGTATTTCTTCCGGCTTGAGTGAATGTATCGTTGCTTCCGACGCTGTCGAAGCAGGTGTCTCGCCGGCGCGTCCGCGTTGATGGGCGCTATCAGAGATAATCACTTCTCTATCGGGCACGAATTCGGCTGAACTGAGGATGCGCAGAATCTCTTCTTCATCTGACACAAAACGACTTTCTCCCACGATATAAGCCCTTGGAAGAGCTCTTGGGTTAAAGAATACCGCATTCTCGTTATCCTCATATATCGGATCACAGAATTCCTTAAGCATCAGATAATTTGTCATAGCGCTCTTTGAGTTGTTTTCAAGATATTCCTTGCTGAACCATAGATATTCTGCGCTCATGAGGTTGAAAAAGCCGGGATGGACAAGTTTATCGTCAAGGTTGAACCAGCCCCAGAAAAAATCCCTGCTCCTGTCGTCATTTTTCCCGAACATATAATTACAGAAGCGATTGTATCTCATCGGATTCATGTTCTCATAGTCGTTTATGAGAAAGAGCTTGCTGAGCTGGCCGAGTTTGATGCAGTACGAATAGTCCACGTTGTCCGCTGCGATGAATACTCTCGAATGGCTTCTGTTTGTGAGCGACTTCAGCATTTCGACAATATGACTGTGCTCCTCATATATTCGCGGGTTTTTTTCGGGAAGAAAGAATAAGTTATGGTTGGCACGAAAAAGGTCAACTGCGATCAATCCGATGCATCCGAATCCGACCAAATAGCGACCCGCACGAGCGGGCTTCGGGATTCCGGCAGAAAGCAAGATTAACAACGAAAACAGCAAGAGGTAGATTCGCCAGCGTGAGGCCGCATAAACCACCTTCATTACCGAAGGAGCGGCGGCATCGGAGGCAGGCCAAACGTATAGCAGCAAAACGCAAACGACTATCCCCCCTAAAGCGAGATAAGATACCATCCTCCTCCTTCCTTTTGCTTCATTGGCCGTCACGCACTGTAACAGACGGTCAAGCCCGATCGAGCAGAGCACGGATAGTGATACCGCGTGCAGAAAGAGGATTCGGAAAGGAGCGCGAAACATCCTGGTAAACGGCAAATACAACCACGCCGTGAAAAGAGGAGTCTGCGGCCCCGTTGACAGAATCATCGCACCGATCGCGAGTCCCCAAAAGAACACTGCAAAAAACCGAAGCCTACTGTTCCAGAGCGCGAAGACTGATAGTATTAGCGGGACGGCCCCGACATACAGATGAAATGGGAGAAGATCTCCTTTTGAATTGAAAGTGTCGTATACCAATCTGAAGAGGTCGTACATGGCGCTATTGTCTATCGTCAGCATTTCCTCGGAGAGTTTTCCAAATGAACGTGTTGCCAGTCTTCCCGTCTCGATAACCGGGAGCGTTTGAATCGATGTCAAGAGAAGGAAAAGTATGACGCTCCACAGAATAAGCAACAGTCCGCGCCTTAGGAATAGAGGTTCGGTGGATTTGCTCCAAAGCTGCCTCATCATGATGGCCGCAGAAAAAAGCGCGAGCGCATAAAAAGAATAGACCAAAGCCTGAACCCACCCAGCCAATAACGGAAGCACGCTTGCCATAGTTAATGCCAAAGCCCACTTCATTCTGCCGGTTTCGAAAATCTTTAATACGAACAGAAACATAAGCGGGAGGTAGATGCTGTTTGCAAGAAACGCGGGCCCAAAGATTTTCTCCACCGTGTTACTGCAAAGCATGAATGTGAGGGCGCCGGCCCATGAAGACAGCCAGGAAATCCCAAGAGTACGGCACAATAACAGTACGAAAAAGCCGCCGACCGCAATGTGCAGCATCAGATAAATGGAATATGCCTTCGGAGGAGAAACCAGGGCGAAAAGATAAACCGGCGGATAGAATACCGCACCTTGTAATACCCCGATGTAAGACATTCCGCACATCTGGTAAGGATTCCATAATGGGATGTCCAGGCTGGCCAGGCTTTCCGCCGTATACGTATAGAAAGGCAGGTAGAGATGATAGGCGTCGAAACTCGTAAAATGAGAAGGGAATCTGGCCGTCTCTATCACATTATGATGCCAATAGATGGTGACAACGAGAAGGAAAGCGACAAAGCTGAGGAGGTAGGGAAAAACGCTCTTGAGAAATGAACGCACAAGCGAATGCTTTCTTGGAATTCCAGTTAGACTGTCACTGTGATCCAGCCAAAAAACAACCGATCTTTTTAGACTAGGATAGAGATTACCAAGATTCCTGCCGCGTGTCAAAGTCTTCAACAACACGAGGTTGAGCCCGCTGTTGCCCCGGCAAGAGAGAAATCCAAGCGCGCAGAGCCGGCAAGTCATCGCCGAACGCAGACGACCAAGCATGATCCGGACGGTCCCGCCCTTTTGGAACGGGGCGGACTGTCTTCTTGCATATCGGGGTCCGGGTTGATTGAAGTGTTCGCTTTCCATCTGTTATGATTGTATGCACAATTGGTTTCGATTTGGCCAGGTGTCAAGGGAAACATCTTCTTGAGAAACATCAGAAGGCAAAGCACGTCGGCCTCTTCTCGCGGGGACCGGAAGAGAAACCTTGGGTCGAGACGGCAGGTGTTCCTCATTGGGCTCCTCTGTCTGACAATTCTTGTCATAAGTCAGTTTGCCGGGTGCTTTCTTCACGCATCAGCCAGAGAAAATGTAATCCTGATAACGATTGATACGCTGAGAGCCGATCATCTCGGCTGCTATGGATATCCTCGCCCGACATCCCGGGAAATCGACGAATTGGCTCAGAAATCCGTCGTCTTCACCCAATGCATATCACAGGCAACTGCTACGTCGGCCTCGCACGCGTCAATCCTGACATCCCTCCACCCACCCGCTCATGGGGTGATTCGAAATTCGCTTCGCCTCTCACCGGAGATTCCATCGCTGGTCAGGCTATTCAGAGACGGCGGCTATCATACGGGAGCCTTTGTAAGCAGCGTGGTCGTAAGTGCGCAGTTCGGCCTGAACCAGGGATTTCAGGAATATGATGATAAGCTTGATTCCGTCGAGTTGAATCGCAGCCATCAAACCGAAAGGAGAGCGGATTCCACCACAAAGGCGGCGATGCAATGGATTGAAGAAAAGGGTGGCGAGAAGTTCTTTCTCTGGATTCACTACATCGACCCCCACGGTGCTTATTTCCCGCCCGAAAGCTACAGGAATTTGTTCGTGAACGACGAGTGGTATTCAAAAGGCGGCGAGCTTGATGTTGCTGAAGATGATTATTCGCCGAACGCCATCCCGGCCTATCAGGTCCTCTCCGATTTTCGCGAACCGTCCTACTATGTTTCGCAATACGATGCCGAAATCAGGTTTGTCGATGACCAGGTTGGCCATCTTCTTCGGCTTCTCGAAAGAGCCAATCTGATGTCGAAGACGATTATTATTGTGACTGCTGACCATGGAGAGACCTTGACGGAGCGCGAGTACTGCTTCTCCCACGGGACGAGAACCTATGACGAACAAGCTCACATACCACTGATACTATACTTTCCCGACCTTCCGCCCCACAAGAGAATCGATGTTCAGGTAAGGGAAATAGATATCATGCCGACTATTCTCGACAAACTTCGGATAAAGAACCCTTTCCCGGTGCACGGCCACAGCTTGATGCCGTTGGTACGTGGCAATGCGGATTATGCGGAAAAGGCCGCCCTCATCTTTTCAGATTATGGAAACGATCTCTATGATACTCACCTAGGAGCCCAACGATCGGTGAGAACCGAAGAGTGGAAATTTATCAGGAATTCGTGGGACGGCTCCGAAGAACTTTACCATCTCAAGAACGACCCTTCAGAAAGAGTGAACCTCGCTGAGAGAAATCCCGAAAGCTTGAGCAAGATGAGAAAACTGTTCGATGAATGGGAAAGCAATATCAAGCAGGCGGAGATTCTGCGACCGGAGCTTTCGAGGGAAACGATTGAACAGTTTGAATCTCTGGGATACCTTGTAAAGTAGACTCAGGCGCTCCCGACTTTTGTGCGCGAACGAAAGAGGGCAAGACCGCGGCCTGTGCTGGATTTCAGAGCGAGGCAGTGAATACGTGAGAAAATGGCTGACTGCATGTCTGGTGTTGTCCGGCACAGCTCTCTTCCTTGCGAATTCTCTTCATCTTCTCAAGAAGGCAGGCACGGCTGCTGTTGTGACATACGGCAATGCCGACCTGTACGAGTATTTCTTCCCCTATCTCACATTTGCCCGGACGAGTATTCTTAACGGGACGATTCCATGGTGGACACCCTATCAGGCTGTGGGAAGTCCCTTTCTTGCGGCGATACAAATCGGGCTTCTTTATCCTTTGAACTGGACAATCCTCCTCTTTGACGTCCCCACCGCACTGCTCATCACGCAGCTCCTCAATGTGGCGGTCGGCCTGGTTGGGATGGCGGTTTACTTGCGCTATCTTGAGCTTCACTGGTCAGCCGTCACACTTGGGGCGGCCCTCTTTGGCTATTCCGTATTTGTGGGAAGTTATCACTTCTCCAACACTGCAACATTCTGCTGGGCGCCGTTAATCTTTTGGCGGACCCACCGCCTTATTGAGAAGCCGAGCTTTGCGGCATGTGTGAGTCTGACTGGAGTAATGGCGGTCAGCTTTCTCGGCGGCAACATTCAATACTTCTATTATATGAGCGTCTTGCTGGCCACATATGCCTTCTTTCTTGTTCTTTGTTCTGGAAACACACATGAAATCCAGAAGATGTCCTTGAAGTACGGACTGTTTATCTTAGCGTTTCTGTTGATGATCGGCTTGGTTTCGGTCCAGTTGTTCCCTACTCTGGAGTTTGCCCAACATTCAATCCGTAATCTATCCCGGCAATTCTCGGGGGGAGATCCCTTTGGCCAAGAGTTCTCCCCTCTGGATTTTGTTCAGAGCTTTCTGGGAGGAACGAAAAGCGGAAACTATTTTGGAGCCTCTCTCCTCCTGATCGGATTTGCGTTCGGCTCCAGGAAACGAAAGCGAATCGCCATACTTTTCTGTGCAATGCTGCTCTACACCATGCTCTTTGTCCTGTCCAAGGAAAAACCTCTGTTTGCGGTCTTCGGGGCACTCCCCTTTTCGGATTCGTTCCGGTACCCGACGAGAATGCTCGTCATGGATATTTTCATTGTCCCGGCTCTTGCTGCAATCGGTCTGTCATCTTTTTGGGACAGGGTACCCTTGAGAATTCGGAATCCTTCAAGCCGAACACCGAATGTGTTCTGGTCATTGATCATCATTTTCTCGCTTGTGCTTTTCTATATGACTTATCAGACGGCAGAGCGCGATTCCATCGGATTGCCCTTCTATCCACTCGTTTTCCTCTGTTGCTTGCTGCTGTTCTTCTTCCTCTTGTCTTTCGCGGCCGGAGTATCTGAAAAGACAAGAGAGGTTTTCAGTTGGGTCGTCGCATTGTTGCTGGCATTGGATGTTTTTATTCACGTTGATACTGTGCTGCCGGTTCCCGCCTTTGCGGCCGCAAACAACACGGGAATATTTGCCGAGCAATTCGAATGGGTGAAGAAACAGGCGGTCCATGACCGTGTCCTCCTGATTCCGGACGGATTCGGCTGTTACAACCCGAATGTCGGCACGATGTTCGGGTTCCATAATATCAATAGCTATGAGACATTTACTCTGACAAGGTGGAAGAATTATGTCCAACACATGATGGATGCAATCGAGTTGGAGGAGGAAAATGCGACATTTAACGGCATCCTCAGAAGAGCACACGTGGAAACTATTGTGCGCAAGGCCGATATGATAGGGCTGACATCTCTTCGTTATCTTGTTTTGCCTGAATCCAGACCGGGCGAAATTGTCCGGGAGTTGATAGACAACAGCCAGTCTGCATGGAAGTTGGTTCGTGAGGGTGATGATGCGACTTCGAAGATATTCGTTTACGAAAACGAGCTGGCTCTGCCCCGCGTTTATCTCGTCAATAGCTACGAGATTACTCACACAGAGAGTGAGAGTCTTTCGAGAATTGAGAAGAATGCCTCGAATCTATCGTCATCTGTTGTGCTGGAAAACGGTGCGCCCTCCTTTCCTTCTGCAGTTCCTTCGATTACTACGGGACAGATAAGTATTGAAAGCTACGATATCAATGAAGTCCGCTTGCGGGCAAGGGCCGACAATCCGTCTCTTGCGATTCTGACGGACTGTTATTATCCGGGGTGGAGCGCTTTTGTGGACGGCGTCAGGAAGCCATTATGGCGCGCTAATTCGTTATTCAGGGCAGTGGAGATTCCTCCGGGCACACACACCATTGTTTTCCGATACAGCCCCTCCAACCTTCGGTGGGGAATGACTATTTCATTGCTTACGTTGGCTTTCATCATCGTTGGAGTATACGTCGAGCGCCGATATACGAGAAGAGTGAAATGAAACCACAAGGATCAGCCGAACGCGAGATGGCCGGGGTCATCTCCGCTGCCTCCCCATGGTTTTTCGTGAAGAATGAGTTCTTACCATGCGCATGAAAGGAATCCTTATTGTCTTCATATATATTGTAATGGGTTTCGTCTTCGTTTTGCTTGCTCCTCTCGAACTCCCGTTTCCAATCACCTGGTACCACTCCGATGAGGGATTCATCCTCTATAAATCCTATCTCGTCTCGATCGGGAAAACGCCATATCTCGATTTCGACCCTTTTTGGCCTCCGCTCGTCTATTATTTCAACGGTTTTCTCTTCAGAGTGTTCGGGGTCCGCGTTCTGGTTGCGAAATATGGTCTCGCCGGTGTCGGGCTGTTGAGTGCTATATGCATGTTTGCCGTTGCCAAGAAAATCATGCCCGCGTGGGTAGCGCTTCTCTGCTCGATCTCATTTATCTTTTGTGGCCCGCTCGTTCTGAACGTGCCATACAGTTCATGGTACACGGTGCCCGTCGGTCTCGCGGGATTATATGCGGTTTTCATTGCTATTGAGCGCGAGTCGCTCGACTTCGTCCTCCTGGCTGGAATCGCCGCGGGATTGGCCTTTTCATTTAAGCAAAGCATCGGTGTCTTCGTTGGCGCCTCTTTCGCGGTAATGGGGCTCTTTTGGAAGGAACGTGGCAAGGAGAATCCTTCCACAACAAGTCTTTCGTCGAGAGCGGTCGGACTGATCATAATTCTCTCGATGTGCGTTGGTCTGCCGCTTGCGTATGTGTCGAAACGGACCGTCGGCAATCTATTGTTCTTCACTCCTCCGGCATTGGTTGCTGGCGCGCTTGTACTGTGGTTTCAGGAGAGGTCGGCAAGCCGGAACAGGCCCCTTTTAGCTTTTCAAACCCTCAAGAGTCTTATTTTCTATGAACTTGCTTTGAGCGCCGGGTTTGCGATTGCAATAGCTTCCTGGTTCGGCTATCTGGCGGCGAAGGTAGGTTTTCTCACTATACTGAGAAGGATTCTCCTCATCGGTGAGTCATGGCGCCTCAGCGACATGCTTGTTCCTCTTCCGCATGTCAATGCTCCGGCTCTGCTATTTCCCATCTCGCTCATTGTGCTGTCCGGGTTCGGGTACATGGTCTTGCATCGTCGAAGAGATAGGGCGGGCCTTCTTCTCTGGGGCTCTGTCCTTGCGTTGTATTTGCTTCTTATATCCTACTGGATGCTTGGAGGCTTTGTCTGGCGATACTTCCTTTCGACGAACTGGGACACAGACGTGTTCATGTTTACGCCTGCCGTGGTTGTCGCTTGGTTCACGATACACCTGCTTTTGCGAGATCGCAGCGGGAAGCTGTCAAGAGAAGACCTGTTTGCTTTATGCCTGTTTATCTTCTCTGCACTCCTGCTACAGCAAACATATCCTTTCGCGGATTTGAATCATTTCACATTCGGCTTCGCGCCATGGATGATTCTCTGCTTCTTCCTCGTTTACAGACTCACCCTCGGAATCGAGAAGAATACCCCGGATTCGTCCATAGGGCTTGCGGTGGTGAGGCTCCTTTGTGTGGCTTCATTGGCTATCTTCCTGGCGGGCAGGGCGATTGGCACGGTGCGGCTCCTCGTCAGAGCGGAACAGGACGCCTGGGGCTGGTCTCTAAGAAAACGCGCCGTGGCGCCTCTGAACGTAGAAGGAAGTGAAATCGTGTTCGACGCCGATTATTCACGGATGTTCGGAGAAGTCGCGCAGTATCTTACGGTGAACACCTTGCCGACCGACACGATAACGGGGCTTCCTTCACTCGCAATTTTCAATGTCCTTACAGAACGACAGACGCCGACGAAATTCGTTTATCTTTGGCCAGGATATTATTCAGACGAAGAAGTGCTGAGTGTTGCCGAAGATATCCGGCGTGGCAAACCCAAATACGTGGTCATCTCGGATGTGCCGAGTTCTCCCGGAGACGTGTTCTCATATCGATACTATGCCGAGGAATATCCGGAAATCGCATCGGTGGTCGAAGAAGCCTATGAGCCGGAGAAAATTATCGGATGCTTCACGCTGATGCGGCGCAAGGTGGAGCCGAACGACGGATGAACAAGGGTGTCATACCAAATCGACCGCAAACAACCAATCATTTGCGGTTACACAGATAGTCTCGTCAAACCTCGCACTTCTCAACGACGAGAGCCTTTCCGTTTCCGGAAATGGGCTAGCATCCCATGGGAATGAGGAAATCAACGTTGAGGATTTCTTTTCGGCGTCCGCTACCGTCGACACTTATCTTCAAGCTGATTCTACTGATGGAAACTCCGCAAGGATACTCATTCGGCGACGCACATTGTTCAGCCAGCCTGATCCATCTGTCTCCCGGGTCATAGCCCCTTTGCGCCCAATCTCCGGTTTCTTCTCGAACTGCTTCCACGATTGCGGTATTCGATACATCCGGAAACTCCGAACTTGCAACTTCAGGGCATACGAACGAGTTCAGGCCCACCTCTTCCAGTTCCTGCCATTCTGAGAGATGATGCTTCCAGTTGCGGAGGTCCATATGAGGGCCGCTGTCCATTATCGACACGCTCGTTTCGTACCCCCATTCTATGTGGAAGACATAGGAGCCTTCCGGGCGCGGATGCAGGACAATCATCTTTTCCGGCGTTTCGCTCAGGTCAAAGTCCAGGACGATCCGGTCATCTGCGTAATAGCTAATCTTTGTATTCTCACTCAGCGGGGAATTGTCGGGACCCAAGACTTCGATTGCATCCAAGTACTCTGATGCGTCACCCTGAACCATAATCAAAGAGGCTCCGAAGAATTCGGTGTCGGGACGGGCTTCAGAAGCCGGCAGCATGAATAGAAAGACGAAGGGTAAGAAACACCGCAGCGAAGCTCGTTTCAGGTACCTTTCTGTCCAGCTTATTTGATTCATATTTCCGCAGCTACAGGTGGAAAATCGACCGGTTTGACTCCTACTCTTTCGACTAATGAGCTTTTGCCTTGATTTCGGCCAACATCAATGCATGGGTCTTCTTCGTGATTGGGTAGAAGAGGAATATGGCGGCGCCTGTCCAGAAAATGACGCCGGGAACTAGGCCATAGAGTATCTTCAGATTCCGCAGGGTGGCGGCAGACTGGGGCACATCGGGCACGTAGCCGATGATATCGAGCGCGACGTTCACCAGTGCGAGGCCCACTCCCTGAGCGGCCTTTATAATAAAGGATTGAATGCCGGCGAATGCCCCTTCCCTTCGCTCGCCGGTCCTCAGTTGGTCCCATTCGACGACATCGGCCACGATGGAGCCCGAGAGTATCCACAACCCGAGGTTAAAGAAACCGGCCACTCCCATAATGAAGGTTGCGGCGAGGTGGGCATCTTGCTTGAGAATGAAGATTGCGCACAGGAGGATTCCGTATAAAGTGATGTCGATGATGTAGGCGGCTTTCTTGCCGACGGTCGCGGCAAGTCGTATCCAGAAAGGAATCGAGGCGAACGCGCCTATGAAGAAGGCGACCATGAAATTCGTTGCCAGCGCTTCGCTGAGGAACCAGTACTTTGCGATGAACAGGACGAGAGCGACCGTGCAATTGTTCGCGATAATCGTGAGCATGAGCGTGGCGACAATGATGAGGAACGGCTTGTTTGTCAGAGTCGCCTTAAATGCCGTTGTGAAGGAGAGCGAGGATTTTTTCGAAAATTGTCCGCTTTCGGTGGTGCCGCGATAGGCTGCAACAAAGCCGACAATCGTCAGGAAGGCGGCGACTATCCCGAACGCGGAATATGCGCCGGTGCGCGAGACGAAGATTTGGAGCGCAATCAGCGGCCCCATCGCGCCGATGATGTCTCCGACGGTGGCGAACAGTTGTCTGAAAGCGGAAATTCGTGTGCGCTCGTTGTAGTCGAGCGACAACTCGGGCGCCAGCGCGATGTACGGGGTCTCCACTATCGTGCGAAACGTGAACAGCAACACGATGACAGCAGTGAGGTAAAAGGCCAGCCATCCTCGCGCAGATAGGGTATCAGGAGAAAAGATGAGCAGGAAAGTCAAGGCCATGGGGGTTGCGCCGAGGCCGAAGAATGGCCTGCGACGGCCACGCTTCCAGCGGACCCTGTCGGATATGTGACCCATCACCGGGTCGGTTATTGCATCCCACGCGTTTCCGACAAGAAGCGCGATGGCAACCAGAGAAGGGGAAACCTTAATGACATCGGAATAGAAAAACGTGAGATGCATCCCTATGGACGTGTAGGTGACGTTCAGCCCGAGCTGTCCGGCGGCATAGCTCAATATCGTACGAGGCGAAAGGCGCTCCGCGGAAGTTGTCGCCTCTGTTGAGGCGCTGTCTGAATGTTCCATAAACTAATCCGGCGAATTGCTCTCGTGCTTCCCAATGGACAAACACTGCGCTCATGCAAAAAGTCCGCATATGCTACCAGATTCCCCCGTGCAGAATCAAGAGGCGCGAGAAGTCTCTCGGGTTAGATAGTAAATTGCAGACGCGAAGACAGGGTGCAGGCCATTTTCGAGCGCAGAAAACCCGCCTGCATCTCAAGCTTTCTAATTATATCGTTCCGGCGAGGAGTTCATATTTCCCGCAGAACGCGATTAGCGTTGAACGTTTAGTCTTCGGCCTCACGTTCTTTCACACCCGATGTCTTCAGGAATTGCTCGAGAACCTCATAAGGCTGCGCTCCCACAATTGCTCGGCGGCCGACCACAAAGGTCGGGACAGCCGTTATCCCCAACTCACGAGAACGCAACCAGTCGGAATCCACGGCTGGCCTGAATTTTCTCGACTCAAGGACTGACCGCGCTTCGTTCTCCGGAAGGCCGGTCGATTTCGCAATGGCGACCAGTTCGTCCACGTTGCTGATATTCCTTCCCTCGGCAAAAAAAGCGCGAAAGACGGCTTCGTGAAATACGCCTCCCTTGCCCCTCGATTCCGCCCATTTTGCCAACTCCTGAGCGAGACGGCTGTTAAATGTCCTTTCCCGGTCAGCGAGCGGCAGGCCCAATTCATCTGCCACCTGCTTCAGATGCGCTTTCACCGCATTGAGGTCGATGGGACGTCCCCGAAAAAGTTCTTGAAGGGTAAGCCCGCCCTCGGGCGTGTCGGGATGCAGGGGGAAAGCGGTCCAACGAACTTCAATGACATAATTCTTTCGTAATCGTTCAATACGCACGGTACTGAAATAGCACCATGGTCAAACATAATCGGAGAATATTTCGAAAATTGCGCGTGCGGTCACGGGCTTTTCCTCTCATTTTTCCCGAATGACTGGAGCGGGAAATCTGCCGTCTTCTCTTTCAGCTCTCCTGCTGGCTGCATCACATTTTGACCGAGTACCTGACACCGGAAGCCTGGCTAGAACTCAAAAACTTTCCTGCCATACTTTTTCAGTTTTTCCTCGTCGATAACGAATCCCAACCCGGGCTTTTCTGGAACGTGGACGAATCCTTCTGAGTCGATATCGATGGGTTCAGCCAGGATTCCGTCGCGGCCCTCGAGAGTCCATGACGGCGGGTCATACGGGAATTCGCAGAACTTACACTGCAGTGAAGAGGCCATCACCTGCATATTTATGAGCAAGCTGATTCCGTTGCCCCACGTGTGCGGTTCGAAACCCAATCCGCTGGCCTGCGCGAGCGCTGCGATCTTTTTTGTGGTCGAGATTCCGCCGACATATGCGGCGTCGGGCTGCAAGATATCGAGACATCTGCTCTGGACAAGGGTGGCAAATTCCTGAAGACGCCAGTTGATCTCGCCGCCCGCAATGCGAATGCTGGTTCTCTGTCTGAGTTCACGCATTCCTTCGTAGTCGCCCCTGTCGAGCGGCTCCTCGAGCCAGTAGGCGTCGTATTCCTCGAGAGCGCGTGCAACATCGGTCGCCGTTTTGAGGTCCCATCTCGGCCCTGGTTGAAGTATTTCATAGCGCATTGCCTGGTTCGCGTCAACCATGATTTCCATCGAGTCGCCGATTACCTCCCGGGCCTTCTCCACCACCTTCATATCTTCGCGCCAATCGAGGTTGTGAAACCTGAGCTTCACGGCTTTGAACCCTCTCTCACGCATTTGAATCAGGTCGTCCGCGCGCCGGTTGGGTTCGCGCAGCTCGCCCGTGGAATAATATGCCCTGATCCTATTGTTGCCGCCCCCGAGCAATCGGTACACGGGCTGGCCGCAGGCTTTTCCCATAATATCCCAGAACGCAGGCTCAAGCCATGCGAGCCTCAATCCCATAGTGCCTTCAACCTCAAGCATGTTGAGAAAACCTTCTACATCAAAAGGGTCTCGCCCCACGATGAACGAGCTGA
This sequence comes from Candidatus Abyssobacteria bacterium SURF_17, assembly GCA_003598055.1. Taxonomy (GTDB): domain Bacteria; phylum Abyssobacteria; class SURF-5; order SURF-5; family SURF-5; genus SURF-17. Next base: position 2,042 of record QZKI01000079.1, on the reverse strand, counting down.
TGGTTGGGCCGTAACTCGCGTACGTCTCGCCTATTGATATTCCGGCCGACTCGCCCACAATGCCGTCGTCGGTGGTCATTCTGACGAGGATGAATTGATTCTCGGTCATAGGGTAGCCCGGAACCCACGAGAGCATGAACGGTTCGTCAAGCGGTATCGAGACGTGATAAAATTCAATGTGTTCGATCTTCATATCTTCCCCCTTTCTTCATTGCCGCAATCTCCATGAATGTCAGACCAGAAATGGGACGCTACCGCGAGGGCAATGGATATGCCGCGGAGAAACTGCTCGTTCTGAACGTTTTCTCAAAGAAGAGCATACAGCTTATTATAGCAGGTACGGGATCTGTGCGCTTCGATAAGTGAGATCGGCTATGCCGAGCAACACGGAGGTCAATGCAGGCACGGTTATTGATGAGGGCAAAACCATTGACGAGGTCGGCCAGGAAATCCTCGACCTGTCACTCGAGGTCGCCAACGGCAAGAAAACCTGCGCCGAAATCAACCGCTCGGTTGTCTTCAACTACCTCGAACAAGGGCCGACGTCTTGGCGGCGTCATTATATTCGCCTGTAGGCTGGGCGGGTCATTGGTTACCGACAGCGCCAGACGACGAGAATGCGCTTATGCCATCAGTCGTAGTTCACCGGCGTCGAATATTCGGGCCTGTCATGCGCTTTCCAGAAGGCCTCGTGCAGCCTCATCGTGATAGAGCCGGGCTTTCCGCCGCTAATGGGAATGTCGTCGACGGATTTCACAGGCATGATCCCGCCCGCCGTGGTGCACATGAATATTTCATCCGCCTCTCGTACTGCCTGCGCAGGAATCTTGCACGCTTTCGCGGGTATATTCATTTCCTTTGCAAGGTCAAACACGGTTAGGCGTGTGATACCCAGCAGACAGCCCGAATCCGGAGTTCGGAGCTCGCCGTCTTTGATAATCCATACGTTAAATCCCACGCCCTCGGTCAGGTTGCCGTCGTGGTCGAGGAGAAACGCGGTTTTCGCACCCTTTGCATGCGCTTCCTTGTCAGCCCGCGTCAGGTCGCCCCAGTGGTGGTTTTTTATGGTGGGGTCCACGCATTCTTTCGGTATGCGCGGAACTGAACTTATGATCACGTCGGTGCCGACCAGTTGCTCTTCCGGGTCGACGAGCCAGATGAACGGTACGGCGAACGCGTAGAACATCTGGGTGTATTTGTCCATGTTCCGCGGGTCTTCCATGTCCGGCAGGCCGCGTGTGGCGCACATGAACACGTAGGCGTCCTTCAGCTTGGCACGCGCAACCATGTCGATCAGTATCTGCCTCATTTGTTCTTTGGTGTAAGGCATCTTGAAGCCGAGCCCCTGATAGCTCCTCTCGAAACGGTCCATATGTTCCTTGAGCCTGAAAAAGCTCCCCTTCCACACGCTCACCACGTCATAGGTGACATCGCTATGCAGGAATCCCATGTCGTATATGGGAATGCGGGCGTCTAAGATGGAGACGATGTCGGTGCCGTTGAAGGCGATACCCAAAGAATACAGCTCTGCATCCTCTTCTTCCTTGACTTTCCTCGCCGCGACCTGCTTCTCCTTGACGGTCTTTGCCGCAGCCCGCTTCTTTTTGGCAATCTTTGCCGTAACCTGCTTTTTCTTGATACTCTTTCGTGCAGCCTGCTTCTTCTTGACAGTCTTTTTCTTAGCGCTCATTCTCCGGCTCCTCCCTTTCCTGATTTATAGAAAAACTCTGAGAGACAAATCCTATTTGGCAAGATTCTATCACAGATTATGAAAAAAATCTTGCAGTTGCTCATTTCCCGAACCCTTCGCAGGCAACTCAAAATCTTGGCTTGTTTCTTCCTTCTCCGCTTGTTTTGTGCGGTGCGGAATTGAAAACGGAATCTTGACCTCCCTGTGCGGATCAAACCGCACGGAGCATCAACGGTAGCTCGTCCAGAGTCTTGATCTGAGCGTCGGCGGGCGCGGATTCGGGAAGGTTGACGCCGGAGCGGTTGAGCCAGATGCCTTTGATGCCCGCCTGCTGCGCTCCAATGATATCGCG
>QZKI01000120.1 GCA_003598055.1 Candidatus Abyssobacteria bacterium SURF_17 | reverse complement strand
AGGGGCGCTCGGCGAGCTTGGAACAGAACAAAAGCCCCCGGTATGGGGGTGAGGGGGAAGAGTTTTCTCTTGACAAGCCGCCTCTATTGGTTGGTTGCGCCCCTTTGTTGTTTGTCCTTCTCTTTTCCCCGTGCCTCCCCGTGATCCCCGTGGTGAAGAATTGGTTTCGGGTAGAAGTTCAAAGTTCAAGGTTCATTCGTGGTGAGAGACTGGTTCCGAGTTCCGGGTTCCGCGTTTCGGGTTGAAAGAATCTGAGTGAATCTGCGGAATCTGAGGATGATAGAATGGTTTACGGTTTACGGTCAAAGGAGGCATTCCATTCGTTATTCATGGTGAAAAGCATCACAAGGGTCCGGATTCCGTTGTTCTTTACCTTGCCGAGGGTTTGCGCAGTTGCTAAAAAAAGCGGCAGAGTTCGCGATGTATCTTGCGATTCGGCATGCCGAATCGCATCGTGCAATCATGTTCTAACTGCTTTGCATTCAACCGCTTCTGCCTTATGCCTCGTTGCCGCTGACAATTTGGCACCTTCCTTGCCCAATGGTCAGAGAACCCGTCAACGTAGTAAGACCGATTTAGGGGCGGGTCAAGTCCCTCGATTGGCTTAACGGTCGTGAGCCAAGAGGTGTTCGCGGGGTCTAGGGACTGACCCGCCCATCTATAGAATAGCAAGAAAACGACACTGAAGGGGATGGACCGATGAAAAGATTGGCAGGCGTTCTCGGTGGCGTTCTGGTAGTTCTTTTACTCGTGAGCATGCCAGCGTTCGCTGGGGAGCCGACAGAGGGAATCCTCTCACAGGTGGTTCCGTCAGCGGCAGCGCCGGCCGCAGAGGCAATTGGAGATTTGCCGAAGGTGGATACGGGGGACACCTCCTGGATTCTGATTTCTTCCGCTCTTGTGATGTTGATGACTCCCGGGCTTGCACTTTTCTATGGGGGAATGGTCAGGACCAAGAATGTTCTCGGGACCATCATGCAGAGTTTCATGGCGCTCGGCGTCATCACCATTCAATGGGTCTTGTTCGGGTACAGTCTTGCGTTCGGGCCTGATATTCATCATGTGATAGGGAGTCTCGACTGGATTGGGCTGAAAGGTGTCGGGCTCGAGCCCTATCCTGCGTATTCGGCCACGGTCCCGCATCAGGCATTCATGATTTTTCAGATGATGTTCGCCGTCATCACACCTGCATTGATCACGGGCGCATTTGCCGAGAGGTTCAAGTTCAAGACGTATCTTGTGTTTCTCATCTTGTGGGCGACACTGGTGTATGACCCGCTTGCGCATTGGGTATGGGGAGTGGGCGGGTGGATTCGGGAACTCGGCGCGCTCGATTTCGCGGGCGGCCTCGTGGTTCACATCAGCTCCGGGATTGCCGCATTGGCTGCCACGCTCGTCGTCGGGAAGAGAAAGGGCTATGGCCAGGAGGCGATGCCTCCCCACAACCTCACGCTAACGCTCCTGGGGGCTGCGCTGCTCTGGTTTGGCTGGTTCGGCTTCAATGGCGGAAGCGCGGTATCATCCGGTTCGCTTGCAACCTCTGCCTTCGTGGTGACTCATATCTCGACTGCCGCGGCGGCTCTCTCGTGGATGATGGCGGAGTGGGCATATCGAGGGAATCCGACTGTCCTTGGGGCGGCTTCGGGCGCGGTTGCGGGATTGGTTGCAATCACACCGGCCTCAGGTTTTGTCGGGCCGGTGTCGGCGATTATCATCGGACTCGCTGCGGGCGTGGCCTGTTTCTGTGCGATAAACTTGAAGTCGAAGTTCAAATATGACGACTCTCTTGACGTCGTCGGTGTTCATGGAGTCGGTGGTACGTTGGGCGCGTTAGCGACGGGGCTGTTTGCCTCAAAAGCGATCAACCCCGCAGGGGCGAATGGGCTGTTCTTCGGAAATCCTGAGCTTCTGGGCATCCAGGCGTTGACCGTAATCTCCGCAATGGTCTATTCGTTCGTCGTTACCTTGATTATTCTAAAGGTTCTCGACCTGACCATGGGGCTGAGAGTGAGCGAAGAGCACGAGGTGAACGGTCTCGACCTCAGTCAGCACGGCGAATCAGGGTATAACTACTAGCGCGGGCATTACACCCATTAACCGCAAAGACGCAAAGAGCGCAAAGAAGATCATTGTCAGAAAGAGAATTCCCTCAACCGGGATAGATTTCCTCCGTGCTCCATGGTTGAATGATATGGGAACGTGCGCTAAGCTGCAGAGTTGAATCAGAGGCGCTAGCGAGGTTCCGGGTCTAGCGGCTCGACTCCTCCGTCCTTTCTTTTCACGAACGCTTTCAGCGACAGCTTCTGTTCTCGGAGAGCTGCCAGCGCGTGCGAAACGTCGCCGAGGCTTATCTGAATTGCCATTCCGCAGTCAGAGACGGCCTTCTGCGGCTTCGGGACTGGCAGATAACGGATGTTCTCCGCCTGGAGGATGCTTTCGGCAAGAAGTGTGTGATGCGTGGTAGGCAGAACGAGAATGCAAGCTATGGTTTTGTTTGGTGATGGTGGCGTATCAGAGTGTGACATGGGAGAATGCGGCGCTGCCCTCGTAGTTCGTTGGTTCAGAAGGATGTCGCTGTTCCGAACTCCTTCGAGCTTCACGCGAGCGCCGACATCTTTCTGAGTCTGTGGACGATTTCCGGCATTACTTCTGCCACGTAGTCAATATCTTCGCGGGTATTGTCCACGCCGAGCGAGAACCGCAACGAGCCGTGGGCTATCTCGTGAGACAGCCCGATTGCCAACAGCACGTGCGAAGGGTCGAGCGAGCCGGAGGTGCACGCCGAGCCGCTCGAGACGGCGATTCCCTTCATGTCGAGCATCATAATCATTGATTCGCCCTCGACATACCGGAAGCAGATGTTCAGGGTGTTCGGCAAACGGTCCGTGGGGTGCCCATTCACCACGGTGTCCTCAATCCGCTCGACAAGCTCATTCTGGAGACGATTCCGCAGGTCCACGATCCGACGGCAATTACCCTCCATCGATTTCTGCGCGATCTCGCACGCTTTTCCGAGACCCACAATGCCCGGAACATTCTCGGTGCCCGCACGCCGATTGGATTCATGGTGGCCGCCGTGCTGAAGGGGGAAGATGCGGGTCGCTTTCTTTATGAAGAGCGCGCCTACCCCTTTCGGCCCATAAATCTTATGGCCTGACAGCGACAAAAGCGTTGCATTTGCCCTCTTTACGCTGACCGGTATTTTCCCGCATGTCTGAACGGCGTCGGTGTGGAAGAACACGCCCTTTTCGGCTGCGATTTTCCCGATTTCCTCGATATCCTGGATTGTGCCGATTTCGTTGTTGCCGTGCATGATTGAGATGAGAATAGTATCCTTGCGGATGGAATCGCGCAGTTGGTCGAGGTCTACCTTTCCACAATTATCCACCTTGAGGTACGTGACTTCAAAACCCTGCTTCTCAAGGAATTTGCACGTGCTCAGAACGGCGGGATGTTCTATCTGTGACGTGATGATGTGTTTCCCCTTCTTCTCGTTCGCATATGCAATCCCCTTTATAGCGAAATTATCCGATTCCGTTCCCCCGCTTGTGAAAACGATATTCGCAGGCTCGGCTTCAATGAGAGCGGCCACTTGTTCGCGTGCTTTCGATATGGCTTCCCTCGCTTCGCGCCCGAAATTGTGGATGCTCGAGGCATTGCCGAAGTTCTGAGTGAAGAACGGAAGCATCGCCTTGAGCACTTCCGGATTCATCGGCGTCGTAGCATTATGGTCAAGATAAATCCGCTTCATGGCAGTCCTTTCTTGCACATCATCCAGATCCGCTGCTCCAGTAAATGTATGCTCCGGTAAGCGCTCATTGTCGTCTCTCCCATTTTGTCCTCGCGATGCAAGAGCGGGCGCATTGATGGTTCCTAACCTGTCGCTAACCGGCGAACAGCCTTTATTGCCGCATCGACGTTTTCTTCAGTTGTGAACGGCCCGGGACTGAATCTCACCGTCCCCTCCGGGAATGTGCCAATGCTCTTGTGCGCATCAGGCGCACAGTGCAATCCTCCTCTGACGCAGATGTCAAAATCACGGTCAAATCGGTACGCCACCTCTTGAGAATCCATTCCATCTACTGTCATGGATGTTATCGCAATCCTCTTTGACGCACCAGTCACCGAATGGATTCGGACTCGCGGTATCTCACACAGCGCTTCTTCCAGCCGATGAGACAGCGAAAGCTTCTCCCGCATGATGGCGTCGCTCCCTCTTTCTAATATATATTGTGCAGCGGCACCCAATCCGGCTATGCCAGGCACGTTCAACGTGCCGGCCTCGAATCTATCGGGTAGGGCTTCCGGCTGCAACGGACTGGGTGAGTCGCTGCCGGTCCCCCCCTCCTTGAGAGGCTCGATGTCAATGCCCTCGGCAATATAGAGCCCTCCTGTTCCCATCGGACCCAACAGCGCTTTGTGGCCGGTGAATGCAAGCAGGTCAACGGGCAGCTCCGCCAGGTTGATGGACACTGCGCCAGCCGCCTGGGCGGCATCCACCAGATACGGTATTTCGTTGGCCCTTGCTATCTCGCCGATTTCCCGCACAGGCATCACTGTTCCCGTCACGTTGCTCGCAAAAAGCGTTACGAGCAGACGGGTATTTGACTTGATCGCCCGCCGCACCTCATTCGGGTCTATCGGGCCGCCGTTGGTCCTGATTGTCGTCAGTTCGAGTCCACGCCGAACGAGCGAATGCAACGGCCTGACAACAGCATTGTGTTCGAGCGAGGTTGTGATGACGTGATCGCCGGGTGAAAGAATTCCTTTTATGGCGAGATTGAGCGCTTCGGTCGCATTGGCCGTGAAAACAATGCGCTCGGACAGCCCAACTCCCAGGAGTTCGGCGAGTGTCTGGCGCGTCCGGAAAACGACCTCGCTTGCCCTCCGCGCGAGCCTGTGGCTCGAGCGCCCGGGATTGCCTCCCGCTTCTCTCATGCATGCGAGAATGGCCTCTCGAACCGAATCGGGTTTCGGGAAGGAAGTGGCGGCATTATCCAGATATATCATTCTCGACCCCCCAGGCGGCTGAGAGTGCTTATTTCATGCGCCAGAAGGTGCCGTCAGGCGTGTCCTCGAGAGCGATACCCAGGTCGGCCAAGCGGGACCGGATGGCGTCGGCGAGCGCGAAATCCTTTCGAGCGCGCGCCTCGGCTCGCAACGTTATGAGCATGTCGAGAAGCTTAGCGCTCAGTTCAGTGTCCGCGCCGGAGGCGGCGCGTTGGAATAGCCCCAGAACCGCTCCTAATCTGCGGGTTTCTTGCGCGAGTGAGTGAAGCTCGTCCGGACTGCATTTCCATGCTTCAGCGCCATCCAGAATCTTGTTCAGGTCTCGCACCATATTGAAGAATGCGGCGAGCGCTTTCGGCGTGTTGAAGTCGTCGTCCATCGCCTCTTCAAACTCGGCCGCGAGCTTCTTGCGTATGTCCTCGAGCGAGATTTCGGCTGAAGCGGGTCGTGCAGTCCTTTTCTCAAGCAGGCGAGCCTGACGCTCGGCCTTGTCGAGCGCGGTATAGACTCTCTTGAGCGCGGATTCTGACTCGGAGAAGGAGTCCTCGTTGAAGTCCAGCGGCCTCCGATAGTGGGCGGACAAGAGAAAATGGCGGATAGCTTCAGGCTCGGTCGTCTTCAGCAGTTCGCGGACAAGCGTGATGTTGCCGAGCGACTTCGACATCTTCTGCCCGCCTATGTTGAGATAGCCGTTGTGCAGCCACACCCTCGCGAATTCCTTTCCCGTAGCTGCCCGACTCTGGGCTATCTCGTTTTCATGGTGCGGGAAAATGAGGTCGTGGCCGCCGCAGTGAATGTCGAACTCCTCGCCGAGGTATTTGCTCGACATGACCGAACATTCGATGTGCCAGCCCGGTCTGCCCTTTCCCCATGGACTGTCCCAGCTCGGCTCGCCAGGCTTCGCGGATTTCCACAGTGCGAAATCGAGCGGGTGGCGAAGGCGAGGGTCAACGTCGATGCGCACGCCCTCCATCAGCTCTTCGAGATTCTGATGCGACAGTTGTCCGTACTCCTTGAATTTCGAGATTTCGAAGAAAATGTCACCATTGACCCGGTAGGCAAACCCCTTTTCCAGCAGTTTCTCGATGAGCGAGACCATCTCGGGGATGAAATCGGTCGCGCGCGGATGATAATCGGCTCGCTGGATGCCGAGCGCATCGGCATCCTCGAAGTAGTGGTGGATATACTTCTCGGCGACCTCGGAGGCGGAAACACCTTCTTCCTTCGCCTTGTTGATGATCTTGTCATCCACGTCCGTCAGGTTTTGTACATACTTGACCCGATACCCACGGAATCGGAGGTAACGTCGAACGACATCGAACATGACGAAGACGCGGGCATTGCCTATATGGATAAAATTGTAAACCGTAGGCCCGCAGGTATAGATGCTCACCTTGCCCGGCTTAATCGGCTGCAGAGGTTCTTTCGTGCGAGTAAGCGTGTTGTAAACCTGAATAGGCATCGGAGCCTCGTCGTTGGAACATGCCCGGATGCAGGCCGGAAATCATCTTTCCTTCAGTTCGATTCCCCAGCACAATCCGCATCGGTCGAGCCTTGACGGACGACCTGCTCAAAGAATGCTTCTGTTTCGCTCAGCGCGCTAATGCGAAGGGACGCACTCTGCGAATCTCGAAGAGGCGAGCGCTACTGTATCTCCACAGTCGCGCCGACTTCAGCCAGCTTCGCCTTGATCTTTTCGGCTTCCTCTTTGTTGACGCCTTCTTTCACCATCTTCGGAGCTTCATCAACGACGGCCTTGGCCTCTTTCAGCCCGAGCCCTGTCAGTGCGCGAACCTCTTTGATAACTTTGATCTTCTCGGGGCCGACTTCTTTGAGGAGCACGTTGAATTCGGTTTTCTCCTCGGCCTCCGCCGGGGCGGCCTCGGCCGCCGCTGAGGGCATTGCTGCCATGGCGACAGGCGCTGCGGCGGTCACGCCGAACTTGTCCTCGAGCTTCTTCACGAGCTCAGAAAGCTCAAGGACGGTCATTTCCTCGATTGCGCTCAGAATCTGGTCCATATCAAGCTTTGCCATTGTGAGATTCCTCCTTCATTCCTCTGAAGAATACATGTCTACGCGGCTTCTTTCTTCTTCCGCAGTTCCTCGAGTGCATACACAAGCTTCCGAATTGGTCCGTTCAAAACAGTGACCAGTCCCGTGATGGGCGCATTCATCTGTCCAAGCAGGCGAGCCAGCAGAACCTCCCTGGGGGGCAGCGTAGCGAGAGACTGAACCTGCGAGGCATTTATCACCTTACCGTTGATGACCCCGCACTTTATCTTCATGTTGGGATTGGATTTGATGAAATCCGCAAGGACCTTTGACGGTATCACGGGGTCGTTTGCAAACACGTACCCGGTCGGCCCTTCCATGAAATCGGTAAGCTGGTCCAACCCGCACTCCTTAGCCGCTATCCGAGCCAGCGTATTCTTAAACACGCGGTATTCGACCGAGGCCTTCCTGAATTGCTCACGAAGGCTGGTAATCGCCTGAACGTTGAGCCCGGTATAGTCGGTGAGAACGGCGATTTGGTTATGTGAGAGTTTCCCCGACAACTCTTCTACGAGTTTCTCTTTTTCCGGCCTTGGCATATGCTTGCTCCTTCAAGACGTTCGAGCTTGCGTCACGGTTGTCCTGGCATCCACCTATCTTTTGCTGAAACAAAAAGACCTCTGCGCATTCGCGACAGAGGCCATTTACCGACCGGCGTGCGGCCCTTTTCCTGCGTCTCGGAAGGCACTCATTAAGTCCCGTGGCGGGACACCCTCTGTCTTTGACGAACGGCTTCTTTGAGCCTGTGCAAACAGAACTATAGCAGAATCAGGCTCCTTTGTCAAGTTCCTTGGGTGGCGCGCTTTCTCCCTCGAATGCGGGCGTGAACACACCGCCGGAGATGACGAGCTTGAGCCCGTCCTCCGGGCTCATATGGAGGTACCTGAGCTCTTCCTCAGGAACGAACACAAGGAGGCCGGACGTGGGATTTGGCGTCGTCGGAACGAATACGCCGACCACGTGCTGTGCCGTTTTGTGCTGCACCTCGCCCTTGGCCACCGATGTGACGAACCCCAAACTATATACGCCCTTGCGGGGATATTCAATCAGAACCACCGTGTTGAAGATGGAACGTTTTGAGCCGAGGAACGCGTTGCTGATTTCCTGCACTGCGCCATATATCTTGTTTGCGAGAGGGATGCGCTTCATGATCTTCTCGGCATATGATATCATCCGCTTCCCGATGATATTGGTCGCGAAGAGGCCGACGAGTATGATGACCGCGAAGAAGATTACCACGCCGACGCCCGGAATGCCCGCGAATGGCTGGCCGGGTATCCTCTTCGGCAGCCGGTCGATAAACGAGAACAAATTCACCATCACCCAAATGGTGACGACCAGCGGAAGCATCACGACAAAGCCCGTGATGAGATAGCGGCGCAGATGCATGAGCAGTTCACGAACCTTCCCGCGTTTCCTTTCGGATTCCACAGTGCTGCTCCCTTCAGGTTTTCGACCCCGATGCGCTTTTGCCCGCGTCCGGGCTGAGTTTGAATTTCACCTGCGTGACTGTTCGCTCGCTCGACTCAACGACGGTCACCTGAAAATCGTTGTACCGAAAACTCTCGCCTTTCCTCGGGATTCTTCCCAGTTGCTCGAGGACGAAGCCGCCGATGGTCTCGTATTCGCCCTCAGGCAGTTCGGCCCCAAGAATCTCTGCCGCCTCTTCCTTGTGCATTCGGGCATCGAGGATGAATAATCCCTCGCCCGAGTTGATGATGGGCAGCTTCGCAACATCATATTCATCATGTATCTCGCCAAAGATTTCCTCGATGAGGTCCTCGAGAGTGACGAGCCCGGCCGTGCCGCCGTATTCATCGACGACGATAGCCATGAACATCTGTTTCTGACGAAACTCATGAAGCAAATCGTGCACCTTCTTCGACTCGGGAACAAACTCGACCGGCCTGATGAATTCCCGTATCGAATTTACCTTCGGCGATCCGGTCGTACGCATAAGGTCAAAGACATACACAATTCCTACAATGTCATCTATCTTCTCATGGTACACGGGCAGCCGGGAATGGCCGTGGGCTTCAAACGCCTCTGACAATTCCTCCCAGGTGGCATCGTCCCTCACGGCATCCATGTCAATGCGGGGAACGATGATCTCGCGGACGGTCGTCATGCCGAAATCGATTATTCCGTCTATCAGCTTGCGTTCCTGTTCTTTGATGACGCCCTCTTCTTCCCCCTCCACAAACATGAGGCGAACATCCTCGCGGCTGATGAATGGGGAACGCTTCTCCGCGCCTCCCACGCGCCTCGTAAGCCGGTTCATCACCTGCGTGAGTGCCGTCACGACTGGCGTCAGCAGCACGACCATCATTTGGAGGACACCCGCAAACGGAGGTGTCAGTCTCTCAGTCCTGTGCCGAAAGACTGCTTTCGGCAGTATTTCGCCGAAAATGAGGATGAGCGGCGTGAGCGCAAGCGGGGTAATGAGTCCTGCAGGGCCGGTTCCCCACATGCGCGACGCCCAAATCAAGAAGACAATGGTAATTGTGACATTGACAAGATTGTTTCCCACAAGGATGGTTGCCAGCAGGCGCTCAGGCTTCCGGAGGAGTCTCCTTAGGATTATGGCTCGTGTATCCCGCTTCTCCTCTCGTTGTCGCAGCGCGACACGGTTCAGTGAAATGAGGCCGGTCTCGATGCCCGAAAAAAACCCGGACATGAGCAGCATCACCAGCAGCGCCACAACAAAGACGATGTCAACGAGCTGCGTCACTATTATGCCTTTTTGCCTTTCTGCTTGGACGCCGTGAGAGGCGTGACGAGAACCGACCGTATTCTGCGGCCCCGGATGTCCTCTACCTCAAACCTGAATCCCCCGTATTCCACATGATCTCTGAGGGAGGGGACACGCTCGAGAATCTCATAGATAAGTCCGCCGACGGTGTCGCAGTCGCGGCCGCGAACGTGTGCGCCGATGACATCGGACAGGTCATCAAGACGCAGCGCGGCATTCACACGGAACGTCCCATCAGGCAGTCGCTCGACTTCGGCTTTCTTGACGTCGTATTCGTCGAAAATTTCGCCGACGACCTCCTCGATGAGGTCTTCGAGGGTAACGATTCCTCGTGTGCCGCCGTATTCGCCGACCACGATCGCCATATGCATTCGGCCAGTCTGGAATTCCCTCAGGAGGTCGCGCACCTTCTTGGTCTCGGGAACATAGTATGCGGGCCGGATGAATCGCGAGATGGGAATATTGGTCTGTCCGCGCCAGTAATAGGGGAAAAGGTCTTTTGCGTAAACGATCCCTTTGATGTCATCCACGGTCTTTCCGTAGACGGGGAAGCGTGAGTGGCCGCTTTCCCGCATGATAGCAGCAAGTTGCTCGACGGTGATGTCATACTTCACGCGCACCGCGTCAGCGCGGGGTACGAAGACGTCGCGAACCAGAGTGTCGCCAAACTCGAATATCCTGTGAATCATGAGCCGTTCGCTCGACCTGAGAATACCCTCTTCCTCACCCATTTCGAGCATCGTCTTCAGCTCTTCCTCCGTTGTAACCGCTCCCGGCTCGCCTTTACGCACGCCAAATACATGCAATATCGCGTCTGCGAGGAACTGGAACAGCCGAAGTATCGGATAGGCCGCTCGCGCGAACATGCTGAGCGGAATGGCCACAGCGTGCGCGAACCGTTCCGCGTTGTTAATAGCGAGCGTCTTCGGCGCAACTTCGCCGAACAGCAGGAGGAGTGTCGTCGAAATGAAGATGGCCATCAGGCTGCCCAGGTAGACGGAATAGGGGAGAGGCCTCAGGAGCCGCAGTGTCCATAGGGCCACAATTTCAGAAATGAGAATGTTCGCCGCCAGGTTTCCGATGAGTATGGTCACCAGGAGACGGTTGGGTTCCTCAAGCAGGTTCGCCACATGGCGGCCGCTTATGGAAGTCTGTTTCAATCGTTCAATAACAACGCGCGGGAGTGAGAACAGGGCCGTTTCTGACCCGGAGAAGAAGAAGGAGACCCCCAATAAAATCAGCAACAGGAAAAGATGCTCTATGAACTGGACGCTCACGGTCGGCTTCTCCTAATGAGAGGTATTTCCACCAGGCTTCGACGCGCCCTTTACGTATTGGCGGCAGAGCCGATGCATCCGCACGCGACCCGCAGGGGTCTGATCTTCGTAGCCGAGCAAGTGGAGCGTGCCGTGGACCGCAAGCAGTCGAAGCTCTTCGCAGAAACTATGGCCTATCGACTTCGCTTGAACTTGTGCTCGTTCCACTGAGATGACGACATCACCCAAAACATGGGGGTTGAGGTTCGTGAAACTGCCCTCATTCATCGCGAAGGCGAGCACGTCAGTTGGGGAATCAATACCGCGGTACGCTCGGTTGAGGCTACGGATGGTCACATCGTTTGCGATGAGCACGCTGACTTCAGCATCGTCTCTCTGTTCGCGCCTCAGCGTTTCCTCAATTGCTTCGCGAATTGGCCCGAGGCTTACTTGCGGCCTTCGCACCGACTTTCGTATCCGTACTTTCAAATTTTTCCTTGATTTCGGGAATCGTTTGCTCTTCGGGATATTCGACACGTGAGTGGAGATAGCCCCCCAACACCCTCGTAAAGCTGTCGGCTATCTTGTGGAGGTCCTTGAGCGTGAGGTCGCATTCGTCAAGCTGAGAATCCACGAACTTGTTATTGATAATCTTTTCCACCAACCCTTTGATGCGTCCGTGCGTCGGGTTGACGAGGGTCCGTGAGGCCGCCTCGACGCCGTCGGCAAGCATGCAGATGGCCGCCTCGCGTGACTGCGGCTTGGGGCCCGGATATCGGAAGTTGTCCTCCTTCACGGTATGCGTCGGGTCTTGCTCGAGCGCCTTCTGGTAAAAATACGGCATGAGGCTCGTGCCGTGGTGCTGCTGGATGAATTGCAGTATCGGCTCGTTGAGCCTGTGCTCACGCGCGAGCTCAGTGCCTTCCTTCACATGGGCGATGAGAACGAGAGAGCTCATGGTCGGAGTGATTTCATCATGCTTGTTCTTTCCCTCGCGCTGGTTCTCGCTGAAGTACAGAGGCTTATTCATCTTGCCGACGTCATGGTAATACGACCCGACCCGCGCGAGCAGGCTGTTGGCCCCTATCTGTTCGGCAGCGGCCTCGGCCATGTTGCCGACCATCAGGCTGTGATGATATGTTCCGGGGGCCTCCATTGCCAACCGTTTCAACAGAGGGTGATTGAGGTCGGACAGTTCCAGCAGGCGAATGTTGGTTGCAATGCCGAACATGCCCTCGAGCGGTATCAGCGAGCCCGGAACTACGCCGATTGCGGTAATAAGACCGTTGCTGGCTCCTGCTATGAGAGCCGAAAAGAACTCGATGTCTTCGCCGATGCCTCCAATGAGCTTCAAGGCCGTGATGATGACGACGTTGACTCCGGAAACGACAATACCCGGCCAGAAGATGTCGCTCCGCTTCCGGATGGTCTTGAGAAAATACACCCCGGCAAGGCTGCCGAGAACGGCGATGACGAACAAGTCGAATCGGTGGCCTCCCTGGACGGCATACAGCACTCCTATGAAGAAAGAATAAACAATCGCCAGTCGGTCATCCACGAGCGCAGAAAGCAGGATGCCTCCCGCGGCCACCGGCACGAGGTAGAGCCAGACGTCGGGTATTCCCACCACAATCACAAGCTTGCCTGTGATGAGCGTAAGAAGCATGAGCACGCTGACGAGAAGCAGCGCCTTCTGGCTTAGGAACACTTCGGGGCGGTAGCGGCGCAGATAGAGAAGGAAGCATGCGAACACCATGGCAAGCATCAGCGCATTGCCGACGTACACCTGAGGCCGGTTTGCCTTGCTCAGGGCCTGCGCGTGGGCCTCAAGCTCAAGCAGGTCCTCAGGCGTGATCTTGTGCCCGGCCTGCACGATTTCTTCGTTCTTGCTGAATACTTTTGTGACGGGCGCCGTGAGCCTTCGACTCTCCTCCTGCGCCTCCTGTGTGCGCTTTTCGTCGAATGACAAGGTGTTTGTGATGAACGGCAGCGTCAATTCTCTTAGCGCACGCTGCTGGCGGGACGAGTTGGGAAATCTCTTGGCGGCCGATTCCTGGATTACCTCGGGCACTTTCTTGAGTGTTAGCACGTCTTCGACTCTGATCAACCCTTGCTGGTTGCTCGATTTTTCGTATATCGCTATCGCTTTCGCGCTGCCGGGGACATCGCTCAGGACGCCCCTGTCGAGCACCTCTCTGAGCGTCTCGATTGAAGCGGTGCGAAGGGAATCAAGCCGCGTCTGGTCAAGCCCGGCCAGGTAGTCAAGCGTGGTTTCGGACGTGGAGCTCGGCATGTATTTTGATATGAGTGCGATACGCTCATCGCGCTCAAAGACAGGATTCAGCACGTCCTGCTCTATCTTGTCGAATTGGAGTTTCGCATCCGTAACGGAAGAACGGGCTCGCTCGTGGTCCAGCACGTAAACCGGGGGCGTGAGGCCTGCGGCACGTTCGCGGGCAAGCCTGGTTGCCTCGAGGTCGGTGACTTCGAATCGCACTTGGGCGAGAATTGATTTTTCGGGGAAATCGCCTTCCCTGAACTTGACCCAGCGAAGTCTCAAACCGGGCGAAATGAGATACAGGGTTACCACAAAGAGGAGAGCAAGCCCGATGCTTCTCAGATTGATGAAGCGCCGCGCCGAAAGCCCCTGGATGCGCCCTTCAAGCCCTGGCTTCGGAGGCTTTTTTTTCGGCCTCTGACCGTTCTTGGCCAATGCTTACTCTCCTCGCCGGCCCGATTCGTGACGCTCGTACGCGTCTACGATCTTCGCAACCAGTGGATGCCGGAAGATGTCACGCGTAGTGAAGTAGATGAATCGAATCCCTTCTATGCCGCTGAGAAGCTGCTGGGCCTCAACCAGGCCGGACGCCTTGCCCGAAGGGAGGTCGATCTGGGTCACATCGCCCGTGATTATCACTTTGGAGTTATGGCCGAGACGCGTGAGAAACATCTTCATCTGTTCGTGGGTCGTGTTCTGCGCTTCGTCCAGGATCACGAAACAATGGTTCAGTGTGCGCCCGCGCATGTAGGCGAGCGGGGCTACTTCAATCTGGGCGCGACTTAACAGGCGCGAGATCGTCTCGGCTTCCATCATATCGTAAAGGGCATCATAAAGGGGACGCAAATAGGGGTTAACCTTCTCCTGAAGGTCGCCGGGCAGAAAGCCGAGCTTTTCGCCCGCCTCGACGGCGGGCCGTGTGAAGATCATGCGTTCATATTCCCGCTTGAGGAACGACGATACCGCCATGGCAACCGCGAGGTACGTCTTCCCCGTTCCGGCAGGCCCGATTCCGAATACCATGTCGGAGGTCCCGATGGCCTCGACATACTCATACTGCCCTTTGCTCTTGGGCCGGATGGGCGCACACCCGCTTGCCACCACGATAGAGCCGTTGATGACGCCGGAAAGCGGCGGCTGAGAACGGTCGGCGGCGGCCTTCAGGGCATACTTGAAGTCTTCGGTGTCTACCTGGTCGCCCCGGCGCACCATCTGGAGGACTTCCCCGAAAATCCTGTGCACCGTCTCGACATCCTTGTTCGGTCCGCTCAGGAGCACCTTCTCGCCCCGGTCCACTATCTTCACCGGATACATCTTCTGGACCAGTCGTACGTGTTCGTGATTCCTTCCCAGCAGTCTTACAGCTTCATCTTTGTCACGCAGTAGAATCTGCTTTGATGCATTTCCCATATAATTCTAAGCTGGCCCGCACCTCCCAAGACCACAGAAACCTCAGAAACCATTCGCGCTGTGTTCGCGCAGTACGTAAGGCCTTCAAGCTTGGCAATTCCGAAGCGGTTGCCCTCACTCCACGATCGGCAAAGAGGGGAGACTAGACCATCTCGCCTCGCTACTGGCCTGGACTGTTTGGCTTGAATATCGCGTCAAGCTTCCTGGTTAAAGAGTATATAGCCTGGTTTGCGTCAGCCAACGATTGCTGCAACCGGTTCACTTCGGTGCGAAGCCAGTTATTTTCCTCCCTCAGCAGAGTATTCTCCGTCTGTGCGCGCTCAAGCTCGGATTCCAGCTCATCAAGATCTTTTCGCGCAAATTTCCGGCCGTCTTTGTCGGAAGATATGCCCTCGGCGGCGTCGCGGCTCACGGATGCTTGCGGACGTGGAGGAGCCACCTTTGTATCAGGCTGGTTCAGCGCGTTGTGAGCGCATGAGGAGGCAAGAACAATTCCACATACCGCCAGAAATAACCCGGTGACATAAAAAAATGGCACTCGACCCTTTCTGGCCGGTTCCATCAAATTACACCTCTTCCGTCCCCAAATCGGGTTTATTCTCATACAGAATCTTCATATAAATATACCATGAAGCCAAGGCCATGTCAAATAAGCCGCTTCACGGAACGGCAGCTCTCGCAAAGACCAAAAACGCGTTTGACTCTTGTTTGCCCAGCTTGCTAGAATGGGCATGTCCTGCCTCCCACACAACAGTGACAATTTTTGTCCAACAGGGAGCGAAGCCACACGGGGAAGCAGGGTATGAAATGAGTTGGCACAGAATACCAAGAAATCGCTATCAGAAATGTGAGGTCAAGTCAGGGGAGGAGTATGCCGCAGGAATGGGCCAAGCTTCGAATATTTATCATTGTGCCTGATCTGGCAAAAAGCATGAAATCAAGGTTGTTGAAAGTATTGGGTTCGTATCTTCTGTGGGCATTGCTGGCAATTGCCTTGTGGACAAGAGCATATGACCATATCCGGAGATACCAGTTTTCGGGAAATCCAATAGCCATGAGCTTAATCAGTTTTGAGCAAAACTTAAGAAGCTACAATAAGGCGAAAAAACAGGGGGAGCGCACCTACACGGTAATTGTGGGACCATCATACGCTGCGGACCTCGGGAGCCCGTTTGGCTCATTTAATCTAGGTTTAGGAGCAGGCTCTTCCTCTGAAATGAAAACAATTATTGAAGATTACTGCCGTCAAAAAGACAGGATTCTTTATATACTGAGCATATTGGAGGCGAGCTCAAGCCCCGGGATAATAAGGCATGGGCTAAGAGGTGGCGGCAAGGGGTTTCAAGGCTTGAAGAATACGGCCTCCAGGCGTCTTAGCGTTACCAGGGGGTACTTACACTCTAAGTTGGGGATGTACGAGCGCGATAATTTGATAGATCGCGTGCTGCCACCATTGACCGCTTCGGAACTGCACAACATTGGTCTGATATCAAATCGCCCCAATATAGAGGAATCCAGAGCAAGGATAATCAAACACATGATTAACATGATTCCAGATACGGATTATCAAGGGATAGATCGATACATCAAGCTCAGCGAGGAACGACAAAATATACGTTATGTCTTGTTGCCTGTGTTGCCCTCGCAAACCGTGTCTCGTGATGAAGAATTCAACAAGAAATTGACAAGCATTCACTACTTAGAAGAGAGATTATTTGATGACATTCACGAGAGTGGATTGAAGTACGTTGACTTGTCCGGAATACTTTCAATTGAGGACTACAGTGATTTCGTTCATTTTACTGATAGAGGCCGATATAAAATCATAAAATACCTCAACAAAAATGGTTGTTTCGATTGAGGTTAGCGCATACGCAACAAACCTTCCCAACTACTCGGGCCTCCGGAAGATATCAAGGTGTGCGAAAAAAGCAGGTCTTACGCGGAGGTGTCCTCCCTGAAGTCTTCGAAGCGGTTTGATGACAAGCGACATCGACTGCCTTTGACTTTTGCTTCAATGCTTGTTAGAATAAGGATGCCTTGTCTCCTGCGCAACAGCGGCGGCCCGCCGGTCAGACGCACGGAGAGGCCGTACAGGAAACATGATGAAGGCAATTCGTGTAGGATCCCAAGAGGTTTTCTTCGAGGATTTACAACCCAAGAACCTAGAAACGCTTAGAACCGTTCTTCTGGTGCACGGCGCGGGAGGCAGCCACCTGAGTTGGAGGCGCCAATTCGATGACCTTCCCCGACATCATGTTCGTCTCATCGCCGTTGACCTGCCGGGACACGGGATGTCTGAAGGGAGGGGCGAAGCAGCTATCGGGGCCTACACTCAGTATGTGGTTGCGTTGATGGAGTCCCTCGACCTCCACGACGTGGTGCTCGGCGGGCATTCGATGGGAGGCGCCATCGCGCTGGATATAGCTCTGAAGAATTCTGGACGCCTTTCAGGGCTGCTTCTGGTGGGTACAGGCGCGCGATTGCGCGTGCTCCCCGCCATTTTTGCGATAATCCGCGAGGATTTTGAGGTCGCTGTGCAGGGGATGACAAACTTCACGTTTGGCTCGACGGCGCCATCGGGACTCGTCGAGGAAGAAAAGCAGCTTCTGGCCAATACCTCCGCTGATGTCATACTCAAGGACTTTACGGCGTGTGACTCGTTCGACGTGATGGCGGAGGTCGGCTCAATCAAGCTGCCTGCTCTCATCGTGTGCGGAACGGAAGACAGGCTGACGCCGCCGAAGTACTCGGAGTTCCTGCATGAGAAGATGCCGGCCAGCGAGATGATACTCGTGGATAAATGCGGTCACATGCCGATGCTTGAGCAAAGCGACGGGTTCAATGAATGCGTTTCGTCGTTTCTTGCGCGGATCTGAAACCGAGAACCATGGCGGCAAAGCGCCGGATTGCTCGAATGGCGCGGATACGATATATTGTTGACCCGCCCCCGAAGGGATATGTATATCCCTGCACCCCCAAAGACGTCCGTCGAAAGCTTGCCTCGCTCTCCGAGGAAATGCTCCGGAATGTCTCCGTGATCCACCTGTGCAACCAGGTGAAAATGAATCCCGGAGTGGATGCCCACATCTACGACAATTCCTGCATCCGAATCTATCCCGTGCCCGAAAAACTCCGGTGGGCATACGGCAAGAAAAAGCCAAACCCGGCATGTATGCAGGAACGGCTGGAATTTGGCGCTTATTGGCAGAAAATCGAAGATGAATGGTTCCTCTGCTGGGACAAGGATTCTCTCAGGGAGTATGTCCTCAGCCATGTGCTCCTTCATGAGATCGGGCATAGCATGGACGATAAGCACTGTGGAACCCGCAGAGGCGAAAAGCTGGCCGAAGCCTTTGCGCACCATTATGGCAGCAATGCTGAAATCAAGCGCAGGGCTAAGAAACGTAAGAAGCGGCTTCGCCGTTACATGCGGTAGCGTTCAGCGGGGGAGCCGGCATGCAGAGGCGTCCCGATACGCGGGCGTCCGGGGGAGATTGCTGATGGAAGGCAAGCGCGATCGTGTAGTTGTGAAGCAAGGCATACGACTGGCCATCATGAAGGCAATTCTCGGCGCGGCTGCCGCAATAGTTGCCATGATGCTGATGCGCCTGTTCGGATGGAGCGAAATAACGGTGGCAGTGTGCATCGGTCTGGTTCCCGGTATATCAGAAAAATCCCTTCGCAAAGCGCTTGCCGGTGCAGTACTCGGGTTCGTCGGATATAGCGTAGGCGCGCGCG
Source organism: Candidatus Abyssobacteria bacterium SURF_17 (assembly GCA_003598055.1). Taxonomy (GTDB): domain Bacteria; phylum Abyssobacteria; class SURF-5; order SURF-5; family SURF-5; genus SURF-17. The sequence goes on along the minus strand of QZKI01000120.1, from coordinate 4,811 downwards.
TCGGCGCAACACTCGCGCGGTCATTCAGTGGCGTGCCGTTGGGTCACTGGGCAGTTGTCGGCGCGTTTATCGGATTGACAGCGGGCATGGTGCGACAGCCGGGCCAGTGGTTCTCATTCCGCTTCATCGTATGGTGGCTTGGGTGTGTGTGGGGGATTGTGCTGGGCCTCGTGTTCGGTATCATGGGCGACATCGGCGGATTCTTCACCATTCCAGCGTACGAGCTCCCCCTTTTTTATTATATGAGGGAAGTTTCCCTCATCTGCGCGGGCGTGTTCATCAATCTCGGCGTGGCCGTTGCCTCAGTTCTGGCTTCGGTCATTGATAACGCCCTTTCTCGGGTCGCACGGTCGGTCGAGAGGGCGGAAGCATGATAATCGGAGCAAGTGCAGGCAGACACGGAGAATGGTTTTCCTCTTGCACATGCCCGGATACATTATCTTAGGAGGGCAGGATGACCAGAAGTTCAAGAGATGGAGCAGGTTGGGAAGAAGGCTGGGGGGAAATGTCGGTTTCACGGCGAGAGTTTATACGGGTCGCTGCTGTCGGAGTTGCTGGCGCAGCATGGGCAAGCTCGCTGACAGGGTGCTCCTCCAAGACGCTCGCCCCACGCATGGGCTTAGGCAATCTGTTCATGGAAGGTGAGAAACCGCTGCTCGTGGTGGTCGAGGGAACGGACCTCAGCAAGATGCTCGAAGCCGGACTCGACGCGCTCGGCGGACTGGGGCGGCTGGTTGAGGGCAAGAAGCTCGTATTGAAGCCGAACGTGGTGGCTTCACAGCCTCCCCCTGTCACGACGGACGTCGAGATGACGCGCATGCTTGCAGAGTTTGCTCGCCGGGACGGCGCGGGTTCGATTACAGTGTGCGATGCCAACAGCAGCGGCGTCGGCAAGGCGGGGAAATTCGAAGCACTCGGCTTTCCGGCTCGCCTCAAAGAGGCGGGGATACCGTTGGATGCGGTGGATTTCGGCGATCGAATGGCGCATGTCTTCGTGACCAATGATAAGTGGCGCGCACATCCGACCATCGGCGTGGTAAGAACTTTGTACGAAGCCGATGCCATCATAAATCTCCCGATGGTAAAAAGACACGGTGCCTCGCGGTTTACCTGCGCCCTGAAGAATCACTTCGGCTCGGTCTACGGTCCGCTCAGGTTTGTCGCACACCGGAAATTAAGCTCAAGCGAGGACGGAAAGGTATTCTTCGACCAGGCGCTGGCGGAGTTCGCGGATGCAGTGCGCCCCGAGTTGAACGTGGTTGACGGGCGCTCGCTGCTTGCTCGCAGAGGACCGACACTCGAGGGCGGGAGCGAGATTAAGAAAGTGAACAGGATTGTGCTCTGCGGGGATATGCTTGCAACCGATGTGTATTGCGCGCGATTGATGGAAGAGCATGACGACTCGTTTTCGATGGATATGATTTCCGTCCAACTGGAGACGGCCGAGAGACTTGGGCTCGGCACGGGGGATCTCAGCAATGTGGTCATCAAAGAAATCACGGTGTGATTGGACTGACTGGCTGAAGATGCACAGTGTGCTGCTCACGTTCAATATTGTGAATCTTTGTCGCAATCCTCGTGTTCCGTCCCTTACAATGATTATGCAATTGGGTTCGCGCTCACAAGGGCGCAATGAATTGCGCCCCTACAGGCGTTCATCAAGAGGGGTTGTAGGGGCGCGATTTATCGCGCCCTTCCGCTTCCATCGGCGTTCATTCGCGGTCGCCTTTTTCCCTTTTCGTCTTTGGTTTCGACTACGCCGGGCCGCGTGTCTCTCCATCCTGCTGTTCGTTTTGGCCTGTTCCAAAGGAAAGTCTTCACCTGAGAACATTGATGCTCCCAAGCCAGCGGGGACTGAAGGAGAAACGGTGAAGCAGCTCTTTCCTGCTGCAGGCGAAGTCGGCCGGTGGAAACCGGAAGGCGAGCCGCTGAGCTTCCGTGGAGAGGCGCTATTCGACCACATTGACGGCGGGGCCGACATCTATTTCGAGTATGGGTTCGTCATCCTTGTGACACAGCAGTACAAGGATGAGGATAGGGCGCTCTCCGTCGAGATATATTGCATGGAGGACGCGGCTGCCGCATTTGGCATTTATTCTTACAATCGCCATCCTTCGCTGTCACCCGTCGAGGTTGGCGGCGACGGCACAATCCATCCGAACGGCCTTTTCTATTGGCAGGGGCGATACTATATCGATATCCGCCAGGTGGGGACCGCTTCCGTCTCGAGCGAAGATATCCTCACCATTGGCAAAGCGGTTGAGAAGAACATAGGGGCTGCGGCTGAGAGGCCGGAAATCATGAAACTGCTGCCTCGGGAGAACATGGTCCCGCATAGCGAAGTGTTCGCTCGCGGCAAACTCGCGATCAACAACCAGGTCTATATTGCGGAAGAGGACCTCTTCGGGCTCGCGAAAGATGAAGTCGCCGCGCTCGCACGGTATAGGGCCGGCCTGCCGGAGTTCTCGGTGATTATTGCCGGCTACAAGAGTCCGGAGGCCTGCGAAAAGGCTTTTACGCGTTTGCGAGAGCACTTCATGGGGAGCGGGAGCGCGGTGGACGCGCAGTTCGCGATTGCTGCAATGCCCGGCAAACACTATGCCGTGCGGAAAGCAGACGACACGTTGCTCGTCGTCGCGAACGCCGACAACCCGCAGAACGCGCTCGATATGCTCGACCGCATCTCTCAACAGGAAGGATTGCAGGAATAGGTATGCCGCGGCCGGTCCCGGACATGTCATCTCGGTGAGGCAAGAGACTAATGCGCACTGTTTTTGAGAATCTAAAGAAGCGCCTCTGGCTCATCATGCTTATCGCCGCTCTGGCGCTCGGCGGGTTCGGGATTTACCGGGGAGAGGCCGTCGAGGTATTCGAGAAAGCACGGGCCGTTTGCCTCGAGTGCATAGGTATCGGATGAAGCGCCGCCCCTTCCAACTCATCAGCACGCTTATCACCAATTCCTATGTGTATGGCCTGTTCGCGGGCGAAATCATCTACAGAGGCCCTCTCAAATACTTCTGTGTGCCGAGTTTTAACTGTTATTCATGCCCTCTGGCGATTTTTGCATGTCCCATCGGCGCGATGCAGGCGGTTGCCGCCGGATTCGCATATCAAGTGGCATTCTATGCTCTCGGCATCCTTGCGGCGGTGGGTGCAGTTGTCGGCCGAATGGCGTGCGGATGGATATGTCCGTTCGGGCTCTTGCAGGAATATCTCTATAAGATACCGTCGCCCAAACTGCCAATTCCGCGCGCTCTCAATTATGCCAAATATGTGTTTCTGTTTCTGATGGTGCTGCTCCTGCCTGCGTTTCTCGTGAATGAGTTCGGGGTGGGCGAACCGTATTTCTGCAAGTTCGTGTGCCCTGCGGGCACGCTCGAGGCAGGCATTCCGCTACCACTGCTCGCGCCGCAGTTGAGGGGTCAGCTCGGGGCGGTTTATGCGGTCAAGGTATCTATCCTTGTTCTGTTCCTCGCGTGGATGGTAGTGAGCCATCGAGCGTTCTGCCGCACTTCCTGCCCGCTCGGGGCCGTCTATTCGCTCTTCAATCGGCTCAGCCTTTACAGCATGAGTTGGAACGCCACCACCTGCATCAAGTGCGATGAGTGTTACAAGCAGTGCCCGATGGGTCTGAAAGTGTATGAGGGCCCAAATGCAAGCAACTGCATCCGATGCTTGAAGTGCCGGGACAATTGTCCTACGGGCTCAATCACATACTCGCATCGCAAGCTTCACTCGCCCTCTCCTGTCAGTGACACTAATCCGATTTGACTGTGCTCAAGGGAGAAACACATGGAGCAGAATACGTGGGGAGCAATCAGCGATGTGCGTCAAGCACGTGTCTCACCTTCGAGAGGAGTTCGTTGACCTGATAAGGTTTTTGTATGAAACCCATGACGCCGCTGTCCAGGATTTCCTTTGCTTTTCCGTTCTGGCTATATCCCGTCGAGAGAAGCGTCCTCACCTTTGGGTTGACTTCTTTCAGCTTCAGATACGCCTCGCGTCCGCCCATCTTCGGCATGACCATGTCGAGTATCACGAGCGCTATCTCATCCATGCGGTGGGTGTAAGTCTCGACCGCCTCTTCGCCGTTCTCCGCCAAAAGCACCCTGTAACCATAGCTTTCAAAAATGTCTTTGGCCAGAGTTCGTATCGGCTCTTCATCATCGACGACAAGGATGAGTTCGTCTCCACCGCACGCTGCTTCCAGCTTGAGCGGACCCCTTATCTCCGGCTTCCCGCTTGCCGGCAGGTACACCTTGAAGGTGGTTCCGATGCCGAGCTCGCTGTAAACGCGGACAAAACCTCCATGATTCCTCACTACTCCGTATACCATGGATAGGCCGAGTCCGGTGCCTTTGCCCTTTTCTTTGGTGGTGAAGAACGGCTCGAATATCCTCTGCAGATTCTCCTTGGATATGCCCATCCCGGTATCGGTCACGCACAGGTTTACGTATGAGCCGCTCTTTGCATCCACATGCGTCTTGGTGTACTCGCCGGTGAGAGTGGTCGCATTTGTTTCAATGAAGAGTTTTCCGCCGGCTGGCATCGCATCGCGCGCATTAACACAAAGATTCATCAGCACCTGCTGCAGTTGTCCCGCGTCCACCTCCACGGTAGGCAGCGGTGTTGACAGGCTTGTTTGAATCTCGATTGACTTGTCGAAAGTCCTTTCGATAATCTCAAGCGTGTCGTGAACGATACTATTCAGGTCGACCGGCTTGATATCGTACTTCCCGCCGCGTGCAAATGCGAGGAGCTGCGCTGTGAGTTCGGCTGCCCGCATTGCGCTGCGCTCGATGGTGTCTATG
>QZKI01000020.1 GCA_003598055.1 Candidatus Abyssobacteria bacterium SURF_17 | reverse complement strand
CAGGGAAAGCTCTACTACCCTGATGAATTTCCTGAAAGAAAGGCAAGCGCTGCCAAAAAAGCAAGAACAGAGATGGCGCGTGTTCCTTCCGGCTGCGACGCCAAGTAGTGACGTCGCACGTCTTGAAGCCTTATCCTTTCTCAGGGAGAAAGGGTAGGGCTTCTTTTTTGCGATACACCAGCGCCTGACATGCGGCAAGAAGCGTGTCATCGCTGCTTCTTACCGTAATATAGTAGCTGGCCGTGCGATTTGTACGGTTGATTTCCTTCGCTTCGGCGACCAGCACATCGCCGGGCGACGGCGAGGCCATATACGTGATATTCATGTTCAGCGCAACCGCCATCGTGCCATGCGAGTTCGAGGCAGTCTCGAACGCTTCATCGATGAGCGCAAAAATAGCGCCGCCGTGCGCCATGCCGAATATGTTCTCCATCTCACGAGTAAACTTCATTTTAACCAGCGAATAGCCCGCACCGAGGTCGGCTAGGTCCATGCCCATCTTGTTCGCGAAGGGTTCCTCCCTCACCCTTTTCCGAATTGCCTCGAATGTTTCCACGCCCATCATCTTGCCTCCTCATCCTTAGTCGAAACTGGTCCGGAGACTCACCATGCATGTCCATCCTGAGCTACTGCAAATGTTTCCATTTTCTTGCCTGCCGTGCCGTTCCATAATAGCCTCAGCGGTTGAGAGAGTCAAACGAACCCGAAGATTGCACCGGGGATACACGGATATTCGTCTCGGCCCGCGGTACATTGCGGGGTCGTTCGCAAATGCCCCCTGCAATGCTGATAAGACCCGATTCGGGGATGAATCAGCATGCATTGCCGGCCCATTGTTGGACACACGACGGCAATAACAGGCGAAAATAGGCCCTAATTCTCGATTCCCCCTTCTTATGTCGCAAGCCCTATCAGGCTCCATTTATTGACATCCCGTTTTGGGTCATGGTATACTTTTGCGGCTAGGGAAGGAGTATATCTTCCTGAAAAACCCCATCTTGCGTGCCTGACCCCCAGAGAGATACAATGACGAAAAAGATTCCTCAGCGAGCATGCAAGAGGGAATCCGTTAGGGAGGGCGGCATCAATTCTTTTCTACGGGAATGGTCGGCTTTTGAGGAGATAAGCACCTTAAACCAGTGAGGAAGTGACCACAATGATTTGGGACCGCCAACATGAATGCATGTCGAGGAAACGACTGCGGGAGTTGCAGCTTACAAGACTCAAGAGTGTTGTCCGACGCGTTTACAAGAATGTTCCTTATTTTCGGAGCAAGCTGGACGCGCTTGGGCTCAAACCGGCCAAGATCAAATCGCTCGACGACCTCCGGAAGCTTCCATTCATTACAAAACATGAACTCAGAGAGACTTACCCGTTCGGGCTGTTCGCCACGCCGATGAAGGACATCGTCCGGATTCACTCTTCCTCCGGCACTACTGGCAAGCCCGTCGTTGCCGGATACACGCGCTCCGACCTGAATCTTTGGGCGGAGCTCATGGCGCGTACGATGACCGCTGGCGGCACGACTGCCGACGACGTGGTGCAAAACGCATACGGCTACGGCCTTTTCACCGGCGGGCTGGGCATCCACTATGGCGCAGAGAAAATCGGCGCGACGGTCGTCCCCATCTCCGGCGGCAATACAGCGCGACAATTGATGGTGATGGAGGATTTCGGAGTAACCGTCCTCGCCTGTACACCCTCTTACTCGCTCCAGATAGCCGAAGTGGCCGAGGAGAAGGGCATGGACATGCGGAAGATGAAGCTGCGCGTCGGAATTTTCGGGGCCGAGCCCTGGTCGGAGGAAATGCGCAAGGAGATTGAGGAACGATTGCGCATCCGCGCTTTGGATATCTATGGCCTAACAGAAATCATCGGACCCGGCGTTGCGAGCGAATGCGAGCATCGCTGCGGCCTGCACATATTCGAGGACCATTTCCTGCCGGAAATCATTGACCCGGACACGGGCGAAGCTCTGCCGGAAGGCCAGCGGGGAGAGTTGGTGATAACCTGCCTCACAAAGAAGGCGTTCCCGGTCATCCGCTTCCGAACGCGAGACATCACCCGGCTGCACCACGAAAAATGTGATTGTGGACGCACGTTCGCCCGAATGGAACGCGTGACAGGCAGAACCGACGACATGCTCATCATCCGCGGCGTCAACGTGTTCCCGTCACAGATTGAAAGCGTGCTTGTGGGAATCGAGGAGGCTGAGCCGCACTATCAATTGATTGTCCGCAAGGACGGCCCAATGGATACGCTCGAGGTGCAGGTGGAAGTGGATCAGCGGTTGTTCTCCGACGAGATCAAGAAATTGCAGAACGTCGAGCGGAAGGTCGCGCACGAGATCAACAGCTTGCTGGGCATTCACGCAAAGGTGACACTCGTCCAGCCGAAGACCATCGAGCGCAGCATGGGAAAAGCAAAACGGGTCATAGATATGCGCAAGGAGGGATGACCAGTGAAGATAAAACAAGTATCCGTCTTTCTGGAGAATAAACCCGGTCATCTGAGAGCCGTAACCGAGGAGTTGACGAAGGCAAAACTGAACCTTCGCGCCATTTCACTCGCCGACAGCGAGGATTTTGGAATCGTGCGCATGGTGGTCGAAGACCCCGACAAGGCATACTCAGTTCTGCGAGCGGCAAATCACGCTGTGCAAGAGACGGAGGTCATCGCGGTCGAGGTGCCCGACCAGCCAGGCGGGTTACACAATGTCCTCAGAACCCTTGAGGAGTGCGGAGTAAACATTGAATATATGTATTCGGTCCTCGAGCGGAAGAGCAACAAGGCGGTCATCATCCTCAGGGTTGAGGGCATTGACGAAGTCATCAGAAAACTGAAGACTGCGAATGTGAAGCTGCTTTCGAGCGGAGAAGTGTACAACGCATTGTAAGGCAAGAGCGGACCTTTCTGGATTTCCGGCGGGCCCAGTTGGCCGGCCGGGAGAAGGGCGATTTGAGCAGGGCGAGTTTCTTAAGGGGAGGAAAGCGAGAATGAAGAAAGTGTTGATCCTGACCACTATTTTGTGCCTCATGCTGAGCGGGCTTGGATTTGCCGCGGAACCGGCTGGTGAGCCGATAAAAATCGGAGCGGTCTTCTCCGTCACCGGCAAGGCTTCATGGCTGGGCGAGCCGGAGCGCAACACCGCCAAGATGATAGAGGCCGAGGTCAATGCGGCCGGCGGCATCAATGGCAGGCCGATAGAGGTAATCGTCGAAGATGACGCGGGCGTCGAGGCGAACGCAGTTAATGCGGTCAAAAAGCTCGTCACCAAGGATAATGTGATTGCAATCGTAGGCCCGTCAGTCACGGGCGCTTCATTGGCCGTAAAACCGATCGCCGAGGAATTCGGCGTGCCGCTCATTTCATGCGCAGCGGCCGAATCAATCGTCAATCCCGTTGCGAAATGGGTGTTCAAGACGCCGCAGAAGGACAGTGACTGCGCGATCCGGATTTTTGAGTATATGAAATCTAAGGGGTTGACCAAGGTCGCAATCATTACCTCAACCGACGCCTTTGGAGATAACGGAAGGAAGCAGCTTAAGGCACACGCGCCTCAGATGGGAATCGAGATCGCCGCCGATGAAACGTACGGACCCGCTGATACTGACATGACGGCTCAGTTGACCAAGATCAAGGCAAGCGACGCGCAGGCAGTCATCAACTGGTCGGTTGTCCCCGCTCAAGTCACCGTATCGAAGAATATGCGACAACTCGGTATGACCATACCGCTTTACCAGAGCCACGGCTTCGGCAATGTCAAGTACGCGCAGGCCAGTGGAGAGGCAGGCGAAGGAATCATTTTCCCGGCAGGAAGACTGCTCGTCGTTGACACGCTCGCCGACGATAACCCGCAGAAAGCGGTGCTCGCGAAATACAAGTCGGATTACGAGTCGAAATTCAATGACCAGGTGAGCACGTTCGGCGGCCACGCCTATGACGCGTTGTGGCTCGTGATCAACGCCATCAAGGAAGTCGGCCCCGACAAGGCGAAGATCCGGGACTACGTCGAGAACACCAAAGGCTTCGTCGGAACCGGCGGAATCTTCAATTTCTCGCCGGAAGACCATTGCGGGCTCGATAAGACCGCCTTTGAGATGATTATTGTCAAGGATAGTAAGTTTGTTGCGCTTTCCGCTGTCGAGAAATCGGCTGCACAGGTTATCATGATCCAGGAGGATTAAGTTGCGCTTTCCTCCGTTGAGAAGTGGGCAGAGCAAAAACTGAGACTATTTGACAATCGCTTTTTCCCCTGCAGGGGCCGTTCGCGAACAGCCCCTGCAGAAGCAGAAAGATGCGTCAGTGAGTTTGTGAGGTTAAGACTACGAGACTTCGTAGGGACGCGATTCATCGCGCCCAATGCATGTCTAGTGATAGCCAACGCCTTTTGGGTTGTTTTGTGCGCGAATAGTGAGCGGAACAAGGGGGAGGCAAGCGCAGCAGGCTTTTTCGTTCACACCTTGTACCTGCGAAGATGGATGCTCTCGCGATAACGCTTCAATATGTGTTTACGGGCGTGGCCATCGGCAGTATTTATGCCATGGTCGGGCTCGGTTTCAACATCATATACAACTGCACGGGCATCATCAATTTCGCACAGGGCGAATTTGTGATGCTCGGCGGCATGTTTATGGTCACTCTGACCACGGTGTGGAAGCTGCCTGTAGGTATCGCATTTCCCATTGCCGTCCTTCTCGTGGTGCTCGTGGGGATAGGATTCGAGCGGATAGCTATCCACCCTCTCAAGAATCCCTCCGTCCTCGTGCTGATTATGATAACGATTGCCGGCTCGATTCTTATAAAGGGCCTCGCGATGTTCGCATGGGGCAAGGAGGCGCGCTATCTGCCTCACTTCTCCGGCGAGACTCCTATCAATATCATGGGCGCAACGATTCTTCCACAGACGCTCTGGGTTCTCGCAAGCCTGCTGACAGTTGTCGTAGGGCTCGCTTATTTCTTTAATCGGACGCTCATTGGGAAAGCGATGCGGGCCTGTGCGCATAATCCGGACGCTGCGCGGCTCGTGGGCATCAGCGTGAAACAGATGGTGACCCTTTCCTTTGGCCTTTCCTCGGGCATCGGCGCAATTGCCGGGGTTGTCATCACCCCGATTATTCTCATGGATTATCAACGCGGCGCAATGCTTGCGCTGAAGGGCTTTGGGGCCGCCATTTTGGGAGGTCTCGGCAGCGCACCCGGCGCGGTGCTCGCGGGCCTTCTTATCGGGATTCTGGAATCCTTGGGAGCCGGTTACATCTCGTCCCATTACAAAGATGCTATCGCGCTGATCGTGCTCTTGGGAGTTTTGTTCGTCCGCCCGGGAGGACTTCTCGGCAGTGCGGATGTCCAGCGGCTGAAGAAGTTTTGAGCGAGGCTGGCCCTGGGGCGCCCTCAAGCGGACATCCCCAACAAAATTGTCGGACAGATACATTGTGGGAATGAAACACTACATCTCTCTGGCCTTCTTCATCGTCGTGGTGATGGGTCTGCCGATGATAGTGCGGAACCCGTACTATGTGGGAACGCTTGTGTTTGTCGGCATCTATTCACTCATCACGATTTCCCTCAGCCTCCTGCTGGGATACGCAGGCCAGATATCGCTCGGCCACGCCGCGTTCTATGGCATCGGCGCGTATACGTCCGGACTGCTTGCGACGCGGTGCCACCTCTCCCCATGGATTGGTCTCGTGTGTGCAGCCGTAGTTGCGGGAGTACTCGCATATAGTATCGGCCGGCCGGTCCTCAAGCTGCGAGGTCATTACCTCGCGATGGCGACGCTCGGGTTCGGCGAAATCGTGTACATCTTCTTAAATTCGACCGTCGAACTGACGGGCGGGCCCTCCGGATTCGGGCAGATACCACGATTCGCCGTTGGCGCGTTCTCGTTCAAGAACGACACTCGGTTTTACTACCTTGTATGGGTGACCGTTATCATCCTGCTCGTGCTGGTGCTGAATGTCATCAACTCCAGAATCGGGAGAGCGCTGCGCTCCATTCATGGGAGCGAGACAGCCGCAAATACCATGGGAGTGAACACTGCTTCATACAAGATGCAGGTCTTCGTCTTCAGCGCAGCAGTATCCTCCATCGCGGGCGCATATTATGCCCACTATGTTACGTTCGTCAGTCCGGCGACTTTTGACGCCAACACGTCGATTCTCCTGGTAACAATGGTGATAATAGGCGGTATGTCCAATGTGTGGGGAGCCATACTCGGCGCTCTTTTGCTGGGGACATTGCCCGAGTACCTGCGCACATTTGGCGATTACGATATCTTGATCTACGGCGCCATCATGCTGATTATCATGATGTTCGCGCCCGAGGGATTGGCTGGCATCGCGGCTGCCGTGAAGAGAAAGTTTGAGGGAACGCTTGTTCCCAGGGCCGCCGCTTAACGGTACAGTGTTGTAGTGAGCGAGAATGTTGGAAGTTAACGGATTAAGCAAGGAATTCGGCGGCGTAATAGCCGTCAATGACCTGAGTTTTCGGGTCGTTGAAAGGCAGATAAAATCAATAATCGGACCCAATGGCGCTGGGAAAACGACCCTGTTCAATCTGCTCACAGGCCTCGCACCGTGCACGCGGGGAAATATAACGTTTCTGGGCAAGAACATTTGCGGCCTCAAGCCCCACGTAATAGCCGAATTGGGGATGTCGCGCTCCTTCCAAAACGTTGAGATATTCGACAATATGAGCATCCTGGAAAATGTCATGCTCGGGCGACACTGTCGCACCGGCTGCGGGGTTCTCAATGTGGCGCTTCGACGCAAGAGGGCCGTCGAGGAGGAGAGAAAAATCCGCGAGGAGGCGCTGCGGCAGATTGAGACTGTCGGCCTTGATGCCGACCCCGACGCGTCACCCGCTTCGCTCCCCTTCGGCAAGCGCCGCCTGGTCGAGTTTGCCCGAGCTTTAGCTACGTCTCCGAAATTGCTCCTTTTGGACGAACCGGTTTCCGGCCTCAATATTCGCGAGACCGAGCAGGTGGCGGAATTGATACGGAGGCTCAGGAGCTCTGGCATTACCGTCATGCTCGTCGAGCACGACATGTCAGTCGTGATGGAAATTTCAGACGATGTTCTCGTGATGGACTACGGCACGAAGATTGCCGAGGGCAAACCGCGTGACGTTCAGAGAAACGAAGAGGTAATTGCCCGATACCTTGGACAATCGCGCAGCAATGCTGAAAGTACAAAACCTTAAGAGCTACTATGGCCGGTTGCAGGCCCTCCGTGGAATCAGCCTGCACGTTGGCAAAGGCGAGATCGTAACGCTGATTGGAGCCAACGGGGCAGGCAAATCCACAATCTTGAACACGGTCGCCGGACTGGTCAGCCAGAATGAAGGCAAAATACTGCTCGAGGGCAAGGATATACGCGGATTGGCGCCCGAAAGAATCGTCAGACACGGAGTTGCTCTCGTACCCGAAGGCAGACAGTTGTTTGCCCCCATGACTGTTGTCGATAACCTCGAGCTCGGAGCATATGTCCGGCATAAGAATGGCAGCAAGATTGAGATTCGGCAGGACATGGAAATGGTTTTCGATTTATTCCCGGTTCTAAAGGAAAGGCGCAAGCAGCTTGCGGGAACCCTCTCAGGCGGAGAGCAGCAGATGCTGGCAATTGCCAGGGCGCTCATGTCTCGACCGCGGTTACTCCTGCTGGACGAACCGTCCATGGGCTTGGCGCCCAAAATATCCGAAGAGATTTTTCGGACCATAGTACGGCTGAAGAAGCAGGAAGTAACCATTCTCCTGGTGGAGCAGAACGCGCGCATGGCGCTCGAGGTCGCCGGCCGCGGATACGTGATTGAGACGGGACAAGTGGTCGTACAAGGACCGAGCGCAGACCTCCTCAGGAACCATGAGGTCGAGCGTGCTTATCTCGGCAAGACTTACGAGAAAGTCTGGGAATAAAGGGCAGGGGGAAGATCGTCATGCCAGCACTTGACGCTCACTGCAGCATGGCCAGCCGCGATGAAGTCGAGCAACTGCAGCTTGAGCGATTGCAGGCAACTCTCCACCGTGTGTACAAGAACGTTGAATACTATCGGGATTCATTTCGCAACTGCGGTTTCTATCCGGATGACCTCACCAGTCTCGACACACTTCAGAAACTCCCTACAACGGCACGCGACACGTTGGTCAAGAACTACCCCTACGGCATGTTCGCGGTGCCTTTGAGAGAGGTAATACGACTCCAATCAACGTCTTCTGAGGTGCGTGGGCCGATTGTGGTCGGATTCACGCGAAATGACATCGACCACTGGACGGAACTGGCTGCCCGCTCGCTTCTTTCGGCCGGCGTCGGACCGGACGACGTGGTGCACATCTACATAGACTATGGCATGTTTCCCGGCGCATTGGGCCTTCACTACGGCGCCGAGAGAATCGGAGCATCTGTCATTCCGAGTTCGAACATGCCGCCCGATACCGAACTCGAGATGATGAAGAACTACCATACTACGGTACTGGTGACTACGCCCCATAAGGCATTGCGACTCATAGACTTCATCCGGCTGCATCATGTAAACGTCAAGGCGCTCATGCTTCGTGCTTGCTTGCTCGTCGGTCAGTACTGGTCGGAATCGGTCCGCAAGAGAATCGAGGAAAACATTTACACCCCGGTGTTCGATTGCTATGGACACAGCGAAATCGTCGCCACCGGCATCGCGGCCGAGTGCAAAGAGAGAAACGGCCTCCATATTAACGAAGACCACTTCATCGCGGAGGTCGTTGACCCTGCGTCGGGAAAAGCGCTGCAACCCGGACAGGCGGGAGAGTTGATGATCACCACCCTCACAAAGGAGGCATTTCCGCTGATTCGTTATAGAACGGGCGACATCACACGGCTGAATGAAAAACCGTGCGGGTGTGGTTCCTGCTTCGTCCGGATGGACAAAGTAACCAGTCGAACCGACGATATGCTGTTTGTGGGAGGGGTTAACCTGTTTCCGGCACAGGTCGAGCGAATAATCGCCGACGCCATCGGGCCCGCCGCGTCCAGGCCGGTTTTCCAGCTCGTGGTGGCCGGAAGTGAAGTGAGCGAGTCAGTAGAGGTCGCGCTGGAGGTCAACGAGGCAATCTTCTCGGACAGGCTCCGCGCACTCAGGTCGCTTGAGGACAAGATTCGAGATGAACTGTTCGATATAATCGGTGTTACAGCGAAGATACGACTTGTCGAGCCCGGCACACTCGGCCAACAAGCCGAAAGCGTCCGTGTGGTTGACAAACGGGAGGCAAATCTATAAAGTAGTGGCCACTCAAAAAATACTTTGGGGACGCGGGGAGTCGAACGAATGCGACCATGGCTGTCCCCCTGAGGAGGTGATAAAAGGAACGATACGTTGTAACGGGACCTTTAAGTAGGTCCTTACACAAACCCTGCGCATTCACAGGGTTTGTGTCGGATTGAGGGGAAGAAGGCAACAACGTAACACTCCAATCGAACTATTTAGCTAGGGGGAGAGCATGAGGAAAGGTGTGTGGGTCCTCGCCGCCGTTCTTGTGAGCTTCTTGCTCATATCGCCGGCGTGGGGGGAAAGCTCAGACTCAGTTGACCTTCAGGCTCTGAAAGAACAGCTCAACGAGCTCAACAAGCTCATTCAGAGCCAGCAGCAACAGATTCAAAATCAAGAGAAGAAACTGCAGGACCAGGAGCAGAAGCTGCAAGACCAGGAGTGGAAACTCAGGGAGCTCGAGCAACTCACGGAAGAGCCGGTGCCTTACGAGGATATGGATGCCATCGTCGAAAAGGTAAAGGCTGAGCTTCCTCCTCCACAGGATGGCCTCACCATTGGAGGCGGCAAGATTCGGGTGACCCCTTACGGGTTCATACGACTTGACGCTGCCTATGACGACTCGGCCCAGTTCATGTTCTCAGGAAATGTCGTCGGCTGGGCATGGCCCGAAGATGGCAAGTCAATGCCGTTCCCATTCGTGAGCGCGGATGGCGTCCAGAATAATGCGGATGACGACAACAATTTCAGCATGACGGCGACCGCAACAAGATTGGGCTTGAATTTTGACGGCCCCGAGTTCGCGGGCGGCACCATCAAGGGTAAGATCGAGGTTGACTTCGATGAACTCTATCAGAACGGCGGCGACGTGGTCGCGCATCGCATCCGGATGCGCCATGCATACGCCGAATTGCTCTATCCGACGTGGAGCCTGCTTGCAGGACAGTCATGGGATATTATTGCCCCGCGGATACCCAATATGCTTGACTGCGTTGTCATGTGGGGTTCGGGCAACGTCGGCTATCGTCGCCCGCAGCTTCGTCTCACAAAGTGGTGGGACGTGGATGGAACAAAGATTACCGGCCAGGCCAGTCTAAACCACACAGATCGCACTCTCTCGGACGACTTCGACAAGGACTTGATGCTCAATGGCGTTGAGTCAGGTTGGCCCATGGTAGAAGGAAGAATGGGCGTCGATAAGCAGTTCGACAGTGGACGCAAGCTGAGCCTCGGACTGTCCGGGCTAATTGCAGAAGAAGAGACTGATTTCTCCGGCCCGGGCGAGAACGACGACCTTGATGTATGGTTGGTTGCGCTCGATGGCTCTCTGGGCGTCGTCCCCGGTCTCGTGACAGTGCAAGGCGAAATCTGGACGGGCGAGAACATAGACAATGTGTACGGCGGTATCGTCCAGGGCTTTGTCAGCAAGCGGAACGCCTTGGGAGTTATCGTTGACCAGGAAGAAATAGAGGCTTACGGCGGATTCATCCATGCGATGATAACGCCGCGTCAGAACCTTCAGTTCAACTTCGGTTACGGTTTGGATGACGTTGACAGCGATGATCTCCCGGCTAACAGCCGTAGTCAGAACTGGACCATTTTCGGCAACACGATCTGGACGGTCGTGCCCAACTTCGACGTCGGACTCGAGCTTGCATGGCACGAGACCAAGTGGGTTGGCAACGCCGATGGAGACGACTTCAGAATCCAGTCAGCGTTTATTTACAAATTCTAAACCAATCAGCACCAACAAAAAGGGAAGGCATCACCACCGCCTTCCCTTTTTGTTGTCTGAGAGATTATCGGGGTTGGACATTGAAATATGAACCTAGGCGAAGGAAACTGTCCCTTTGTGGACTGTCCCCGGAGCCCTCGTTGGCCTTGATCATGGGAGCTCAATTCCTTATGTCATATTTCAAGGTCTGACCCCAACTGCATTGCGGTATTTGGATTGTCAGGGCTTCTTCATGGTATAATTGGGGTGCATGAGCAACTGGAAGTTCCCTTTGTGCCCGCACCCTTTAATACACATCGGGCACTCGTATGCTGAACGGAGCAAGGGTCGTCATCGGTTGCTTGATTCTTCAGATTTGTCCGTTACCCTTCCCTCCGCTCATGATAATTATTATCGGCGCAACGCCACACGAGGAGTATCAGAAACATGAGTAAAGTATTGATGTCAGGCAATGAAGCCGCAGCCAGAGGAGCATATGAGGCGGGAGTGAGATTCGCAGCGAGCTACCCCGGCACGCCGGCGACGGAAGTGCTCGAGAACATGGCCACGTATGAGGGTGTGAAGGCGCAATGGACGGTTAACGAAAAGGTCGCGCTCGAGGAGGCCATCGGAGCCGCAATCGCCGGTGCGCGTTCCCTTGCCTCGATGAAACATGTGGGCATGAATGTCGCCGCAGACCCGCTGTTCACCTCATCCTACATCGGGATAAAGGGCGGCCTCGTAATCATCAATGCCGACGACCCCGGAATGCACAGCTCGCAGAACGAGCAAGACAACCGCCATTACGCCCGCGCCGCCAAACTGCCGATGCTCGAGCCGGCTGACAGCGCCGAGACGAAGGAATTTGTCCGCTATGCTTACGGCCTGAGCGAGGAATGCGACACGCCCGTCATCATCCGCTTGACAACCCGGATATCACACTCCAAAGGGGTGGTCAAGCTTGGCGAAAGAGTTGAGAAGGAAGTTGCAGGCTTCACGAGGGACATTCCAAAGTACGTCATGCTTCCCGGCTACGCGCGTGGCCGCCACGTCGTCGTCGAGGAGAGGATGAAGAAGCTGGCCGAGCTTTCGGATAAATCAAAGCTCAATCGCATCGTGTCCGGCTCGCCCGCGCTCGGCATTATTTCGAGCGGAGCCGCATATCAGTACACTCTGGAGGTAGCTCCCAGTGCCTCGTACCTCAAACTCGCTTTCGTGAACCCATTGCCGAAGGAGACGATTCGCCGGTTCGCGGCGCAGGTGAAAAACCTCGTTGTCATTGAAGAGCTTGACCCCATCATCGAGGAACAGGTCCGCGCAATGGGAATCAAGGTGTATGGCAAGGACCTCGGCCTGCCGCTCTGCGGAGAATTCGCGCCCGAAATCATCTGGGAAGCGCTCCACGCGAAGTTTCCGAAGCTGGTAAGACCGAAGCACGAAATCACTATCAAACCGGGAACGTATACGGACATTCCCCCTCGCCCGCCGGTCATGTGCCCGGGCTGCTCGCACAGAATCGTTCTGAGCATCCTGAAGAAATTCAAGGTGAATGTCATGGGCGACATCGGCTGCTACACACTTGCGGCACAGCCTCCGTTAAATGCAATGGACTCTTGCCTCTGCATGGGAGCAAGCGTCGGCATGGCGTTCGGAATCGAAAAGGTCACAGAGAGGGGCAAGACGGTTGCCGCGCTCGGAGATTCCACGTTCATTCACGGAGGAATAACCGGTCTGGTGGACATTGTCTATAACAAGGGCGCAACGCTCGTCCTCATCCTCGACAATTGCACCACCGCAATGACCGGCCGTCAGGAGCACCCCGGCACCGGAAAAACCCTGCAAGGCGAACCGACCATAGCACTCGATTTTGAGCGACTTGCCCGGGGCATCGGCATCCGAGACGCGCACACAATCAATCCACTGGAATTCGACAAGCTCGAGGCTACTATCAAGGCCTGCCTGGCAAGCGACGAGCCGTCGGTGATCGTTGCCAAACGTCCGTGCGTGCTCATTCCCGGTCAGGAGAAACTTCCGCCCTATGAGATCAACCAGGAATTATGCAATCAATGCGCGGCCTGCATCCGGCTGGGTTGTCCGGCCATTATGCAGATAGGCAAAGGGAAAAACAAAAAATTCTTCATCGATGAGTTCTTCTGCCAGGGTTGCGGCCTGTGTGAGAGAGTCTGCAAATTCGACGCAATAGAGGTGAAACGATGAATGTGCTCATGGTAGGAGTCGGCGGACAAGGCGTTCTCACCTGCGCCGACATTCTGGCCCGCGCCGCGATTGAATGCGGATTCGACGTCAAGGTCAGCGAAGTGCATGGCATGGCCCAGAGGGGCGGCAGCGTGTATTCGCACGTACGCTACTCAGAGCGGGTGGATTCACCGCTCATCATGCAGGGCGAGGCCGACGTGATTGTCGCATTCGAGCGCGTCGAGTCGCTCCGATTTGCACAATATGCCAAGCCCAACGGCCTGTTCATCGTGAACAATCAACGGCTCGACCCCGTAACCGTATCTTCGGGCCAGTCTGCGTATCCCGACGATGTCTTTGACCGGCTCAAGGCTCTGCCGCAGAAAGTCTGGGTGATGGACGGCGAGAAACTCGCCGCAAGTCCGGAAACCCGGCGCTCGGTAAACTTTCTGCTCCTCGGAGCGCTCTCGGCACACGCGTCGGACATTCGGACGGAGGTATGGGAAAAAGTCATACGCGATGCCTTCCGCAAGAAGGCCGCTGCTCTCAAGATAATCCTGAAGGTCTTCCGCGAAGGGAAAGCCTCTGTCGGGGATAGCACACCCGACCAGAAGCACGCGTGATGTGCGACATACACAGTGTTCAGCGGAGCATATGTTGTACGGGCGACCCGGTGGGTCGCCCTACTTTTCGGTGGGAGCATCCGATTCGTGAACTATCAACCACCATGTATGGCGCGCGCTCCAGCACGACCGTTCATGTACGGCCGTCGGCATGCGACAGCGTCTCCTTCATAAAAGATATGGAGACAAGCGCTATTACGGCAGCAATGAGACAGGCGACGAATACCGCCCGGTAACCCTCCACAGAAGAAACATCCGTCCCGCCGCTGGACCGCTCGAGAATGTACCCCAGGAAAGGTTGAAAAACCGCCCCACCGGCAAACGGAAACAGGTTCACGGTCCCGACCGAGGTCCCTGCAATTTCAAGCGGAAAAAGCTCCTTGGTCGCCGTGAAGGCGATTACTACGATGGCGGCGGAGAAGAGTCCGATAAAGAAAAATACCGCACACAGGAGACGAAACGTGAGTTTGTCCGTATACAGTACAAGCGGCAGCATGGTAGCGGCAACCGCGAAAGAGGACAGAATCATCACTTTCTTCCGACTCCTCAGAATCCTGTCTGAGAGCATGCTCAGCAAGGGACTTCCGACAATCAGGCCCACTGCAACCATATTCAATACGTTCCCCGCCTGTCCCTTCGTGAAGCCGTAAACATGCATCATGTACGGTCCGCCCCACAATCCCCCGATACCGAAGAAAATTCCGCAGTTGAAGAAAAACCAGATGGCAATCGCCCAGAAGTGGCCGTTCTTCAGCACTCGTCGCATTCCTTCAACGAGAGGAATTGCTGGCATCGCTCCCGCGGGAAGGACACCGCCAAGCGATGCAAGTGAGGGCAATCCCATCTCCTCGGGCTTGTTTCTGACACATGTCCATACGGCTACAGCCAGGAAGAGCGTCGCAACGCCGATAAGCATGAACGTCATCCGCCAGCCGAGCAAGTCCGTCAGGAATGCGAGCGGCGCGGCGGCCACGAGCACGCCGACTCCGCCCATCGCGTTTAGAATCGCTGCCATGAACGAGAATTCGCTGCGCCGATACCACTGCGAAAGGATCTTCAGAGTAGGAACAAAAACCATGCACACGCCCAATCCAACCAGCACGCGTGCGATGATGGCGACTCCAACACTCGGAGAGACTGCAAAAAGAGCTGTCCCTACGAAGGCAATTATGAGGAATATGGTGACGCTTTTCCGCGGCCCAAGCGAGTCAGATAAGAGTCCGGCGGGCAATTGCATGATGGCATAGGGATAGAAATACGCCGACCCGAGCAGCCCTACGATTGCGCTGCTCGCATGAAACGTTTGCATCAGCTCGACAGCCATCACGGCGGGCGACAGCCGGTGGAAATACACAAGCACATATCCAAGCGCCAGTATCCAGAAAATCACCCACCTGTAAGAGAGGACCCTCTTCATTTCGGCTGTGTTGTGAGCTTCCATCGCATCAATCTCCCTGCGCAACCGAGGGAACATCAGCAGGCAGTCACCGAGCAAATGCGCGCAGATTGTAACACACGCCAAATCATCGATGCAAATAGCTCATTGCAATCGTCTCCCGTAATATGATAGGATTGCCTCGTGTGAAGTCCAATTGACTGAAACCCCGAGTCAATCCGTATCTTCTGCGCAGATTCCTGAATAGAGAAGCGGCAGGTAGTCCGATGAGCTATACGCTAGAGCAAATGCGAGCCGTTTTTTGTCCACGAACCGTCGCCGTTGTTGGCGCGCCGAGGAGCTTCAAACCCGGCCTGGTCTTCCTGCAGGCTCTCCTCGACCCGGGATTCAAAGGAAAGGTTTTTCCCATAAACCCAAATGCTGACGAGATCCTCGGACTGAAAACCTATCCTTCCTTGAGTGGGATTCCCGAAAGGGTTGACCTTGCCATTATTCTGGTCGGCATCGAACAGGTCCAGAACGTAATCGAAGAGTGTGCGCAAGCCGGAGTGCGAGCGGCAATCGTGTTCACCTCCGGCTTCGGCGAGACCGGTGAGCCGCTCGGCCTCCAACGCGAGCGAGAGATGGTTGCCGCGGCGCGGGCGGGAAGTATGCGGCTCGTGGGACCCAACTGCATGGGTGTCTATTGCCCTGAATCGGGTCTCGCATTCTTCCCATCAATGCCGCAAGTATCGGGACGAGTCGCCTTTGTCTCGCAAAGCGGCTCGCTCAGCGCGTTCGTGACGCTCATGGGCAGGCTCCGCGGAATGAGCTTCAGCAAGGTGGTAAGCATCGGGAACGAATGTGACCTCTCGAGCACCGACTTCTTCGATTACCTTGGCAACGACAACCGGACCTCAATCATAACCGCCTACCTCGAGGGCACACGAGATGGCCGCACGCTGCTCGAAACCCTGAAGAAGGTGAGCCTCAAGAAACCGGTCATCATCTGGAAGGCTGGATTTACCTCAGCCGGCGCTCGTGCGGTCTCATCACATACCGGCTCGCTTGCAGGTTCGGAATCCGTGTGGAACTCTGTGTTCAAGCAAGCAGGCGTTATCCGAGCCCAGAACATAGAAGAAATGATTGACATCGCGACAACCTTCCATTATGTCCCCGAGACCGTTGGCAGGCGCATAGTGATTATCTCCGGACCGGGAGGGCCTGCCGTTGCTGCCGCGGACGCCCTCGAACGCGGCGGCCTGAAACTCGCGGAATTGTCACCGAAATCCATTGAAAAGCTTCGCACGTTTATCCCTGCCGCGGGCGCGAGCCTGAGAAATCCGATTGACCTCGGCGTCGCCCCGTGGGGCATAATCTCTCTGTACTCCGACACCTTAAGGGTCGTAGACGAAGATGAAAACGTTGATGCGACCGTCCTCATTGGCGGCGGCTTGAATCCGTCAGGCCAGCAGGAATATCTGGAACTCATGATGGAATTGAAAAAGAGTTTGAAGAAACCGTGCATGCTTATCAGCCTTGCAGGATTCGTCGGTGATGTTGAGTTCTGCAATAAACTTCAGAGCGCCGGTTTTCCACTCTATACTGCTCCGGAACGCGCTCTCGCCTCTTATTCCGAGGTCGTCGGATACTATGAGTGGAGGCAAGACGTTGGAAAATGTGCGTCAAGCTAGGGACAGAGAATCCATCCCGTAATTGGAGATGGAATGTAGAGGCACGGCGCACCGTGTCCGTCCACCCTTAAAATCGCCGTTTCTTGTAGAGGCGCACGGCCGTGCGCCCCTACAACCGCGACTGCGGGACGGATTCACAGAACCCTGTTTCCGGTTAAAATTCCCTGCTTGCTTCATGCGTTTAAGAAAGAGGGCTCTGTCCCTTCGCCCGTAATTGAATTCGTGAAAGGTTTCTGCTAGAATGCGCTTTCCACAAGGCTGCCGATTCTTGCAGTTTCCGCCGGCCACCACCGAAAGGAACGAGCCATGATAGACGGTGTGAAGAAAGTTCCGCTCCTGCGCCATGCTGATGACCGTGGTTACGTGACTGAAATACTTCGATGCGATTCTCCTCATTTCATCAAGTTCGGCCAAATCTATGTGGCAACCTGCCGTCGTAATGTCGTGAAGGCGTGGCACTGCCATCAGAGGCAGACTGATCATTTCTTTATTGTAAAGGGAACGGCCAAGATAGGCTTATATGATGACAGGCCGGGCAGTCCGACGAACGGGGAGTACAATCAATTCATCCTCGGCGAAGAAGGCGAGAACATTCTGCTTGCGATACCGCCGATGGTATGGCACGGACAGATGGGCCTGAGCGAGATGAGCTACCTCATCAATATCCCGACCGAACCGTACAACCGTCAGGAACCTGACGAACTTCGCAAAGGTATCGATGAGCTTGAGGACATATGGAGCATCAAGAATCGCTGACCGCTCCAGGCGTGTACTCGAGTATCGAAACCCCCGACTCCGTCAGGACCTTGAATCTGCTCTGAATTTCGGGCGGAATTGCATGTTCTTCGAACCATTGGTTGACCTTCAGCTTTATCACCACAAACCTGATACCAAGCCTCTCCATCTCTCCTAGAGTGCGTTCGGGCGGGAATGCCCTCTTCCAATAATTTTTGTACCCCGTATCGAGGTAGGTATGTGCGTCGAGGTGATAGGCAAGATGCGGCCCGAGGTCAGTCAGAACCGGAGAGTGCGATTCACTGTTCAGCGAGTTCACTGCCGCCGCAATTTCCCGAAACCGCAGCCCTCCGGTGTCCTGCTGGAGCGCGGCCCTATGCCGCAAGCTGTAAAAATTCCCGAAGTAGAAGCCAGACGCTACAATCATCAGTTGTATTAAAGGGAGCAACACATGCTGTCTCTTCGGCAAGAGGCGCGCACACACTTCTTGAATCGCCGAAGCCCATACGATTGCTGCGAGCGGAAGCGCCATCAGCATGAATCTCTCGTATCGGTAGTACCAGAACGAATGGACGAACGCATACGTCACAAACAGAATGCTCGTGGCTCTCAGTCGCGGGCCGAGCCGTCCCGCCAACGCAGCAACGAGTCCGCCGACAAAAACGCATTCCCCCAAGCCAATCCATATCACTCCAGCGAGGCCAGTAACGGACAACAGCTCAGATGCGCTGAACGACCTCACCGGCCAATGCATGAATCCGAATGGGACCAGTATATTGTAGGCAAGGTTTTTGAGAAAATCGGCAGTGGGCAATGTGCTCTTGAATTCGCTGATATAGGCCGATTCGGCGCCAGCCGTTCCTCGCAGCCACAGAAAGTACCAGAAAAGTGGAAGAAAGAAGACGACCAATCCCGCGAGCAACCAACGCCACGAGATGTTCCTTTTCTCCGGCGCTGCCAAAAGCCCGAAAACGGGAACCAAAAACAACGCCTCTATCCGGGTGATTGTCGCGAACCCGCCAATGACGCATGCGAGAATCAAGCTGAGAATACTCCTGCGCGCCAGGAAGGCAAGAAACAATGCCACTGCCACCAGACAGAGCATCAGCGCGACTCCCTCGGCCATTGGCAGTGAGAGCCATTTGAGCATGATGGGATTCGCGAGCAGCGCAGTCAAAGCCAAGAACTGTCCGCAAGAGTCTCTCCCCGCGGCTCTGCCGATTTGAATCATAAGGCGCCCGCATACCACATACGCGATTAACTGAACAATAATGTAAAGCTTCCCCGGACGTGACACGGGCGCGAGCGCAATGGAGTATCCCGGAAAATACTTCGCATCAATGCCGTCATTCCATGTGGTCCTTAATCCCTGTCCCGATGCGAGTTGCTTCGCTTTAGAAAGATAGAAATAGCTGTCGATTGTGTATGTGGGCGTGCGCTCAAGGTGGACCAAGAGACAAAATAATCCGAATACCAAGGACGCTGTCGTCAGTTGCATTACAGCCAAAAGATAAGTTCCAGATTTCAGCTTATCCTTATTCGATGGCTGTAGCGATTGTGTCGGCGGGAGGCTCACAGAGTTGTCAGTGATTGAGGTTGCCTATTCCTGAAGCATCCTGAGAGCTTCATCATATTCCTGCTCGGCCTGGGAAATCCACTGGCTTTTTGGGTGTTCATTGATGAGCTTTTCGTACCTTCCTACAGCAAGGTTATATTTACCTTCCTCGAAATACGCATGTCCAAACTGATAGAGGCTGTCGGCTACTTTCTTTTTGCGCTCGCTCTCAGCCAAAAGCGTCGCGGCCTCTTCAGTGCGATCGCTCTCGGGATATTCTGCCAGGAACTCTTGCAGGAGCGCTATTAATTCCTCGTATGTTCCTGCCTCAAGCGCCTTCTGAATGGTGCGAAATTCCCGCTCAGCCGGGTCTCTCGCCAGAAGTTCGGCCTCTTGGAGCCTTGACTGTGCTGCGCTCGCAGTCGGAGTCGTCGAGTATTTCGACAGTATCTCTCGATACAGACCGGCGGCATCTGCATACTGCTCTGCTTCCATCTTTTGCTCTGCCTGCGCGGCAAGTTCGGAAGCGAGTTCATCGAGCCTCTTCATTTCCTGGTCCGCAACCGCTCTCTCGATCTTAGCTATCTCGGCTCCGGCCTGTTCGGCAGCCTTAGTATCCGGATAGTTTTCAACGATGCTCTTCAGAAGGTCGAGTGCGGTGGCGCGATTATCCTCCGAGTACATCTTCATTGCGTGCTCGAACCGTTGCTGGGAAAGCGCTTCGTTCTGCCGCCTCATTTCCTCGGCTTCGGCCCGCCGGAGTTCAAGCGCCTGCTCAAGAGCCGGCAGGCGTTCTTGCACCAATTTTGCCGTTTCGGTATCAGGATAGAGACCAAGGATCGTTCTGGCCGTGCTTATCGCTTGTTCCAACCGGTCTTCGGCGAGATGTTTCTCAACTTCGGTAAGGAGTTGCTGTGCAGTCGCTTCGCGCTCCTCTCTCAGTTGCTCTGTGAGCTCCGGAGGGGCCTGACCTCGCGCAGGTTGTGAAACCGAGCCTCCCCTGCGGCTTGGAATGACCTGCTCCAGGCCGGTAAATTGCCCGCTGCCTGCTTGCTGCGCCGGTCGCGGCCTTCCCGAGAAAAAGGCCACCGACACAAGAGATACTGAAAGAACAATGCAACCGGCTATGAGTCCCGATAGAGCGAATGGCCTGCCGCGCAATGCACCGCCTCCCGCGCGAATCCTATTGAGCGCAACCGCACCCGAAAGAACGGCCACAAATGCGATGAACGCCGCGGCAGGCGCGACTGGCACACGATAGTTTGGCAGAATCAACAGAACGGCCGCTGCGACAGAGATGCACGCAATCACAGCGCTCGCGATTGCGATTCCACTTGTTCGAGGTTTCGAGGTTCCTGTGGAAATGATCTGAGCCTCAGCCCGTGGGCCAACGGGAGCACCCGGCTCGACGCCCGCCTGTTTCTCGGCTCCACACCTGCGACAGTATACCTTGCCCTCGATTCGCTCGCGGCACTCCTCGCAGATGAATTTACCGCATCCGACGCATATCTCCGTCGCCTTGCGACCTGCATGATAAGCACAATCAGGAACTTCGACCTCGACGGGCGCGCCTGGTGGCTCTTTCGTTTCCTTGGGGGGGTGACCGGGCCCACCGGGTGGGAGACTGACCGCTTGCTTGTCGAATAGGTCGAAGAGTTCGAGCACCTCCGATGCGCGAATCCAGTCGGCAAGGTCTTCGTTGATGACGAGGTCATCAGGCCCTATCTGGTGGGATGAAACCCACTGCCTGAGCACCTGCAGATTGGCGGGCTCCAGTTGGCTGCCGTCAGGCTTTTTCACCTTCCAATGCCGGGACTCATGAGCTTCGTCCAAGCCCATTCTCTCTCCTTACGCATCAACGCTTATTCAAATACCTCATGAATAGCGTTGGTTCTCTTCGGAGGGAATCCACGCTGCTACAAGCGTAACCACCCGCCATCGGAACTGCCACTCTGGAGAGTCGCAGGGGGATACCCCTTAATTATTATATATATGAACTATCGTCGAAATCAAGTGCCTTGCTGACATACTCACACGCGTCGCTATGGGATGCCGCTGTATCTGATGGCGCTCCACGCGCCCCTGCACAACCGCGTGACCTCGTGTAGAGACCTTAATCTTCGCAGCCGCAGCAGTACATACCGTGGCCGGAGATAGAACCTGCGATACGCCCGGTGAATCAGCGCCTGAAGCCTTTCCGGCCCGAGTTCCCTTGTGCCGACTACCGGCGCACGGCTCGTGAATACTGACCAATCCTCATGGAGCAGGCCGTCATGTTTCAACTGCTCGTAGTACGGCGTATTCGGATACGGCGTTGCCGCGGTGAACTGGGCCACATCGGGGTTGAGCTTGAGAGCGAATTCGACGGTCTCTTCTATAGTGTGTTCCGTCTCGCCCGGCAGCCCAAGGATGAAAAATGCCATAGTTTCTATGCCTTCCCGTCGGCATTTCTCAAATATCGTTCGGACCTGCTCCCAGGAGATCGGCATGCGCCTGACATCCCGCAGGATTTGAATGTTCGCCGACTCGAGGCCGAAGTTGATTTCCTTGCAGCCCGCACGCGCAAACGAGTCAATCATCTCCTCGGTCAGAAGGTCGGCCCGCGTTTCGCAGCGCCAGTCCACCCGTATCCCGCGCTCAACGATACGTTTGCTGATACGAACCGCTCTTTCGGGGTCAGCGGTAAAGAGCGGGTCACGAAAAAGGATTTCCCGAACGCCGTATTTTGTCACGCACTCTTCAATCTCGTTAACCACGTTCTCGGAGCTCCGCCCCCGCCATTTGGTGCCCTGTGCGACACGATAGGGACAATACGCGCATCCGTACGAGCAGCCACGGCTCGACAGCATCGTGGTGAAAGGCCTCCTCCCCCACACCGCCGACCGATACCTTTCCATGGGAAGCAGATGGCGCGCCGGGAACGGAAGCGAATCGAGGTCTTCAATCAGCGGCCTGTCGGGATAGTGCTCAATGCCTGCCGGCATGTTGACGGTGAGACCCTGTATCCCCTGCAGCGATGCGTTCCGGGCAACCGCGTCGGCAAGCTCGCCTACCGTATGCTCCGGCTCGCCGCGAATTACCGCATCCGTCTGTGACTGACGGAGCGCTTGCTCCGAGAAGACTGACACATGCGGCCCAAGCAATGCGACCAAGGCTCGGGGGTATAACCGTTTGACCGCTGTCGCAATCGAAAGGTCATCCGCAATGGAAGGAGTAGCAGTGTTGACAAGTACCAGCCCGTACTCTCTTTGCCGCAACCATTCCATAACTTTGTGCGGCTTCCATCCCAAGGCGACCGCATCAAGAATTCCGGCTTCGTGCCCCTTCCCCTCGAGCACCGCCGCGCAGTACGCGAGGTTCAACGGCGGTGTGATGTTTGTGCTCTTGACCTCAAAGCCAAAGCCTCCCATGTGGTCGCGACTGATGACCACGTCTCGCCCCGGCTGAGGATTGAGAAGGAGAATCTTCACGAGCTCAGACCGCGCGGTCCCGTTTCACCCTTTCCCACAGAGAGCTGAAGTCGCCCCGGAAATACTTTAGGCTCGCCACCGCGAAATGCGTTGCCACGAGCGCCATAGCAGGAACCGATATGAGAATGTCCCTTAGGAATCTCCACCGCTCGGAGACAATCGGAGCCAGCAGCGCTGTCCCGATAACATACCCAAAGAAAACGACGCCAACCATCGACGAGAGCAGAGAAACCGCGAAACCGCGCTCAAAGGCCGCGCAATAGACGAATGCCGCAAGAAATGCAATCATCAAGAGATATACCCTCAGAATGCGAAATAGTGAGTATTCCGGAAATATCAACAGACCGTACCAGCCGTATCGCAGATTGTACAACAGGCCTCGGTGACGCACAACGGATTGCATCATGGCGCCTATGTTCCGCTGCTTTTGCCGCGAAAAATCCTCGAACGATTCCGGCGCATGATAGGTGGCCACAACCTCGGGAGCGAGTATCGTGCGAAATCCGCGTTTCCTCAATATGATGCCGAATTCGCGGTCCTCATAAATCACTTCGGTCGAAAAATCACCGACGGCGGCCCGTCGAATGAGTGACAACTGTCCGAAAGGTCCGGCAGCGCTGTCGAGCAAACTTTCGCCAAGTTTCTGCGCATTCTGAATATCGAATAGGAATTGCGATATCCGCGTGAGATAGTTCGTCCCTCGATTGCGGACCATGACACTCGCGGAGACGGCCCCCACCTGCGGGTCGGCCATGTGGCGGGCCAGTTTTCTGAACGCGTCGGGTTCGGTTAGCACCGTTGCGTCGGTGATTGCGAGTATTTCGGTTGATGCTTGAGAGAAAGCCAGCTTTTGAGCAAAGATTTTCCCTTTTCGCTCTCCGGTCTGGATCAATGCGACACGGTCACCTGCCACCTCCCGTACCTGTCGTGCCGTGTCGTCTGTGGAACCATCGTCCACCACAATCACATTAATAAGCTCCCTTGGATAATCGGACTGCAAGACGCTCTCGAGCTTTCGCCGAATGTGCTTCTCTTCGTTATGAGCGGGAATCACGATGGTAAGCGGCGGTGTGAAATTGGTCTCCGGCCGGGATGAACGCAGCAGTGCAGCGAGCATCACGAGAAGGTTGTAAAGGACATATTCCCCCACTGCGACGCAGAGTGAAACCAGGCAAATCGTCAAGATAACTGATGCCATTTCCCGTGAAGCTCCGCCTCGCTATTCGCGCTGTTGGCGCGCGACGCGCAAGCGCGACCGGTAATCCCCGAAAAAATTCCAGTTGGAACAAAGGCTGATATCAAAGGACAGCCTCTCCCCCTCTCGAAGAATCGCATCCACCGGGCCGCCCACTACCTGAAAGGAATATCTGCTCCCTCCGGACGAGACAACGAAACCGTGCTTTCCCGTAACGGATTCCACGGTGTATGTGCCCAACAGGTCAATCCGCACCTGATTGAGTCGGACATCACCGACAAGCGTGCGGATGCCAATCTCGATATCGGCTGCAGCGTTTCCGTTTTCGTCCACTCCGACAGATATCGCTGAGATGTCTATTTCATGGAAAGGCGTCCGGTATGCATTGCGAGGAAGGCCATTCTTCTCTTGTCCCACCGTGCTGCCGATTACCTCGATGCTCGAACACTTGCCGATTCTCAAGACCGGCGGGCTGAGATGGTGCCGGTTCAACAGAATTTTTGTGACGGGCGCCAGCTTCAACGCTTCCCGGCCAGGTCGTGTCTCCCTGAGCGTTGTATAAGCAATCTGAACCGCTCTGCTGAACATATCATACGCTCCATCGAACGCAACTCTGAGCTTGAGTTTCCCGTCAATGATACATTCGGGCCGGTTTGTCGAAATCTC
>QZKI01000108.1 GCA_003598055.1 Candidatus Abyssobacteria bacterium SURF_17 | reverse complement strand
CGCGCGAGATGGTCGGCGGCGTCCGGTTCGCGCTCTGAAGCTTGCTTACGGCTGCCAGCCACTTTTTTCTCAGAGCCTGAATCTCGCGGAAGTATTCATCCTTCTTCTTGCCGCGTTTCGGGGAAGCGCTGATGACGGCATTGAGCAGGTCGGCGAGAACGCTCTTCGCATCGCCGACAATACCGACCTCGACCGGATAGTTTTTCCCGATTTCAGCCGCATCTATGTCGGCATGAATCAGTTTTGTCGGCGGGATCGAAAAGCTCACGCCGTGCCGGTAGGATGAAGTCGTCTCGTCGGCAAAACGGCATCCGACCGCGAGCAGCACATCCGCGCGCGAGCACAGCGTATTGCCCACCGTCGTTCCCTTGCTTCCCGCGTGCCATCCATAGAGCACATGGTTCTCGGGGAAAGAGCCTTTGCCCATCATCGTTGTCACCACTGCCGCGCCGAGATATTCGGCCAATTCCCTCAGCTCGTTCCATGCTCCCGCCGAGACGACGCCTCCGCCCGCGAGTATCACCGGCCTCTTTGCGGATGCGAGCAGCTTGACAGCCTCTTCCACGGTAGCGGGGTCGGGCTTCACACGCGCGGTGCACTTTCTCTCCCGTGGGCTCGGAATTTTCACGTCCGCCGAATCGGCCTGCACGTCCATTGGAAGGTCAATAAGCACCGGCCCGCGCCGTCCGCACAGCATCTGGCTGAATGCGCGCTGCATGATGTGGGGCAACTGCTCGACGCTCACGGCTTGCCAGTATCGCTTCACAATCGGCTCGAGCACGCGTGGGAAATTCGCGCTGTGCGTGCGCTCGATTTCCTGAAGCACTCCCCGCCCGAACATGTGCACGTGCGTGTCGCCCGTAAGCGCGAGAACGGCGGTTGAATCCACATAGGCGGTCGCGAGTCCGATAGCCGTGTTGATAGCGCCCGGCCCGATGGATGTGAACACGGCAAGCGGCTTGCCCGAGATGCGGTAGTAGCCGTCGGCGAGGTGCACGGCGCTCATCTCCTGCCGCACCTGAATCACGGAAATCTTGTCCTTCGCCTTCATCAGAGCGTCAACGAGGCCGAGGCACCCATGGCCGGGAATGCCGACCGCATACGGCACCTTCTCTCGTATCAGATATTCAACGACAATCTCGCCACCGGTCAGCTTCATTTCGAGCGCCTCCTCGGACGATTTTGGATTTTCGATTTTGGATTTTGGATTGAAAGACCGCCCAAAAGACGTGCTCCGCTTGATGCACTGCCGACAATGTTCTGATAAATCTCCAAGAAGCCCTTGTCAATCTTCGGAGCAGGAGGTCTCCAGCCGTTCAAGCGTTTTGATATTTCCGACTTCGTCAAAGCAATGTTGAGCCTCCGTTTCGGAATGTCTATCTCGATAATGTCGTCGTCCCTGACGATTGCGATCGGTCCGCCGACCGCAGCCTCCGGGCACACGTGGCCGATGCAGGGCCCGCGCGTCGCGCCCGAGTAGCGCCCGTCGGTCACCATTGCGACCGAATCGCCGAGGCCCATGCCCACGAGCATCGCCGCCGGCAGAGACATTTCCCTCATGCCCGGTCCGCCGCGCGGTCCTTCGTAGCGTATCACGAGCACGCTTCCCGGCCTCACCTTCCGCCGCATCAGGTGCTTGCGCACAGCCTCTTCGGAGTCGAAAACCACCGCCGGTCCCTTATGCACCATCATATTGGGGCTGACGCCGCTGGTTTTGACAACCGCACCTTCGGGTGCGAAATTGCCCCGAAGAACGGCGATGCCGCCCTCCTTCGCCAACGGTTTGTCGAAGGGAGCGATGACTTCGCGCGAGCGCACCTGCGCAGACCGCGCAATCTGCCGAAGCGTCTTTCCGGAAACCGTCATCTGGTCGAGATGCAATAGCGGAGCCAATTCCCGCATCAGCGCGGGCACTCCGCCGGCTTCATGAAAATCGAGCAGGTTGAAAGGAGATGCTGGCTTGAACTTGCACAGGAGCGGCGTTGAGCGGCTGAGCTTGTCGAACTCATCAAGCGGGAGATCAATGCCGAGTTCGGCCGCAATTGCAGGCAAATGCAGCAACGCATTCGTTGAGCCGCCGAACGCAAGCAGAACCCGGATTGCGTTCTCGAACGACGCGCGCGTCAGGATGCCGGAGGGGCGGACGTTTTTCCGGACAAGTTTCACGATTCGGCGTCCGGCCTCACGCGCAAGCCGTGAACGAGCGGGGTCGACGGCGGCGATGGTCGCGGTATTTGGCAGCGCCAGGCCGAGCACCTCGAGCAGACAGCACATGGTGCTCGCAGTTCCCATCATGTTGCACACGCCGACGCTCGCGCATGTGTTCGATTCGATCTCCTCAAACTCTTTCCGGGTTAGTTTTCCGGAAGCGAACGCTCCGATGGCTTCCTTGATGTCACATGTAACCATGTCTCCGCGAGGCAACATGATGCCGCCGGTGAAAAAGAGACAAGGGACATCGAGTCTGAGCGCGGCCATGAGCATGCCGGGGACAATCTTGTCGCACGAGCCGATGAGCACCAATCCTTCAACTTGATGCGCGGATGCCATCAGCTCGACCGAGGCGGCAATGATATCGCGCGACGGCAGCACATAGTGCATCCCTCGCCCTTGAGCAATGCCGTCGCACGGCCCGATGGTGTTGAACTCGGCAGGCATTCCACCCGCCTCCCAGATGCCTTCCTTCACGCGTTCGGCAGTCTCTCGCAGGTGAACATGACCCGGATTCAGCTCCGACCACGAGTTCGCGACCGCAATCAGCGGTTTTTTCAAGTCTCTGTCAGAAAATCCAACTGCTTTATAGAGTGCGCGGAGGTATGTCTTCTCTGGGTCGTGTGTTTTCATTGAAAAACCCCGTGCTTTGGCTCTCACATTCTACCGCAAAGGTGGTTCATTTGAAAAGACAATTGTCCCAATTGTCACGAATAAGAAATAGCAACCAGCAATATGTCCCGCAATTGGGAATGTAATGTAGGGGCACGGCGCGCCGTGCCCGTGCAGCCGCCAAAATCCCCATTTTTTACGCGGGCGAACACGAGGTTCGCCCCTACAGGCGTGCATTCTGATAATTGTGGGGCAGTCTCTCTGCCCTCATTTTCAGATGATTCTGCATTTCTTACCCGCCCGCGTGAAGGCTTGAACTGCAAATTCCAGGTCGTCCGCGCTATGTTCAGAAGTCGGCACAATGCGCAGTCTCGATGCGCCCTCAGGCACGGATGGCGGCCGTATCGCCTGAGCAAATACGCCTTCGTCAAGCAGTGCTTCCGCCATCATCACGCATTCCGCCGCGCCGCCGATGATTATGGGAATGATATACGTCTCTGATGCGCCCATCTCAAAACCCGCCGAGGTAAGCTCCTTCTTCAGGAAGCCCGCGTTCCGCCACAGCCGCTCGCGTCTCTGCGGCTCGCGCTCACAGATACAGAGCGATTCCAAAGCAGCGCCCACGCAGGCCGGCGGAAGAGCCGTGGTATAGATGAAGCATCGCGCGCGATTCACGAGAAAATCAATCAGTTCGCGGGAGCCTGCGACAAATGCGCCGTAGCTCCCAAGCGCCTTGCTGAGCGTGCCCATCTGAATATCAATCAGACCGTGAAGTCCGAAATGAGATGCAGTTCCCTTTCCCTCCGGCCCGAGCAAGCCGGTGGCGTGCGCGTCATCAACCATGAGATAGCAATCAAACTCCGAGGCAAGCCGCACAAGTTCGGGAAGCGGAGCGATGTCTCCGTCCATGCTGAACACGCCGTCGGTTACAATCAGCCGTTTTCCGCAAGCAATACTACGGGCGAGCATTCCCTCAAGGGCGTCGGCATTCTTATGAGGATACACCTTCACGGTGGCGCGGCTCAGTCGGCAGGCATCAATGATGCTGGCGTGGTTGAGTTCATCGCTGTAGATGATGTCTCCCTCTTGCAAGAGTGAGGAGACGGCGCCGATATTTGCAAGATAACCCGAGCCGAACACAAGCGCGGCCTCCGTCCCCTTGAAGCGCGCGAGCGCTTCCTCCAGGTGCTCATGGATCGACAGCGTGCCTGAAACCAACCGCGAGGCGCCCGCGCCTGCACCATAGTTCTCGACGGCTGCCTTCGCGGCGCGTTTGACTGCGGGATGATTCGCGAGCCCCAGATAATCGTTCGAGCAGAGGAGAAGAACCTCACGTCCTTCGATCAAAACACGTGTGCCTATTGGCCCTTCAATGAGCCTGGGCCGGCGAAGCAGTCCTCGCGTCTCGATTTCCCGGAGCTCGCGCTCCAACGCTTCATATCGGCGCAGTTCCGAGCGTCGGCGTGTTGCTGTCATGCGGATCCTTCAAGGTGTATACTGCATCAAACGTCCAAAGACCTCGGTAGTCCCCGCTACCCCCCCCTTTTATAAAAGGGGGGTAAATAGAGACTGTCCCGCAATTATCAAATGCCACCTGTAGGGGCGAACCTCGTGTTCGCCCGCAGAGAAAATGGGGATTTTGTCGGCTGCACGGGCACGGCCCGCCGTGCCCCTACATTGCATCCCCAATTGCGGGACAGATTCACTGAGGGGGATTACAGACTCCGATTTCTTCCATTGCCATCAATCTTATACTTATAGGATTCCACTGGTTCTCTTGTGAGCTTCTGATGTGGTGCCCGGGCTCAATGTGCCTCCAAGATTGACGCCGAGGCCAAGGTCGGCGATCATCTCAAGGTCTTCCTTGTAGTCCCGACCCTGCGTTGTCAGGTAGTTTCCAATGACGGTGCAGTTCGCGCCGGCCAGATACATAAGCGGCTGCAGCGAGCGAAGGTTCCGCTCACGGCCTCCGCAAGCGCGTATATCCTTCTCCGGCAGGATAAAGCGAAACAGCGCAATGATTTTCAGGATGTCAAGCGGATGCAATAGCTCGGCATGCTCGAGCCTCGTGCCGCGAATCGGGTTCAGGAAATTCAAGGGGACCGAATCAATATCCAACTCCCTCAAAGCGAGAGCCATTTCCACGCGCTGCTGGGGAGATTCGCCCATGCCGAATATCCCGCCGCAGCATACGTAGAACCCTAATTCCTTCGCTGCACGGACGGTCCTGATTCGGTCCTCGTATGTGTGCGTTGTGCAGATGTGCTCGAAGAAGCTCTCGGCAGTTTCGATGTTATGGTGCAAGCTCTGCAGGCCGGCTTCCCTGAGACGCTTGAGCTGACGGTGGTCAAGGCTACCGAGCGAGCCGCAACGGTCGAGGCTTGTCTGCTCTGCGATGGCGGAAATCGCATCGCAGATGCTCGCGAGGTCATCCTCGCTTTCGACGCCGCGTCCGCTCGTGACAAAGCACAGCTTGTTCCCCCCCATCGCCTCAGCCGCTCGAGCACGTTTGAGAATTTCCTGCTTCCCCATGAGCGGATACACCGGCGCGTCAGTGCCATGGTGCGCCGATTGCGCGCAGAAAGCGCAATCTTCCGTGCATGCGCCGGATTTCGTGTTCACAATGACGCACAGGTCCACCATGTCGCCCTTGAAATGCCTTCGCACATCGTTGGCCGCCGAAATCAGGTGAAACACATCTTCATGAGGAGTCTCGATTATCTCGCGCGCCTCCTGAGGGCTGAGTGTTCCCCCTTGCATAACGCGCTCAGAGTACCCATTGAACAATTCATGCGGTCTCACGTAAGCTTTCCTTTCAGGGAAGGACGCGGGGACAGAGAATCCGTCCTGCAATTAAAAGGCATACCTGTAGGGGCGAACCTCGTGTTCGCCCGCGGGTGCAAGTCATTGCGTCCTCACAAGAATCGGGGATTTCCGGGGCTGCACGGGCACGGCGCACCGTGCCCCTACGGTGCATCTCCAATTTCGGGACAATTTCCAGAGCCCTATTCTGGTCGCAATTGCCCGTTTGCCGGACGCAGTTTCAGAATAGGGCTCTGTCCTGCGGTTCCGTTTCATCGCTCAGAAATGGTATCAAGCGCGGCGGTGATTGTCAACCATTTTTGATTATCTGGTTGACAATCAAATGTTCGATACAGATTCCGGGGACATAATACCTGTTCCCAGTAATGCGAACGATCGCCGTATTCCTGACCACCGCATGCCGTGGAGCACAGGTATTATGTCCCCCCAACAGTCAGGACGTGCTCCCAATGCTTGACCGCGTGTGCACGAACGCCGTATAATGCGATTCCAGTAATCGAATGGAGGCGTTCCCATGAGCGAGAAGACGAGTTTCTATCCCGATTGGACATCAGAACCCCCGCGGCCAGGCACGTATCGCTCGATTTTCAAGTGGGGCGACCCGAG
Organism: Candidatus Abyssobacteria bacterium SURF_17; assembly: GCA_003598055.1. Classification (GTDB taxonomy): domain Bacteria; phylum Abyssobacteria; class SURF-5; order SURF-5; family SURF-5; genus SURF-17. The sequence goes on along the minus strand of QZKI01000108.1, from coordinate 19,235 downwards.
CGCGTTCAAGCATCCGAACCGCAGGCTATACGTATTGTTGAAAGAGCAGTTTCAGATGAGCGACGCGGATTTCAAACAGAAGCAACACGAAGGCAATGAGCCGGTGCGTTGCGAAATTCCGTCCAGACTCACGGCGGAACAGGTAAACGCGTTCCGCGGCATTGTCGGGCAGGAAAATGTTGCCGCCGATGACTATTCTCGCGTGAAATACTCAAGCGGCAAGACGATGGAAGAAATCATGAAGCTCAGGAGCGGCATCGTTGACGAGGTCCCCGACCTTGTCCTCCATCCCCGGAATAAAGATGACGTGGAAAAAGTCGTGAAGTACTGCAATGAGCAGATGATTTCCATATATCCGTACGGTGGCGGCTCATCGGTGACGCTGGGCTTAAGATGCGTACAGGGCGGAGTGTCGCTGGCATTGAGCACGCACATGAATCGTGTGCTCGAGTTCAATGAGGCCGATCAAACGGTTACGGTGGAGCCGGGTATCCTCGGCCCTGCGTATGAGGCCATCCTGAATGATGCGCCCGCGAAGCTCAACGCAAAGAGGCGATACACCGGCGGACATTTCCCCCAATCATTCGAGTACTCCTCCGTTGGTGGCTGGATCGCGGCGCTCGGCTCCGGCCAGCAATCATCCTATTACGGGGACATGTACAGCATCGTGCTGAGCCAGGAATACGTGACACCCGCGGGCTCCTTCAAAACGCACGTATATCCCGGCACGGCGACCGGCCCGAAGGTGAACGACATGATGAAGGGGAGCGAGGGCGCATACGGCGTGCTCGTGAGCGCAACCCTGAGGGTGTTCAGGTACACGCCCGAGAACCGGCAGAGGTTCGCTTTCATATTTCCCACATGGGAGGCTGCTGTGGATGGAGCGCGCGAGATTTCACAGGGCGAGTTCGGAATGCCGTCGGTTTTCAGAATCTCCGACCCCGAGGAAACAGTGGTGGCGCTGAGACTCTACGGCGTCGAGGGGACATTCATTGACAAGATAATGACGCTCCGCGGATACAAGCCAATGCAGCGGTGTCTGTACATCGGCCAGGGCGATGGCGAGAGGGGTTTCGCCCGGAACATGAAGAAGAACGTGAAGAAGATATGCCGGGACTACGGCGCAATGTATATCACCGGCTATCCGCTGAAGAACTGGGAGCACGGTCGATTCGCAGACCCATACATGCGGGAAGACCTGAACGATTTCAGCATCATGATTGACACGCTCGAGACCGGCGTCACGTGGAGCAATTTCCACAATCTCTACAAGGGAGTCAGAGGACTCGTGAAGAGCCGTCCGAAGACCGTGTGCATGACTCACGCCTCCCACTTCTACCCTCAGGGAACAAATCTTTACTTCATTTTCATTGCCCGAATGAACGATATCGATGAATACAGGGCGTTTCAGGAAGCAATTATCGACCAGATACAGCGGTATGGCGGCTCGTTGAGCCATCACCACGGAATCGGCAAGATGATAGCCCCATGGATGGAACTGCATCTCGGGAAGGCGCAAATGGAGGTGCTACGCACGCTCAAGAGACATTTCGACCCGAATAACATCATGAATCCGGGCGGCACACTCGGCCTAGACCTCCCCGATTCTCGAAAACGGCCCGCCTCAAAGTAGTGCGGCGGGGTCAGGTCTTCACGGCGTGTTGCACAAATGAAATTGCACTCAATAGTTCCATCGGAGCTGTCATTCTGAGCATATTCGCCCCCGCTGTTGGCGGGGGTGACTTGACTAAGAAACGCTCATGGATGTAATTGTCATTGCGAGTCATCCCGCGCTTCGCGGGATGACGAAGCAATCTCTGAGTGTGCAGCCTCGACACTGCCAATGAGATTGCTTCGGTCGCGTTGCTCCCTCGCAATGACGAAGCGGTTGCTAGTTTCTTAGAAGGAGCAAAGCGACGAAGAATCTCGCATTTCCTTGTGAAATGGAAATCCACAAACAGAGATTCTTCGCTTCGCTCAGAATGACAAATGGCTATTGCCTTTTTGGGCAACACACCCTTCACAATTCACATTTCGAGTTACTCCAGAAACTACTTCACAGAAGGTGGAGGACCAAGTGTGAATTGTGAAGACCTGACCCCATCTTTCCTCGTTAGCATGAACTCTTGAAAAGCCACAGATGTAAGTATAAGCAACGCTCCAAGCACGTACGGCGCGCGCTGCCAGTGGAAAAGCTCAGCCGCTGCTCCTCCCAGAAACGGGCCGAGAAGTCCGCCGACCCCAAGCACCATTTCATGCCGGCCGCTCGCTGCTCCTTTCTCTATGCTGCCCACGATGCTGAAATAAAGACTGTATGAATACGTGATTCCGAAGCCCGCGCCGAGTCCGGCGAAAACAATTCCAAGCACAACTGGCGAATCGGCTATGACCATTATCAGCAAGAGCGCAATCACCAGAATCTGGGCGTACAGCAGAGGCAATGTCGTACTATGCCACCGTTTCCAGACTCCCATAATATAAAACATGACCGTGAGCACGAGCCCGAGCATGAACAGGAGCATTCCAATCATCCACGGCTGCATTTCGAGATCCACGAGCGCAAGCTTCGGAAACAGAACCCTCAGTTCCGCTATGGCAAACCAGCTCGCGCAGTTGCTTGCCCACACGGCATAGAGCAGACGCCGGTCAACTCGTATGGGAGCGTCTGTCTCGAACGCGTGCGTTTCTCTCGAATGCGCCGTGGGCAACGGCGCGGGTCTCTTATGCAGGTAGGCGAGACAGGCAACGACCACTGTGCCCGCTGCCGCGAATAAAAACGCGAGCACGCTGCTCTTTGTGTAGAGGACTCCTCCTATGAACGGGCCCACGCATCCGCCCGCGCTCCAGCTCACGTTGAACCCACCCAGGCCGCGCCCTACCTCGTCCGCGCTCCCCACCTCAGACATCCACGCTTCCAGCACCGGCCAGAAAAATGCCATCGCGCATCCGCTCAAAGCGGAGAGAAGGAAGAGGTGGGCGGGCGCCCTGCTCATCGGCATCAGTATATACACAAGACCGGTGAACAGTGTGCCGCCGATGATAACCCGCTTGCGACCAAGCTTGTCTGAAAGCGTGCCCGCAGCGACAACCGTGAACGCATATGCGGCTCCACCCAGCATGCCGATTACCCCGAGCTCGAACGTTGTGGCGCCGAGCTGCGTTGCAAAGAGAGGGACAGCAAGCAAGCCAACGGAGATGAAAAGCTGCATGAGCAGCGCCATCGAGTAATGCAGGAGTCTATGGGACATTCTCTGAATTCTCTATCTCAGCAAACACACCCATTATCGTAACGACGTTTTGCGTTGCTGCACGTAGGGGCGCAGCATGCTGCGCACCTGCAATGAAAACAGCGGCCTTTACACAAACCATTGATCATGTCGTACGTCGGGACGACTCGCCGAGTCGTCCCTTCATAGGGGGATCAAATACGTCATTGAATTTACGAAACCCCTAACTCAACACGGACTCGTATACGGCGAGGTACGCTCTCAACGCGCTCGCAGGGTTGAATTTCTCCACGGCGATTGCGCGCCCCTGCTCACCCAACTGTTTCCGCAACTGCGGGTGCGTCAGTATCTCGATTGTTCGCAATGCCATCGATTCCACGTCGCCCAGTGGCAGCAAATAGCCGCACTCCCCATCCTCTACGACTTCGTTCAGTCCGCCGATATTCGTGGCCACCACCGGCACCTCACACGCCATCGCCTCTAAAGCCGCGAGCCCGAAACTCTCCATCTCGCTTGGCAGCAAGAACACGTCGGCGCTCGAAAGAATACCCACCACGCTTTCGCTTACGCCAATGAAGCTGACATCCGAGGCGATACCCAGTTCGCGTGCGAGCTGGATTGTCCGCGGCCTGTCAGGACCGTCTCCAACCATGATGAGGCGCGCTTCTACCTTATCTCTCACGCGCTTGAAAACCTTTATGACGTCGCTCGCTCGTTTGACCGGCCGGAAGTTCGAGATATGAACCACGCTCGGCGGCGCGCTTGCGCAACCCTCGATACGCCTGAATTCGCCGACATCGATGAAATTATAAATCGTATGCACCCGCCTGGTGATGCCGAACGAGCGGCTCACCGTCTCCGTAAGCCAATTCGAGACCGACGTGACTGCATCACATGCCTCGATGCAGAACTTCACCAGTGGCTGATAGGACGGGTCGGCGCCGACAAGCGTGATGTCGGTCCCGTGAAGGGTGCACACTACCCGAAGACGCTCGGGCGCAGTCATCTCACGTGCCAGATAGGCGCTCAGGGCATGCGGGATCGCATAGTGGACGTGAAGCAGCTCCAGACGCGCAAGGTTCGCCACCTCGGCCATCTTTACGGCAAGCGCCATGCCGTACGGCGGATACTTGAGAGGAGGATACTGTGTTACCTCGACTTCGTGGACGGTTATGCCGGGATGGCGGTCGCCGATGAGGCCAAACGGGATGTCATGGCAGATGAAATGGACGCGATGGCCCCGGTTCGCGAGCAGCTTGCCCAATGCCACGGCAATGGCGCCGCTGCCACCCACGGTGGCATGGCACGTGATACCGATTCTCATGTGCGGCACCACAATGCGAACGGGTTCTCAATACGAAGTATGCCGCGCATGAAGTACGGCTCGCCATACATTGCGCCGACCATCGCGCCGTACGTCCGGTCTCTGAGCGCGAGCAGGTCGAGAAACCCGGGCTGGGATATCCTTGTCTCATCTTCGTCGGGAGCATCGGGTCGGTAGAACTGTGAGGCGTGCGCCCTGACCGCTTCCATCTTGCGCTCGAAATACTCGTCTATTGGCACAATGAAGGAAGGCTCGAAGCGGTGATGCGTCATGTAATGAATGACACGAGCCGGCCGAAATCGCTCCTGGCCCGTGTCTATCTTCTTCAATCCCGCAAGATAGGCGGATTCCTTGACAAGTCTTCCCGTGTTGGCGTGGTCGGGGTGCTCACATTCCCAGTACGGTATGATGATGAGGCGGGGACGATACTTCCGCAACGCCCGAATCACCTCGATGCGCGCCTCCGCCGTGTTTCTGACCGCGCCGTCTGGCATGTCGAGACATTCACGCACCCTCGCGCCCATTATCCTCGCGGCCGCCTGTGCCTCTTTCGTTCGGACTTCGGGCGTGCCTCGCGTGCCAAGCTCGCCGCGCGTCAGGTCGATGATGCCCACCGCGAGGCCTGCGTCAACCAAACGACAAAGCAGTCCGCCGGAGGTCATTTCAACGTCATCCGGATGCGCTCCGAAGGCCAGTACGTCGAGCATATGTTCGTTCCTGCCGTCAAACATGGATGATCTGCTTGTTGAAACTCCCGATATCAAGCGCCTTCTCCAGTACCGCTATCAATTCGATTCCGTATGAGAATAGGTACGGGAACACATTGAAGACCCGCTCCTGCTCCTTTCCCTCGGGAAAGAGGTGGGCCTTCAGCTTATCCACTTGCTGCTCCGCAACCTCGGCATCATCCTGCTCGGACTGCACGAGCTTCTCACGCAGCTTGTCCATCTCGTACCCGATCTTGCGCTTGAGCTTGTCCACCGGGTCCACCAGGGTTGGGTCCACCTCATGCACCTCGCGCCTGAACTCGTCCAGGAGCAGTTGCATGACTTCCAGCTTCCGGTCGCATGCCTGGACAATAGGACGCGAACCGCGCTCCTGTGTGACTATCCCGAGCAGCTCTCGCCTGCTCTTGCGGGCGTCGTCCGCGTGGAGACCATACCTCTCCAGAATCTTTGCAATCCTTGCCTCAACGAGCACTACACGGCATCGCGGATACACAATAGGCATAACGAGGTCAAAGAACGAATACGCATTGCGCATCTGGGCGAAGTATGATATCTCGCCCGGGCCGCCGACATAAGCCACGGTCGGCAAGATATGATCCTGCACGAGCGGCCTGAGGACCGCGCTCGGACTGAACCGCTGCGGCTCCTCCGCCAGCATGTCGAGCATCTCCGTCTGGTCGTACTCGAGCCCGATGCGCTCGACCAGAAATTTCCCCTGTTTGAAGCGCACCTTGTTCCGGCGCCCCTGCGCGTAGAAGAAGAAGTTCACATCATCCGGCCTTCGCTCGATCTGCTGATGATAGCCGAGTGCGCGGAGCTGGGCGCCCGCTTCGTTTATCAGGCGTGACGAGCGAATGGGTATCTTTATCTCCCGTCCGATGACCGGCCGCGCGAGCTGACGGCACGGCGGCAGATGAGCGTCGAGGATTATCAGTCCATACGGATTGAACAACGCTTGCATCAGCGTGGAGAACCAGTCGGCAAGCGAATAGCAGCGACTAATGGAATTGCGCAGCAGATTCAGGAGGAATGGCTTGAACTCGCTTTCGTTCGTATCTCCCGCCATGAGGTCGATGAGGAAGGTGAGAGGAGGTTCAAGCGGGATGTCAAATATGGATTTGCCCTCCACGTCTGCCTGCGGCTCGTACAGCAGGCTTATTACCCGGTTGTCCCGGTTGATGAACTCGACGTGGCGCACTTCCTCAAAATCGTGGTCCTCGGACGCGTTCCAGAACACGGGCACAGCGCTCACGCCGAAACGTTCGGTTATATGACGCGCGAGCTTTATTGCGGTGAGCGTCTTGTAGATGGTGTAGAGAGGGCCGGTGAAGATGCCCGGCTGCTGCCCCGTCACGACCGCCAGCGTTCCGTCCTTCCCAAGCCGGTCTATATTCTTGAGCGTTTCATCGCTGCAGTCCATCCGTTTATTGTACAACTTGATCTCATTAAGCTGGTCCTCATTGAAGCGTCTCTGCTGGGTGCCGCGAAGCTCGCTGACAGCGTTGGACAAGTCATGCGGGTCATACCGGAAGAACTGGCGAAGCTTCTGAAAATCGCCGCAGTAGTCTGCAAAAAGCTCCCGTACCCGCACCACTGCTAGCCTCGCTTTCCCGCATCCCGTCCGGCGGTCGCCGAACGCCGATGTTCTCCCACACGCACCAATTGCATCATATTCGTGGTTCCGCGAACTCCGAGGGGATAACCGGCCGTGATGATGATGGTATCGCCTTTGTGCGCCATACGGTGGTCGAGGAGTTCACGTTCCACGCGGATAATCATCGCATCAACCGTCTCCACCCGCTTGATACAAATGGGTTGAACGCCCCAATACAGGCTCATCCTCGGCAGAACCTCCCGGTTGTGCGTGGCCGCAACGATAGGGACTTTCGGCCGGTAACTGGAAACCTGCTGCGCGGTGAAACCGGATGATGTAAAGCACACGATCAACCGCGTTGGCAAATGTCTGGCGGTCGTTTCGGTGGCCTGCCCTATTGCATCCTCAAAACTGTCAATGGTCTCCGCGTGGCGGAACACCTTCCCTTGTTTCTTCCCCACATGCGCGTCCGCCTCGTCGGCTATCCGGGCCATCATCCTCACCGCTTGCACCGGGTATTCGCCCACAGCGGTCTCGCCCGAAAGCATGACGGCGCCGGTCCCATCGTAAATCGCATTCGCGACGTCCGAGGCTTCCGCGCGTGTCGGCCTGGCGCTTGTTATCATTGACTCGAGCATTTGCGTCGCCGTTATGACCGGCTTTCCCGACTCGATGCACTGAGCGATAAGGTCCTTTTGAATCTGAGGCACCTTTTCCGGCGGCATCTCCACGCCGAGGTCGCCCCGCGCAACCATGATGCCGTCGGCTCCTGCAAGTATCGCAGTAATGTTTTCGAGAGCTTCCGGCTTTTCAATCTTCGCGATTACGGGGATGTCGGCGCCCAGCCGTTTCAGCATGCGCTTCAGCCGCTCGATGTCATCGGGCCGCCGAACAAAACTCATGGCGAGGTAATCCACCCCGAGTTTGACGGCAAATCGGACATCCACCTTGTCTTTCCGCGTAAGCGAGGGTTCGGAAATACGTACGCCGGGCAGGTTGATGCCTTTGTGCGCGCCTAGCTTCCCGCCGTTGATGATGCGGCAGCGGATGTCGCGCCCTGTAACCTTACTCACGTGCGCTTCAATCGAGCCGTCATCGAGCAGAATCCTGTCACCCGCCTTGACGTCCCGGTGGAGTTGCCTATATGTCGTCGAGATGGTATTGCCGGCCCCTTTGACCTTCCGCGTCGTGATGACAAAATCGCCGCCTTTGCGAAGGCTCAGAGGCCCACCCGCCAGCTCACCCGTTCGAATCTTCGGCCCCTGGAGGTCACCGATAATTCCAACCGGCTTGCCCAGCTTGTCGCTGAGCCTTCTGATAGTCCGGAAGTTTTGTTCGTGCTCCGCATGAGTTCCATGCGAAAAATTCAAGCGGGCAACGTCCATGCCCCCGTTAATCATGCGTTTGAGCACGTCCTCCGCCTGTGAGCTCGGGCCTATGGTAGCAACAATTTTCGTCCGCCGCATGGGACTTCCTGTGGAAAAGAGTCTCCTTGAATGAACAAGAAAGTCGCAAATAATGCCTAATTATAGTAAAAGCCCCTATGATTTGCAATGGCGAATGGCGCGTGGGGGCTGCGACTAAAAGGGAGGAATGAATCTGTTCCGCAATTATCAAAGTGCGTACCTGTAGGGGCGAACCTCGTGTTCGCCCGGTGGCGCAATGAATTGCGCCCTTACAAGAAACTGGGATTTTGGGACTGTACGGACACGGTGCGCCGTGCCCCTACGTTGGTTCCCCAATTGCGGGACAGTCTCTCGCCCCCCTTTAGAAAAGGGGAGGATATTGAAGGATCAATGTGTGTAACCGCGAAAGATACGAAAGCACGAAGACTATCCTTCGCTCTTCGTGCCTTCTGGTTCATAAATCATGCCGACGCAGGACTTGCGGACTCAGAGGAGACACGCAGAAGGAAGCACGCATATTCCCGACTTCCTGCACAGATGCATCTGCTCGGCTGTCTTTCGGTATTTCTCGTGGAACAAGAACCTGTCGAATTCCCGGAATTCCTGCAGCATCTCCGCCTGCTCTTGCCGCGTAAACTGCTCCATGCACGGAAGGAAAAACCGCTTGTCTTCCTTCGCGATGTGGGCCGGATAAAACTCGATAAGCTTGCGCATACACTCCGAGATGTCTCTCAAAGCGGCTGCTTCACCTCGAATGTAGCGGTCCTTCGCCTGCGCCAGCCGTCCAACCAATTTCCTGGCGTAGAGATGCTCCTCTTTCAGCTCATCCATCATTACCCTGAGCTCGGCCGGTGTTTGCTTGCGGTCAAGACTCTTGAAGAGGATATCCTCCTCTTTGCCGTGATGGCATCTGTCGGCATATGTCCTGAGGAAGTCGACCGCGTTCTCGACGAAACATGCGTCAACACTGTTCTTGTTCTTTATCTCTTCGTATTCCTCCTCCATGAGCTCTGCGACGCGCTCAATCAGCCGGTGCTCAATCATCAAAGGACCGATGGGCATCATAACAACCCCTCCTTGAACCCATGCCTCTCGGCCCCGCTTGCTGCCAGTCAAAACCCACTTCTATTATTTCCCACGATTCCGATGAGCGCAACGCTTGGGGTCAGGGCTTGCGGGCGTGTTGCCGAAATACCCATTTACGAAGAATCTGGATTTCTGCTTCCGCAGGAATAACAAAACCCCTCAGAATGCCCCACTTGTCATTCTCCGGCTTGACCGGAGAATCCATGGTTTTCTATTTGGGCAACACGCTGGCAAGGCCTGACCCCATCGTGTCTCACCCCACCACAATTCGCTCGTGGTTCTTGATGGTTTCCTCGCTCAACTCGATTCCGAGGCCGGGAGTGTCGGGTATCTCGAAGAAGCCGTTCACCGCCTTCTTCTCGAACGCGTTTGTCACGAGCGCATAGTGCTCGTCATTGAAGTAGGGGAACCACTCCTGGATGATGAAATTCGTCATGGCCGCATCGAGCTGCACTGCCGCTGCGGTCGCGACCGGCCCGGCGCAATTGTGCGGGGCCACCACGAGATTATACGTTTCCGCATACGTCGCAATCTTCTTGGTTTCGGTCAACCCGCCCGCGAGCCCGATGTCCGGCTGCAGGATGTCGAGCACCTGATCCTCGACGTACTTTCGGAAATGGTATCGGCTGTACAGTCGCTCGCCTGCCGCGATTGGAACGTTCACGTGCTCTGACACCTTCTTCATGCTGTCCACATTGAGCGCGTCCACAGGCTCTTCATAGAAGAATGGCGCGAGTTCTTCGAGCCGCTTCCCGATTTGGATGGCTGAGGTGGTGCCGAGATTGCCGTGACATTCGATGAGAATGTCAACGTCCGGCCCAACGGCCTCGCGCACCGCTTTCACGCGCTTATACACGCACCGCGCCATATCCTTCTCGATGACCCGGTCTGGATATCCCCAGCTCCCGTCCGGCCTGATGGCGAAGGGGTCAAATTTCATGGCCGTGTACCCATCCGCTACCACCTTCTTGGCGGCCTCGCCATACTCCTCAGGCTCCGACGCGCCGATGTACCATCCGTTCGCGTACAGACGCAGCTTGTCGCGACACTTCCCCCCGAGCAACTCGTAGGCCGGTACCTTGAGCGCTTTGCCCTTGATGTCATAGAGCGCCTCATCAATCGCGCTCATCGCCCCGTACACAACCGGCCCGCCTCCCTGTCCCCAGAACGTGTCGCGGAACATTCTGTCCCAGATATACTCGATGCGGAACGGGTCTTGCCCGAGCAAGAGGAATTGTGCCATCTCCTTGATCATTCGCGCCCCGGCCTCGCCCCCGAGGCCGTACGCGAGCGCTACCTCGCCAATTCCGGAAATGCCTTCATCGGTATGGATGCGAGTCATGACCGGGCTCATCCATGAGCGCGGCGGCGGGGCGGTGAAAATCTCAATCTTCGTGATCCTCATCGTTCTTCCTCCTCTTCAGAATGACCACAAATGACACACGCATATCGGTGAATCATTACACTTCTTTACGAGCATATGCATCAACGAGACTAACCATGACGCCTTTGAGAAATGTGCGTTACACATTCTAGCACTTCATACGGTTGACTTCCAACTTGCCCACTTGATATGCTTTCATGCGAATCCTTTCCGTAATTCGAAGAGATTGAATGATATTCTCTCGGGGACGGCCGCGTGCGGCCGTCCGGCCGCCCGCATGGGGGCGGCCCTACAATTACGGGAGAGTTCCACCACCTCATTTGACGCATATTGTTGTCTTGTCACAGAATATTGCCGCGCAGCGCCCGAGGCACGAAGAACCGCACATTCCGGCATGAAATCGCGAATTTTATCCGTCACGTTCATCGTCATTGCGACGATGATGATAGGCATCGGAATCATAGCGCCGCTCATGCCGGTGTATGCGCAGCAAATGGGCGCTTCGGGCACGTGGCTCGGCATCATCTTTGCCGCTTTTGCAACCACGCGGATGATTTTCACGCCGCTGTTCGGCCGCGTGTCCGACCGATTCGGCAGAAAATGGTTCTTGCTTGCCGGTCTCGTGGCGTTCACCGTGCTCTCGCTCGCCTACATCGCGGCATCCAACGTATATCAGCTCACGCTGGTGCGTCTTGCCCACGGATTCTCCTCCGCGCTCGTTGTCCCCATAGCTTTTGCATATGTCGGCGACGTCACCCCTCCGCAGGCGGAGGGAAGATACATGAGCATCATGAATCTCGCCATCTTCATAGGTATGGGAATAGGCCCGCTCATGGGGGGACACCTTGCCGACGCCTACGGCATTCATACCGCCTTCTGGGCATTGTTTGGATTCGGAGTCATTGCGGCGGCGCTCGTGCTGGTTTTGCTTCCTGATGTTCGGAAGGAGCGTTCTCCCGAAGACGGCCCTCCGCCGGCATTCCGCCGGATTCTCTCAAACGACCTAGTGCGCGGTTTAATGATCATCCGCGCCGGCAGCGCGGTCAGGCGCGCCATTGTCATGGCATTTCTGCCGGTGTTCACCGATTATATCGGTCTTACCAAGACTCATATGGGCGCCATGATCAGCGTCTATATAGTCACGGCAGCGATAGTGCAGTATCCCTCGGGCATTCTGGCCGACCGCTTCAATAGGATCCGCATCGTAATCATCGGCGAGATCCTCGCTGCCGTTTGCTTTGCGTTCTTCCCGATGGTGAGAAACTTCTCTCAGCTTCTGGCAGTCGGCGCTGTCGCAGGATTGGTAAGCGGGTTATCCCTCCCTTCCGTGCTGGCGATAAATACTGAAGTGGGACGCACGTACGGCATGGCGTCCATGATGGGGCTGTACGACGCCGCTATGGGGTTCGGCATGCTCTTCGGCTCTCTCACCGCAGGCGCAGTCATGGACGCGGCAGGCGTGCGGGCCATCTTTTACTATGGTGTTCTTATCGGAATTGCAGGCGTCTTTGTCTTTGTCCTCTTCGCCCGACGCTCGCGGAATGGAGGAGCCATTCCGGGGACATAATGCTCATTCGACGCCATGGGGACAAAACCCCATTTGCGACTCCAGTCGTTTGTTTGCCCAACGCGGTTTCGGAAATGGGGCTCTGTGAATCTGTCTCCTCCCGGTGCACCGATTTGGTGCTTGACCGGTTCTTAGATTTTCTGTTACCATCGTGGTAAATTTGGGGCAACAGGGGGATAGAGCCCTGTCTCCGGCTGCGACTTTTCATTTGCCCGATAGGGCTTCAGGAGTAGGGCTGTGTGAGTCCGTCCCACAGTCGCCAACGTGGCTTCGGCATTTGTAGGTGCGAATTTATTCGCATAGTATTTTCAGCCTCTTGTCGCTCATGCCCAGTCGAATGAATTCGACCCTACAAGATCGTGGGACAGATTCTCTGTCTCCTCTCGCCGCAGAGCCGGCAGGAGCAGGGACACCTTATAGGAGGAGCCGACTACCGATGGGATACTTTGACTCGAAGAAAGTAGTGGTCACGGGTGGCGCAGGCTTTCTCGGCCTGTATGTGGTGGAAAAGCTGCGTGACGCCGGATGCAAGCATGTGTTTGTCCCCAGAAGCGAAGAGTATAACCTCACAAAAGAAGCAAACATCATAAAGCTTCTTGCCGAGACCAAGCCCGATATTGTCATACACCTCGCTGCGGTTGTCGGCGGCATTGGCGCCAATCGCTTATATCCCGGAAGCTTCTTCTACAAGAATCTCATCATGGGCGTACAGTTGATGGAGCAAGCGCGCCTTCATGGAGTGTCCAAGTTTGTCTCCGCAGGCACAATCTGCTCCTATCCCAAGTTCACGCCTGTCCCCTTCAAAGAGTCAGACCTCTGGAACGGGTACCCAGAGGAGACGAACGCTCCCTACGGTCTCGCCAAGAAGATGCTCATCGTCCAGGCACAGGCATACCGGGCGGAATTCGGGTTTAACGCCATCAACCCGCTCATGGTGAACCTCTATGGCCCCGGCGACAACTTCGACCCTGTGACCTCACACGTTATCCCAGCCCTCATTCGGAAATGCATCGAGGCGGTCGAGGCGAAGGAGGACACCATCGAGGTCTGGGGAACCGGCAAGGCCACGCGTGAATTTCTCTATGTCGAAGATGCCGCCGAGGCCATCGTGCTTGTGACCGAGAAGTGGGATGACCCCGACCCCATAAACATCGGCACCGGCCGGGAAATCACGATAAAGGAACTCGTCGAGCTTATCGCGCGACTCTCCGGTTTCAAGGGAAAGCTCATTTGGGACGCCTCCAAGCCCGACGGCCAGCCGCGGCGTTGCCTCGATGTCTCAAAGGCCCGACAGCATCTCGGCTTTAATGCGCGCATGGATCTCGAGGCCGGTCTCAGACGCACCATTGACTGGTATCGCGCCCATCGCATGACGTCAACAATATAACCTCTAAGGAAGAAGATAATGGCACGGAGGCATCAGAGATATAAAAAAAACGGCCTTTCTTTGCCTTCATGCTCCAATACGGTCTTCCATAAATTGGGTAACGCGTTTCACTACTCTTGTAGGGGCGACCCGGCGGGTCGCTCGTACGCGGCATTTCACCGCTGACATGCGGTTACTGGATACGCGCATCAGCAGATGTGTAGGGTCGTTCGCGAACGCCCCCTACACATCCACTCTTCAGACAGATTCACAGTCCCGCCGCATGAACCATGAACTACTGCTTATTTCGCATACCCGGATAGTCTTCTTCTGTTGAAACTTCCGTTCTCCATGCGTATAATAGCTCGCGTCAGTCCACACATTGACCAAATCGGAGACTCATGGAGAAGCAAACACTTGCCGCCCAGTTCGATGCCATGGCGCCCGTGCGCGATTCATGGAAACGCAGGAATGCGTATTACTATTCCGAACTCGAGAAGATATGCGTCTCACTCATCCCACCACGCAAGGCGGTGCTCGAAATCGGATGCGGCACCGGCGACCTCCTCAATAGCGTGCGACCCGAGCGCGGCCTCGGGATTGACCTCAGCCGCGGCATGGTCGAAATCGCCCAGAAGAAATATCCGCACCTCGAATTCCGGCAAGGTGACGCGGAGGCGCTCGACCTCGACGAAAAATTCGATTACATCATCGTTTCCGACCTCATCGGCTTCCTAACCGACATCTGGCAGGCATTCACCGAACTTCACAAGGTCTGCAGGCCCGATACCGCAATCATTATCACGCAATACAACTACGTCTGGGAGCCCGTGCTCAAGCTCGGCGAGCGGCTCAACCTCAAGATGCCGCAGGGCCACCAGAACTGGCTGGCGTTCCAGGATTTGAAGAACCTCCTGCGATTGACCGGCTTCGAGATATGCCGCGAGGAGCTTCATCTGCTCCTTCCAAAGAAGGTGCCAGTCATCTCCACGCTTGTGAACGAATACATCGCACAGTTGCCCGGGTTGCGCGGCTTCTGCCTTCTCGAGGTGCTCGAGGCGCGCCCGCTTGCCCGGCCGCGCGAGCGAAAGGGATACTCCTGCTCCATCATCATTCCTACGCGCAACGAGGCGGGCAATATCGAGGGATGCGTCGAGCGCACGCCCGAGCTCGGCCTGTGGACGGAACTCATTTTCGTGGACGGCGAATCCACCGACGGCACCGTTGACAAGATACAGGAGATGATGACGAAGTACCACGGCAAGCGAAAGATAAAGTTTATCCGCCAGTCGCCGGCGGTCGGCAAGGGCGATGCCGTTCGGCAAGGGTTCGCGGCAGCCACGGGCGACATCCTCATGATTCTCGATTCTGACCTCACCGTGCCGCCCGAAGACCTCCCGAAGTTCTATACGCCGCTTGCCGAGGGCATGGCCGAATTCGTGAACGGCTCGCGCCTCGTGTATCCGATGGAACAGGAAGCGATGCGCCTCCTGAATATTATCGCGAACAAGCTGTTCAGTTATGCGTTCACCTGGCTGCTCGAACAACGGATCACCGACACACTGTGCGGCACAAAAGTGCTGTTCCAGAAAGACTACAAACGCATCGAGGCGAACCGCGCTTTCTTCGGCGATTTCGACCCGTTCGGCGATTTCGATCTGCTGTTCGGCGCCTCGCGGCTCGGCCTCAAGCTCGTAGAGATACCTATCAAGTACCGCGCGCGCACGTACGGCGACATTAAGATCCAGCGCTTCAAGCACGGTTGGTTGCTGCTGAAGATGACCGTCGTCGCATTTCGGAAGCTCAAGCTCGCGCGCTGGCGCGAATCATGGAGCCATTTCTTCCGCATATTCAAGAGCGGTTAAAGAAGAGAATGAAACCGCAGATAAACGCCGATAATTTCCAAAGCGAGGTCATTGCGAGGGAAGCAAAGGGTCGCAGACCCAGGCGACCGAAGCAATCTCATTGGCGGCATTTTTTAAGGATACATAGAGAGATTGCTTCGTTTTGCTCGCAATGATGGTTCTTGGTTGCGGTTACGTTGCGCTGTGTTCATCTGCGGTTCCATAATTCTTGCTGTTCATGATTGAAAGGAAAACAGCATCATGTCCAAGATTCATATCGGCGTCATTGGCTGCGGAGTAATCTCGGACCTTACCGTGTGGGGCTACCGCGAAAACGAGCGCGCTCGGATTGTCGCCGTCTGCGATTCCGACAAATCCAAGGCCGAGGCAAAAGCGGGGGAGTGGAAGGCCGACAAGGTGTACACGGACTACCGACAACTCCTCGCCGATAAGAGCATCGACGCCGTCGAAATCATCACGCCGCATCACCTGCATTGCACGATGGCGGTCGAGGCCGCCCGCGCGGGCAAACACATCTCGGTCCAAAAACCGATGGCATGCACCGTGGCCGAATGCAATCAGATGATTGCCGCCGCGCGCAGCGCAAACATAATCCTGCGCGTGAACGACCCATTCGTGTTCTACCCGCCGATTGTGAGGGCGAGAGAGATGATAGAGGCGGGCGAAATCGGCGCGGTCAGCATGGTGCGCGTGCGCACGACCGTCGGCAGCATGGAATGCGGCTGGTACGTTGACCCGAGCGCATGGGTGTGGCGGTTCGACAAAGAGCGGAGCGGCGGCGGCAACATGCTCGATGATATGCACCACAAATTCGCCGTCGCGCTCTATCTCGGCGGCGATGTCGAGAAGGTGGCGGCGTTCATCGAGAACCGCGAGTATTTCGTGGATGCGCCCGCGACCGTCATGTGGAAATACAAGGCCGACCAGCGCTACGGCGTCATGGAATGCGTCCACGCAAGCGATATGTATATAAAAACGAAGTATTACAACTGCGAAGAGCGGTTTGAAATCACCGGCTCGCGCGGAATCCTGTGGGTCACCCGCTGCACCGGCCAGCTCATGGATATTCCACCGCTCATTATGTGCCGCGACGGCGAGACGCGCGGCTACAACGACATCCCCGCCGAATGGGAAGAAGGCTTCAAGGGTTCGAACCGGCACTTCATTGATTGCCTCCTCGACGGCAGCACCCCGCACCTCACCGGCGAAGAAGCCATCAAAGTAATGCAGTTCGCGCTCTCCACTTACGCCTCCGACGATTCTCAGGCCGCCATCAATCCCGAAACAATTTCCTAAGTTGCGGGATCTTGAGAATCGAGGAGGTTCCGGAAAGTTCCACGGCGCTCTTCGACTGCCGTGGCCCCGTCAAAGAAGCTTCTGCATCCAGAT
This sequence comes from Candidatus Abyssobacteria bacterium SURF_17, assembly GCA_003598055.1. Taxonomy (GTDB): domain Bacteria; phylum Abyssobacteria; class SURF-5; order SURF-5; family SURF-5; genus SURF-17. Next base: position 2,299 of record QZKI01000108.1, on the reverse strand, counting down.
GACATCGAAGTCCTTTCCAAATTTCCTTCCAACTCGTCGGAATCTCCCACACTGCTCGAACCCCATTTTCTTGTGAAAACTGAGGCTCTGTTCGTTGAGAGAGGATATGTTGGCCAGTAATGAATCAACGCCGCAACTCTGAGCTTCCTGAATGAAGTGTTCGATGATGCTGTGGCCGAGGCCCTTGCGCGTGTATTCAGGACGGATGAAATAGGCTATCTCCGCTGTCCGTCGGAGCGTTTCTATGTGATGGTAGGCCCGCATAAACCCGAAGCCAACCACGGCTTCACCCGCATCTCTATCTTTTACGACAATTGCTGGATATCCCTGCGTTACTTCCAGCAGAAAATCAAAGAATTCAGACGGCATTTTTTGTTCGGGATACGCCGCGAAGCTCTTCTCGACATAGTGATTGAAGATATCAACGACAGCTTCTCGGTCGTTTTCCGCCATGGGCACAAGCGTGCAATTCATCCAACATGCTCCTTCTTTTGTAAGGCACGTCTCACTCGCCGAACCGAACAACAGCATGGGAGGGCCCGTCAAGCTGACCTGCCCACGCCCGACTCTTGGAAAGATCTCTAAGAACGTGTCTCGCAATTGTAGGGGCGAACCTCGTGTTCGCCCGCGGGCGGCCACGCAGGGCCGCCCCTACAAAGAAAGATTTTCCCGGTTGTAGGGGCACGGCGTTGAGGCCGATTTCCTGAATCTTCGTTTGCAGTGGTTCTCTCTTTGCGCCCTTTGCGCCTTTGCGGTGAAAAAACCTGTTTTGGACAGCGATGCTACTTCTTCATGACCACCCACAGGGCATGAACCATACCGGGTAAATATCCAAGGAGCGTCAGAACAATATTCAGCCAAAAGTGCATGCCGAGCCCGACTTTCAAGAGAACCGCTACCGGCGGAATGAAAATGGCAAGAACAATGTGCAATACGCTCATTTCGTTCTCCTCCTTTGCCCAGCAGCCAGTGTAATGGAACTGTGTCGTTTGAACGAGCGCCTGTTCAACTTCTTATGTGGTTTGGAACAAATGCACATCCCGTTGCGGGAATGGTATACCTATGCCCTCCTCGTCGAACCGTCTCTTGACGTTCTCGGTCAGCCCAAAGTATACATCCCAATAATCCGCCGTTTTCACCCATGGGCGCACCGCGAAATTTACGCTGTTGTCAGCCAATTCGAGGACCGCGATCGTAGGGGCAGGGTCTTTCAGGATGCGGCTATCCTTCGACAGGATATCCTGCAGGACTTCCCGGACTTTCCGAAGGTCGGCACGGTAACTTACACCGAAAATCAGGTCGACTCGCCTGTTTTCATTCGCCGAGTAATTGATGATATTGTCGCCCGTCAGCTTTGCATTTGGAATGATGACCAGTTTGTTGTCAGGAGTTTTCAGTTGCGTCACGAAAAGTTGAACCGCATCCACCACACCGGCCACACCCGCGCCTTCAATATAGTCGCCCACCTTGAACGGGCGGAAGAGGATGAGGAGGAAACCAGCCGCGAAGTTCGCGAGCGACCCCTGCAATGCCAACCCGATTGCCAGACCGGCGGCGATCACAGCGATGAATGACTTGGTTTGCACGCCAATCTGATTTATGGCCGCTATGATGACGAAGACGAGCAACGCAACGTAGACAAGGTTGCCGACGAAAGAGACGATGGTCGGTTCCACCTCTCTCTTTCGCATCATTCGTTCCACTAGATTTCTGAGCATCTTCGCGATCCAGCGCCCGACGACGAGAATGATAATGGCAACCAGAGCCCTTACTCCGTAAAGCGCGACCCACTCCTGCAGTTTCGGAATGATGTTTTCCATGGTCCTCCCTCCATTGTTGTGGACTGCCTGTGCACTGTTGAGGACGTGAAACTCCAGACATGCGAGTTCACAACGGGTCGCTGCGCCCGAGTTCATTGTAAAAAGTATACCTGCTACGACGAGCCCTGTAAAGCCGGCTCTACAGCACAACCAAGCACCAAAGAAAGCTTTGGAACACGAATTACGAATTGAGGCGAAAGGCGAGAGGCGCCCTTCAATTTGACGCGACGTGATGCCTGCGCAAAGATTGTCCCGCGAGGAGGAAGAAATGAAAAGGACAAAGAGCGCGAGCCTGTGTCCGATCTGTGGAGGGCGCAAGAAGGACGGGCGCGTTCTCTATAGCGTAGATTTAGGTTTTGGCGTCGTGGTCGTGCGAAACGTGCCCGCCAAAGTGTGCGAACAGTGTGGGGAAGAGTGGATTGAACGCTTTGGGGTCAGGTCTTGAAATTTGACTTGAGTAGACTCCCTTCAATTTCACT